>NZ_CALPCF010000015.1:0-75538 GCF_943192965.1 Senimuribacter intestinalis
TGTCAGAGTAAATTCTATGTAAGTCTTTGCCATTTGAAATTCCAGTGATACGCAGAATTTATTTTGGCAAATAATAATTTTTGAGAAAATATGTGACCAAACCTCCAAATTCACGTAATAGTAGTAAACGAGAATTTTGAGGTTTATTTTTTGAAAAAGATAATAGTGGAAGTATTGGTTTTCGCTATGTTCCTCTTATCATGAATGGAAGTTCGATGGATAGAATTTAGCAAGGAGGAAAAAAATGTTTAAGAGCTTTCGGTTTCTGTTGAAACTAATTTGGAAATATAATAAAAAATATGTCTTTTATGCTGCATCGTTTCAGTTGGTTACTGCATTGGTGCCGCTGCTTAGTGTGATTATGCCAAAGTATATCATTGATGAATTGACAGGGCAGCAGCGAATAGAGCAGTTGTTTGTATATGTGGGCATTCTCGTATTGACTAATTTTGTAGGAATGGCGCTACTTTCATTTTTACGTGGCGCTATGTTTACCTCCAAGATCAAAGTCCTTAATTCTTTTCAATGTATGATGGCAGAAAAACTAGTCACTTGCGATTTTGAATCTCTAGAAAATCCGGAATTCTTAGATATAAAGGAAAAAGCCCATAAGATTTTATATGCAGATGGGGATGGGTTTGGTATGGTCTTAGATTACGCATTTAACATCGTGGGTAAAGTTTTTGTCTTTGCCGGACTGATTGCTGTACTTAGCACGTTGAATGCCGGAATTGTATTTATTTTTGTCCTGCTAGTTCTGTTAAATAGTTTGGTGGAATCTCGCGTACAAAAGAAATATGTTTCATGGGATATGGAGAAAGCGCCGATAGAGCGCAGAACGATGTATCTTTTAAATGCCATTGAAAATTTTGAGTATGGGAAAGAAGAAAGAATTTATAATCTAAAGGATTTTCTGATCAGCAAAATCTCGAAATGCCTGGGAGAATCCGAAAAGTTTTATAAAAGACAGGTGCGGGTGATGAATAAATCTCAATATTTTACTGCCTTTACCTCTTTGATTCGAGATGGGATTACTTACGGATATCTGATTGCTAAGGTGCTAAATCAACACATTCAAATAGGTTCATTTACGATGTATTTAGGTGCGGTATCACAGTTTTCAGCAGCGATGAATGATGTTATGTCTAGTATTATTGGCATTAGACGGTTTGGAATATACTATGAAGAATTGGATAGATATGTAAATATGCCTCAGAAAATGAGAACTGGTAAGGAATCTATTGATGATAGTGCATCAGAATACACGATTCAGTTTGAAAACGTATCTTTTAAATATCCCGGAGCAAGCACATATGCACTTAAAAATGTAAACATCACCATTTCTCCAGCTGAAAAGCTTTCCGTTGTCGGTGAAAATGGAGCGGGAAAAACAACTTTCGTAAAACTATTAACCAGGCTATATGAGCCGACAGAAGGAAGGATTCTTCTGAATGGAATTGATGTAAAAGAGATTGACTATGATGCATATCAAGGTCTAATGGCAGCGGTTTTTCAGGATTTCAGATTGTTTTCATTCACCTTGAAGGAAAATATCTGCTTCAATCAGGAGTGTGATGATGCAGAAATTGTTGATTGTCTGCGGCGCAGCGGTTTCGGCGATAAGCTGGAGAAACTTCCTAAAGGGATTTACACCAATGTTTACAAGAACTTTGAAGAAGATGGATTCGAGCCTTCGGGCGGTGAAGGACAGAAAATCGCTTTAGCGAGAGCTTTATTTAAGAATACGCCTGTCGTGATTCTGGATGAACCAACGGCTGCACTAGACCCGAGAGCAGAATACGAAATATATCAGAGTTTCAACGAGATGAGTAAGGATAAGACGACAATTTTTATCTCTCATCGCTTATCCAGCAGCAAATTCTGTGATAAAATCGCTGTTTTTGTGGGCGGGGAAATTGTAGAATACGGTTCCCATGACGAATTGTATCAGGCGAATCAACTGTATCGCGAATTATTTGATATGCAGGCGCAGTTTTATCAATCATAACCCCATATTGAGAAAGGAAACCGGATGAAGAAATCTCCTAACCAAAATCTATACCGCTGGATCGTCCGTCTGGTATTTTCCATCGACAAAAGAACCGTCGCTTTTTGGTTGACCCTAAACGGACTGTTGTGTATCCTGCCTGCCATAGCCCTTCTGTTGAATAAGCAGATACTGGCGGTGATCGCAGGTTTTTTGGATACGGGAACGGGCACATTTTCGGATGTGCTGCCGTATATTATTTTTTATGGAACGGTGCTGACTATAAGTGGATTGTCAGCTAGAATCAACAGCGGCTTTCTGTATTTTCGCATGTATGATTCCTATTATCTGGGTCTGCAGGAACTTTTGATGGATTTTTTTCAGAAAATGCCCATGGACATGCTGCTTCAGAAGGAAATCAATGATGAGTATAATGCGGTGATTCGGCGTGCGGGCGCACTTACGGATGTCACCAGTGCGGCCTGCGAACTTTTAGGAAAGGGCTGCGGTATACTGGCGCTGCTGGTGACTGCTGCCAGCGTATCTCCGTTTATTGCGCTGTTCATATTGTGCTATTTGGCGGTTTTATTATATTTGAATCATTGCATGACAAAGAAGCTGGAGGAGTTTGAGAGAAGTTACGCACCTGCAGAGCGGCGTCTTCGGGAGATTAAGCTGATTCCTATGCAGCCTAATGTGGCGAAGGAAATCAGAGTATACAAAAGCCAGAAGCGAATGCTGGATCAGTTCGATAAATACTACGATGAGGTGGAGCAGGCGGAACTTATTTATAATAGAAGCATTGGAAAAGCGGAAATCCTGAGCAATGTGTTTCTGTATCTGTTCATGGGAGGTATTTTACTATTTTGTCTGTGGGGTATTTTCAAGGGAAACATTACTGTGGAAGAGTTTATCATGCTGTTTACGCTTTGCGGAAGCCTTGGGGGATATGTAGCAGTAATTTCAAAGGGGTCCATCAATATGCACAGAGGGATTTTCGCTTTGAAACGACAGAAAGCCTTTATGGATATGGTGGAAGAAGAGGTTGCGCACAGGGAGAGGGATGCCATCCCTGCAGAAGAGTCTACAGAACCGGAGATTGCAATTGCTGCAGAAAATCTGTGCTTTGCATATAAAAATGACAGACAGGTGCTTTATGATATCAACCTGAAAATTCCTAAAGGGGAAATTGTAGCCCTTGTTGGAGAAAACGGCAGCGGAAAGTCCACACTGGTACAGGTGCTGATGGGAATTTATCCTCCGACCAGTGGACGGGTTTTTCATACGGGTACCATTGGCACCTTTTTTCAGGATTTCTATATTTTACATAAAACGGTGAGAGAAAATGTCGGCATGGGGAATATCGCGCATATAGAAAATCGGGGAATGGTGCGAGAAGCCATTGTAAAAGGCGGTGCGGAAAAGATGGTGGAAAGGCTGCCGCAGCAGATGGATACCCTTCTTCGTAAAGAAGTCTATCCTGAAGGCGTAGAATTATCCGGTGGAGAGCGACAGAAAATCGGGATTGCAAGAGCCTGTATGGGAACACATGATATTTTGATTTTAGATGAGCCGGCCTCAGCCCTTGACCCTATTGCAGAGCTGAAACAGTTTCAGCAGATTAAAGAAAATCTGGAGGGCAATACGGCAATTCTAATCAGTCATCGAATTGGATTTGCCCAGCTGGCGGACCGGATTCTTGTGTTAGACAAAGGCAGAATTGTAGAAGATGGAACTCACGAGATGCTGATGAAACAAAAGGGATTATACGCTGCGATGTATCAGCAGCAGGCGGCATGGTATCATAAGGAGAGCAACCGAGATGGAGAATAAGAAAGACAGACTTTCATTAAGCGATAATATCCGTGTCGTAAAAAAGGCATTGCAGCTCAGTATCCGAGTGAAGGGCTGGGATTCAATTTTAGTCAATGTGCTCGGGTGGTTTGCAGCCTTTCTTCCGGTTATAAGCGCAAGATATTTAGAACAGCTGACAAACCAGCTGTATCAGGCGGTTAGCGGAAATTCACCCGGATATCTTGAAAGCGAAATTATGTTTCTTTTTACAATGCTGATTGTGCTTTTCGTTGTGCAGGCTTTGTTTGATTGTTTGAGCGAGCACATGTTGCGCATAGATACGACCAGAACGGAGCGATTTGTGGCGCGCACGATTATGGAGTGCAAATGTAATGTGAAATTTCGCTATATCGAAAATAATGACGGCTTCCGACAAAAGCTGTCCTTTGTTGAGGAATACGCAGGCGAGTACACGGCAAGGAGCATGCAGGATTTAATTCTTAACGTGCAGAGAGTGATTGCAATTGCAAGCGTATCTTTGGAGCTTTTTCGCGTCAGCGGCGTGATTGTAGCGGCGGTATTTCTGACCTGTATTCCTGCGGCGGTGCTGTCCTATCTGCAAAGCGATGCGACCTATCACTTTAGAACAAAATGGATGCTGGAAGGTGATAGCGCTATTATGCAGTACTTGACCTGTGTGCGTTCCGAAGCGATGAAGGATATCAGGCATTTTAAGGCTTACCCTTACCTGAAAGCGGAATGGAAAAAGACTGCAAAGGAATACATAGAAAAAAAGGAAAGTCTGACGAGGAAGCATGTGAAGTATAACATGGCGGCAGATATTCTCCGCAATGCAGTTTATATTGTGATTTTAATTCTGGTGGGAAAGCAGATATATTTGCATCCGGAAGACGGCATAGGCATTTTTATGCTGGTGTTGACATTATCGGGGCGTTTGCAAAGTCTTCTTGGCAGCTTGCTTGTTTCTTTGATGGAGTTTGGACAGAATACCTCCTATATGAAAGATTTTTTTGATTTGCAGGATCTTGGTGCAGAGGAAAAGAACAGCGTCGATCGTGGTTTTGAAGAGGTTTCCATTACATTTGATAAAGTGACTTTTTCTTATCCGGGCTCAAACAGAAAGGTGATTGACGACCTGTCTGTAAGGATTAAGGCAGGGGAGACTGTGGCAATTGTCGGCGAAAATGGAAGCGGCAAGAGCACTTTTATCAATTTGGTGATGGGTTTTTATACTCCGCAGCAGGGAGAAATTGCGGTAAATGGTGCGCCGTTAGATGAATTACAGATTAGCAAAATACGAAGATCTACTGCCGCTGTGTTTCAGGATTTTTGTCACTACGAAGGAACCCTTCGAGAAAATATTGAAGCTTCAGAAATGAATACCAAGATAGATGAGGAATCATTAGAGCGACTTCTTCAGGAAGCGAATATTAAAGAACTGGTTGACAGACAGCCTGATGGGCTTGATGAAGAGATCGGTCAGTTCAGCAAGACCGGAAATAACCTGTCTGGTGGGCAGTGGCAGAGAGTCGCTCTGGCAAGGGCTCTGTATAGAAGAGATACAAAGCTTATGATTCTCGATGAGCCGACTGCAGCACTGGATCCGCTGGCAGAGGCGGAGCTATATAGGAATTTTGCAAAGATGACTGCAGGAAAGACGACCTTGCTAATTTCCCATCGCCTTGGAATTACTCATATGGTGGATCGGATTCTGGTTTTTTGTGAAGGAAAGCTGGTGGAAGATGGAACTCACGACAGCCTGATGGAAAAAGACGGATATTATGCAGAAATGTACCATGCGCAGGCACAGTGGTATCAAAAGAATGAAGCAGATGAGTAAGGTTAGAGCGAAGATGCAGACATATTCCTTGTTACTTAAGGCGTCACCTCATAGTAAATGCGCGGAAAATTTGGAAAAGAAGAAAACCTTAACCTATATTGCGATTTTTGAAAAAAGGTGTATAAAAAGCTGATCTTAAGATTTTACATATCTTGCGTCTTATGCAAGAATGTAAATAAACCTGCAAAAATCTTACGTAAAATGCAATATATCAGCAAAGCAGCAACGATAAATGGCTGTAAGGGTGACCGTTTAGTATATTTTTTCGATTGCGTTTATACATTTTTTTAGTATTTTTCAATCCTCGGTTAAGAATCGCTCATCTTCTTATACACTTTTTTCAAAGATGTCCGTTTTAGGTTAAAAATATTATGTTGATAGACCAGTTTTCAGATGAAAACCATTAAAATAAAGAAAAAGCAAGCGCTTTGCCTGGCGCTTTGGGGGAAACGCCGGCATGGGGCTTGCTTTTTAGCGATGGTTATCCTCTCTTTAAGAATGCGGTGATGCAGTGGAGAGCGCCGCGTCCTTTAATGATTTCGGAAACGTTGACTGTGATAACTTTGATGCCGTTGGCTTCAAGCAGCTCTTGTGCACGAGGGCTGCCCTCCGGCATAACGATAAGACCCGGCTCCAGGGCTACGAAATTGCAGCAGAAGTTTTCGCGGACTTCCGTTCTTGATGGAACTTCCAGAATCTTGTAACCTTTCTTTTTCAGCATGTCTACGATATCGTAAGGCACTTGTGCTGCGTGGAGCATGATCACATCGTTGCTGGCAGGATTCATCAGACCATCAATGTGAATATTGCTGTAAGGCTGCTGCATATGCCAAACAGTAACGCCCATGCGTTCCAGCTCATGCTTCACCTGCTCATAGCCGCTTTGGTTACAGCGGCTTCCAGTAGAAACGACACAATTGTGGCGGTCAACCCACATGGCATTCGCGCCTTCAAACATACCGTCGCCGCTGACAGTCTTGATAATAGGTACGCCGATGTCGGATAATGCTTTTGCGATGTAACGCTCTTCACCGCGGCGGGCTGCCATACCCGGTCTTGTTAAAATTGCACCCTCCGGCGTCATAAAAACCAGGTCGCGGCAGAAAATTGCATTAGGACGATCTTCGCGTTGTTCTTCTACATAGTAGACTTTTACGCCGTGGTCGCGGTAGATATCTGCGAGTGCGTCATGCTGTGCACGCATTAATTCTACATCGATGGGTTCATCAGAAAAGCGAACCTCAGCAGCATTAAAGTTTTCTATTTCTTTACCCGGACGACGCATCAAAACTGCGCGCAGGGTATCTACTTCAGATGCTACACCAAAGTCTCCCCAGTACAGCGGCAGGTCTTCTTCAAATCCTGTTTCTTTTGGAAACCAGCGTTCGCCGGGAATCGCATCAATATCTATAAATTTGCTCATAGTTTTCCTCCTTTTATTTGTCTTCACTGCTTTATAATAAAAGCAATATTCATGCCAATATAGGCACAATGCAGTTTGTTTGCTGAAGGTATCTGAGGTTTGGTGATAAATGCAAAAAAAAGAAAAAATTTTTTTTGGCAGTGAATATATCGTCAAAAAATTCTATAATTATAGGAATTTTCATTGCAAAAACGTCAAAAAATCCTGACGATCGAGTCAAAATTTTTTGACGTTTGTTTTGTTACTCTTTAAATTGAATATCGTATTTTAGCATCTTGTAGCTGAGTCCCTGTTTGGTGATACGGAGGGTTCTGGCAGCTTCGGAAAGGGATTTTGACTCTGCCAGAGTGTGAGTAATGATTTCTTTTTCAAAGGCGGCGGTCATCTCAGCAAGGGATTTCCCCTCAGGAAGTTTTGCGCCGTAAAAGGCTTGCAAAGGCGTCTTGGTATCGCTGCGCGTCAGATATCCCGGTAAATCCTGCATCTGAATAATGCGGGAAGAAATCAGATTATAAGCGCCCTCGATGATATTTTTCATTTCCCGCACATTGCCTGGCCACGTATAGTTTTGGAAAAGCTGTTCGACTTCTTCGGAAACGTCCATAACGTCTCTGTCCATTCTGGCATTGAAATAATCAAGGAAATAGCGTGTCAGCAGCTTTACATCGCCGGGACGGGCAGAAAGCGGCGGAATATCAAGACGCACCACGCTGAGTCTGTAGAAAAGGTCTTCTCGCAGTTTTTTGGCGCTGACACAGTTCTCTGGCTGCTCATTGACGGCGGAGATGACTTTGACGTCAATAGGAATCGGCTGTGTGCTGCCGATTCTGGTCACTTTCTTTTCTTCAATGACTTTCAAAAGCTTTGCCTGCATTCCCAGTTCCATAGAATTGATTTCGTCCAGAAATAGCGTGCCGCTGTTGGCGACCTCAAAGAGCCCGGGACGGTTTTCTGCACCGGTATAGCTGCCTTTCGTAGTGCCGAACAGAATACTTTCCAAAAGGGTTTCCGGAATAGCGGCGCAGTTTTGCGAAACAAAGCGTTTGGAACTTCGTTTTCCGGCAGTATGAATGGACTGGGCGATCAGTTCTTTTCCCGTACCAGTCTGCCCGTAGATTAAGACGGTAGAATCGGTTTCTGCAATGCGTTTAATTCGCTCTTTGATTTCTTTCATCTGCGGCGCACAGGTGATGATATCATCGACAGTATACAGCCGTATGGATTTCTCTTCTTTTTCCTGGGTGTGCTTCAGGGAAAGCGGGATGTCTTTGCGCTGCAGGTCGTCGTCAGCCCAGCGGGTCACCTCGGCAACGCCGATGACCTCATCGTTGTGTTTGATGGGAATGGTGGTATTAATACCGTTAAAAACCTGACCGGTCTTGATGGCTCGCATGGATTGATATTCGTTGTAAATCGGCTGTCCACTGCGCAGAACCCGGCAGATGCTGCTGGTTTCCTCTGTCAAATCGGGATAAAGCTCTAGAATGTGCATACCTCTGATATCTTCCTCACGCAGCCGGTTCAGATGAGGTCTGCGATTGACATAGTATTCGATGATTCCACTGCTGTTTGTGACGATAATGGCGTCTATATAGTTGAATACATTGAGAATTTGCTCTGCATAGCGTCTTAACATGATGAATCTCCCTTTCAATGTTTCTTACTTAAAATAGTAACCGATTGAATCTGCAATTGTCAACAAAAAGCCGCAGTATACAAATCACTGCGGCTTTTCGAAATCATATATTGAATTATGCGTTTTTTTCCGGTGTGCCAAATCGTTTCGTATCGACTCTGTGAAGTACGAAAATCAGCACAAACAGAATAACTGCAGAGATCAGAAGTACGCTCCAGCTGTTCATAAAACCGCTGATCAAGAAGCCGATCGCAGAAACAATTGCACATACGAACCCATACGGTGTCTGTGTTTCGAAGTGATCGATATGGTCGCAGGCTGCTCCCATGGACGCCATAATGGTGGTATCGGAAATTGGTGAAATGTGGTCACCAAAGAGACCGCCGCTGACAACGGCGCCGATTGTAAGCGGGAGCGGAACGCCCATTGCCAGTGCCATTGGGAAGGCAATCGGCATGAGAATTGCCATAGTTCCCCAGGAAGTACCGGTAGCCAGAGACATGACTGCACCGATGATAAATAGAAGAACTGGAAGCAGAGCCGGATTTAAGAATCCGCTGGTAACCTGCACCAGATAAGCAGCTGTACCGATGGCTTTGCAGCCGCTTCCAAGAGCCCATGCAAGCGTCAGAACCACCAGCATGTACATCATGCCTTCCCAGCCTTTTTGCATGGTTCCCATGCATTCTTTAAAGTTCATTACCTTTGTTCTGATGCAAAGGATAACGAGCAGTACTGTAGCCAGCAGGAAGCCCCACATGATTGCTGTACGTGTAACAGTTCCGTCAATTGGCTCAAATGGGAATCCGTGGCGGAACATTTCAACGAAGATGACGATCAGAAGCACTGCAATTGGCGCCAGCATTGTGCTCATCTTAGGGGTTACACCTTCCGGCAGCACAATTTGCTGTGTTTTTCTCATCGGCGTGGAGCCTTCTTTGAGAATTTTGCCTTCAAACTTTGCTCTGTTCTGTGCTTTCAGCATAGGACCAAAGTCCAGCTGTGTGATTGCCATAAATCCGCACATGATCAGTGTCAATACTGTGTAGAAGTTAAACGGAGCGGATGAGAGGAACAGATCCCAGCCACTGCCTGAAATACCTGCAGCTTCTATTTCTACGTCAATCAGTCCCATGATGTAGATACCGAAACCTACGATTGGCACCAGTGCGCAGATTGGAGAAGTGGTGCAGTCCAAAATGTATGCGAATTTTTCTCTGGAAACCTTGACTTTATCTCCGACCTTTTCGAAAATCGGTCCGATAATGAGGGAGTTTCCAAGGTCTGTAAACCAGATAAATAAGCCGCTGAGCCACATAGCAGTTTCGCATTTTGAACGGCTATTTAAACCTCTGGTTACGACATTGGTAAATGCAAGTCCGCTGCCGGACTGTGTAATCAGTTCGGTAAATCCGCCTACTACGACTAACATGACCATGGACTGTGCATTGGTGGAATCTGCAACATTTGGGAATACCCAGTCCTGTAAGAGGGTGATACCAGCCTCATAAGGATTCCCGCCGCACGCCATAATGGCAGCTACGATAACAGCGATAACTAAAGAAATGATAACGTCTTTTGTATAGATTGCAAGCCCGATGGCCAGCAATGGTGGAATCAAAGATAAAATACCTAGTGAATCCATGGTAGCTCTCCTTTCTACTTTCAATACAGAAATAACGAGTTGATCAACTGCCATACTTATTATGCAACGAATGTGCCAAGTTTAAAGGCAGGACGGAGGGGGAGGTTGCCGACAAAAGGTTGGCACAAAATTTGCTTTTAATTTACAAAGAAGAATTGTAAAATAGATTCCGGAAGGGAGACAATAATGATATGGAACTGACGCTATTTTTACTGGTTATTTTTTCGACGAATTTGATTCAAGGCATTACTGGTTTTGCTGGAACGGTGCTGGCGATGCCTTTTGTAATTTTGCTGTATGGAATAGATGTGGCAAAACCGTCTCTGACGATTCTTGCTCTTTTGGCAGGACTGCTGATCGCAGTGCGGGGTTATAAAGACATCGTCTGGAAAGAGTTTTTTAAGATTCTGATTCTGATGTTTATAGGACTTTTCGCAGGGGAAGTGATTTATCAGTATTTGCAGACAGAAGTGCTGCTGCAAATCTTTGCTGCTTTTGTCATTCTCATTGCGCTGTCCAGTCTTTTTCAGAAGAAAGAGTACAATTTGCCGGAGCCTGCGCTGAATGTGATTCTGCTTTTGGCGGGAGTTATTCACGGCATGTTTGTATCCGGAGGACCGCTTTTGATTATTTATGCAGTGAAAAAGCTGCCTGACAAGCAGAATTTCCGAACGACCTTATCGATGATTTGGGTAGCGCTGGATATCTATTTGATTATCAAGCAGACCGGCGCTGGTTTGATGACAGCTTTCACACTGACGACTACTGCCTGGAGCATTCCGGCGCTTTTAATCGGCGTTTATATTGGCAATCGCTTAGCTAAGAAGATGAGTCAGCAGGTTTTCTTGCGGCTGACCTATGTGCTGCTGCTAATCTCCGGTGTTAGCCTTCTGGTATAGAAAAAAATTCTCCGCAATTTTGCTAATACTCTAACAAAAAGCTTTCTTTTCACTGCATTTTGTGCTATGATGATGGTGTAATCAATAGAGAATTTGCACTGGCCCCATTTTGTGAGTTAATTTTTGATGATTCACAAGATGTGGGCCTTTCCTTTAAGAAGGAAGAATTCGATGGAGTACAAAAGACAGAAAGGGAGGTACTGAATATGTATGACGGTACAGTAAAATGGTTTAATGCAGACAAGGGTTTTGGCTTTATCCAGGACGACAATGGCGGGGCAGATGTGTTTGTGCATTTCTCATCAATTGAAGGAGAGGGTTACAGAAATCTGGTAGAAGGACAGAAGGTTAGCTACGATGTAGAGCCTGATCCGAGAGACAGCCAGAGAGTGAGGGCAGTGAACGTAAGAGTAAAAGAAGCATAATAAATTAGAATATAATAAACCGGAGCGGAAATATCTGCCCCGGTTTTTTTGTGCAGGGAATGGCGCTAGCGCCATATTAAAAAGGATTTTTTGAAATTATGGCGTGGGCTTGTTGGAAAACGCCATGTTTTGAACTGTTTTAAGAAGAACTGGCGCACAGTGTTGATATTTGTGCGGGGTATGAGCATAAAAGAGGGATTTTTATTGCAGGAGGGGTGGTTTTGTTTGAAGAAGTCGATGCTGTGTGCCATGTTGCAGTATTAAAGCTGTCAAATCTGGCACGCAGCGGAGTGCGCTCGCCATTTAAAGTAAAAAAGCTTACGAATGTGGCGGATTTTGAGTTGTGCCCGCCATTTAAAGTAAAAAAGCTTACGAATGTGGCGGATTCTGAGTTGTGCCCGCCATAAATTACAAAGAAAGTATTTTAATGTGGCGAGCAAATGAAGTATGGCGCACAGTGCGGTGCTCAGTGCCGAATCGTATTGATCATATGTACTTGTTAGTTGACTCTAACTTTTCCAGATGGTAGAATGATTCTATGACGATAGAAAAGAGTAGAAAGGAAGTCATATATATGACCTTAGACCAACTGAAAAAAGGTGAAAAAGCCAGGATTCTATCCGTGGGAGGAAGCGGTTCCCTGCGGCAGCATTTCCTCGACATGGGGCTGATTCCGGGCAAGGCCATTACATACATAAAAGCAGCGCCTATGGGCGATCCAATCGAGTATCGGATTTGGGGCTATGAGCTCACTTTAAGACTTTCCGATGCAAAGGAAATTCAGGTTGAACCGGCGGTCGATGGAGAAGAGGACGGAGGCAATGCGCTGGTCCTTGACAAAGTTGAGCACCCGGGACTGGGGGAAATGGGAAAATACCATACTTCGCCTAAGGGTGTAGCGCTTTCAGAAAGCGAAATCCTGACCTTCGGACTTGCAGGAAATCAGAACTGCGGCAAGACGACTCTGTTCAATAGACTGACCGGCTCCAACCAGCACGTGGGAAATTTTCCTGGTGTGACGGTTGATCGAAAGGACGGGCAAATTGGTAAGATGAGCAACACGCTGGTAACAGATCTCCCGGGCATTTACTCCATGTCTCCCTACACCAGCGAAGAAATTGTGACCAGAGAATTTTTCTTAAACGATAAGCCAAAGGGAATTATCAACATTGTAGACGCGACTAATATTGAGCGAAATATGTATTTAACCCTGCAGCTGATTGAGCTGGATATTCCGATGGTTTTGGCGCTGAACATGATGGATGAAGTGCATGCTAACGGCGGTACCATCAAGATTAACGAGTTGGAAGCAGCGCTGGGTATTCCGGTGATTCCGATTTCTGCTTCAAGAAACGAAGGCATCGAAGAACTCATCGACCATGCGCTCCACGTGGCAAAATTTCAGGAATGCCCGGGCAGAATGGATTTCTGCGATGCTGAGGGTGAAGACGGAGGTGCGCTCCACAGGTGCTTGCACTCTATCATGCACCTCATTGAAGACCATGCAAAGGCAAAGGGGATTCCTATTCGCTTTGCAGCCGGCAAACTGGTTGAAGGTGACGGACTGATTCTGGAAAAGCTGGAACTGGATCAGAATGAACAGGAACTTTTAGAGCATATTATTTTGCAGCTGGAGAAAGAAAGCGGCATAGACAGAAACGCAGCCCTTGCTAATATGCGATTTACATTTATTGATAAAGTCTGTAAGGCAACCGTAGTGAAGCCAAGAGAGAGCCGTGAACATATGCGCAGTCAGTCTATAGACAGACTGCTTACCGGAAAGTTCACAGCGATTCCCAGCTTTATCGGTATTATGGCTCTGATTTTTTGGCTGACCTTCGGCGTAATCGGCGCATGGCTTTCTGATTTGATGGAATCAGGAATCGGCTGGCTGACTGACTTGGCGGATCAGGCTTTAACGGCTGCTGATATTAACCCGGTCATTCATTCTCTGGTGATTGACGGCGCTTTTGCAGGCGTGGGAAGTGTGCTCAGTTTCTTGCCGACTATCGTAACGTTGTTTTTCTTCCTGTCCTTTTTGGAGGATAGCGGATATATGGCACGTGTCGCCTTTGTTATGGACAAAATTCTGCGAAAGCTGGGGTTATCCGGGCGAAGCTTTGTACCGATGATTATCGGATTTGGCTGTACGGTACCTGCCATCATGGCGACCCGAACTTTGCCTTCTGAGCGAGACCGCAAAATGACCATCATGCTGACGCCATTTATGAGCTGCTCTGCAAAGCTGCCTATTTATGGACTTTTGACGGCAGCCTTTTTTCCGAAACACGGGGCGGTGGTTATGACCTTGATGTACTTTACCGGCATTATCGTGGCAGTGCTCTATGCGCTGATTTTGGGAAATACCAAGTTTAAGGGCGAGCCAGTGCCTTTTGTGATGGAACTGCCCAACTATCGTTTTCCGGGGCTGAAAAGCGTAGGAAGACTGATTTGGGACAAGGCGAAGGACTTCATAACAAGGGCTTTTACGGTGATTTTTGTGGCTACGCTGATTATTTGGTTCCTGCAGACTTTTGACAGTCATCTCAACGTGGTCAGCAGTTCTCATGACAGCTTGCTTGCCATGGTCGGCGGCTTTATTGCGCCGATTTTTGCGCCGCTGGGCTTTGGAGACTGGAGAGTTTCTACAGCGCTGATTACAGGATTTACGGCGAAGGAAAGTGTAGTCAGCACCATGACGGTGCTTCTTGGCAGCGGCGTGGATGCGCTTACGACTATGTTTACTCCGCTGACTGCGGTGGTATTTCTGGTATTTACATTGCTTTATACGCCGTGTGTTGCGGCAATCGGTGCTGTGCGCAAGGAACTGGGCGGCAAATGGGCATTTGCTATCGTAGTACTGCAGTGTATGGTGGCATGGATTGTCGCCTTTGCTGTCAATGTGGTTGGCGGTTTGTTAATAGGATAGGACGTGAAAGGAGAATCTTTGATGATGAAAAAGAAGATTGGCGCAGATTTTTTTGCGGAGTTTACGAATCTATGTGGGTTTGAGAGAAAAGAAACGGAAATTTTGTATACTAAATCAAAGACGGTCAGAAACGGATACGAGACGGATTTGTGGCTTTTGGACACGGAGACGGAGGAGTCCCGCAAGGTGCTTGATGATGTGGAGTTTGACCTGTACCGCTGGGATGGTGAGGAAATTATCTTTACGGCGCTCCTTGCTGAAGAGGATATCGCTCTTGCGGACAAAGGCGTGCCGCTGACTTGCTTTTACCGTCTGAATCCTGCAACCGGCAGGCGTACCTTGCTTATGAAAGTTTACAAAAATATACTGGATTTTTATAAAATCGACGAGAACAGATATGTGTTGCTTTGCGATGATTCTCTTCACGAAGATGACTATATGAAAAAAGCTGCCGGTGATTTGCAGCGTTTTGCGGAGATAAAAGCAGAGGAATCGGACTACTTTATCGCAGAGGAAGTGCCGTTTTGGTACAACGGCGTGGGTTATTGCGATGGTGCAAGGGGCAGGATGTTTTTGTGGGAGAATGGCGAGCTGACGCAGATTTCACCGGACAGTCTTTCTGTAACGGGTATGAAAGGATGGCGCAGTCAATATGTGGTTTACTTCGGCATGGCTTCCGGCGGCGTGCAGAATACCACGGGCAGGCTGTATCGCTATGATATACAGAGCAAAGCAGTGACGGCGCTGGATGAGTCGGACACTTATGTGTACACGTATGTGGATACTCTATCCGATGATGAAATTTTCGTCTGCCGAAACGATCGAAAGCTTCACGGGGAGTATCAGGACGAATATATTGATTTGCTGAATTTGAAGGATGGAAGCTATCTGCGAAAAAATTCGCTGGGCGATTATCACATTTATGACAGCGTGGTCTGTGACGTTATTTACAAAAGCGGTTATCTGAACAAGCTGACCAGGGTCAGCGGCGGAACTTACTTTATCGCTTTGGATAAGGAGTCCTCCAGACTCTTCTACTGGGCGGACGAGGAGGAACTTCCTGTTGCGGTGATAAAGGAAAAGGGCAAGCTTTTGGACTACGAAATCGTAGGCGAGAAAATCTACACGATTGCCGTACGAGGTCTTGGAGGCACGGAACTTTATGTACAGGAGCTTTCGGACAAAGCCTGCGGCAAAGCCCGTCTCTTATCCTCTGAAAATACCCATTTGGAGGAAGAATACGCCTATGCGTCTGTGGAATATTTGCCTTACGTCAACAGCGAAGGTGTGCAGCTGCAGGGCTGGTATCTGAAACCGGCAGGATTTGAGGAAGGAAAGAAGTATCCAACGGTGCTGTTTATTCACGGCGGTCCGCAGGTGGCTTACGGAGAAGTATTTAACCTGGACATGCAGTATTTTGCAGCGCTGGGATACGGTGTAATTTATTGCAATCCTACTGGTTCTGAGGGACGTGGCGGTGACTTTGGCGATATTCGTATGCGCTACGGCACCATCGACTATGAGGATTTGGTGGGCTTTGCCCGCTATGCGGCAAAGAGCTTACCTTGGGTGGATGAAACTCGTCTCGGTGTAACCGGCGGCTCCTACGGAGGGATTATGACCAACTGGATTATCGGTCATACTGATCTGTTTAAGGCGGCGATTTCCGACAGGAGTTCAGCCAACAATATCAGTGATTTTGGTATGTCGGATATCGGTGTATCCTTTGCGCTGGATACTTATGAGACGACGCCATGGGGGAATTTGGATTTTTTGTGGGATTCATCTCCTCTGAAATATGCGCCGAATATTAAGACGCCAACCCTTTGGATTCACGGCATGGACGACTACAGGTGCACTGTCGATAATGCGCTGCAAATGCACGCAGCTTTGACTTATTTCGGAGTGCCATCCAGGGTGGTCGGCTTTAAGGGCGAGCACCATGGTATGAGCAGAACAGGAAAGCCGAAGCACAGGGTGCGCAGGCTGGAAGAGATGAGAGACTGGTTTGATAAATATTTAAAATAAAATGCTGGTGGCAGTAGCGCACCCGGGCAGATGAGCGGACATCTGACCGGGTGCGTTTTTTGTGTGGGAATATTGAATTGGATATTTCCAATTATTGACTTTTTAGGGAAAACGTGTTGCGCGATTGTGAGAGTTGGGATATAATGGAATCATAGTAAAAAAATTACAAATCAAAAGAAAGGAGGAAGGATATGACAGAAAATAAGTGGAAGTCAGCAGCAGAACCCAAGAGAACCTATCAGGACAGCATTTTTCGCATGCTGTTTTCAGATAAAGAAAACGCCATTGAACTTTTTAATGCACTGGAAGGAACCGACTACGGTCCCGATACTGAGATTCGTTTTTTGACCCTGGATGATGTTATCTACCATGGAATTAAAAACGACCTGAGCTATGAAATTGCAGTTGCATATCTAGTGTTTGGAGAACAGCAGAGCACTATATCTGCGAATATTCCCCTGCGCATGCTTCGATATCTGGCTAATAATATCGCAATATTGCTGGACAGCAGAGAACTTTTTAAGCAAGGGCAGGTGAAAATTCCGACGCCGCAGTTTTTTGTTATCTACACGGGAAACGAGCCATGGGACGTGGACGAACTGAGATTATCATCCAGCTTCATGGGAGAACCTAAAGAAAATTCCATAGAATTAGTAGTAAAAGTCATCAAAGTGGTGTACAATGAGGGAGAAGAAGAGGAAGCGAGACAAAACCCTGTCCTGCAGCGAAGTGCAAAGCTGAGAGAATATGGAATTCTTGTCCGATATGTGAAAGAAGGTCTTGCAGAAGGAAAGGACAGAAAAGAAGCAGTAGATGCTGCCATAGAGCGCTGCCTCAAAGAAAACATCTTGGCGGATTTTTTGAGAACCCATAGTGCGGAGGTGGAGAAGATGGCATGGCGGAGCATAACCATGGAAGAATTCATAGAAATCAGAGCAGAGGAAGCGGCGGAGATAGCAGCAGCTAAAGCCGCAGCTGAGGCCGCGGAGAAAGCGACTAAAGAGACTACAGAGCGAGTGACAAAAGAAGTCACCAAAAGTGTTACCGAAGAGGTCACGAAAGAAGTCACGAAAGAAGTCACCAGAAGTGTCACCGAAGAGGTCACTGAAGAAGTCACAAAGGAAGTCACAAAGGAAGCAATTCGAATCTTAATCGCAGATAATTTGGAAGAGGGCAAGAGCAAAGAGCAAATTATAGAGAAGCTGAAGCGGTATTATGCCTTAACTGAAGAAGAATCTGCTGCACACATCGACGAGATAGGAACTGCCTAGTAGAGCAAGGAGAAAAGAATCAGAGCGGGAAGACCTGTTTTCTGGTTCTTTTTTGTTTGCTCGCCATGGTCGGGCTCTAATGGGTGAAATGCCGGGATTTTTCGCTCTTTGGGTCAGCGCCCTCTTTAAGCAGTTAATCTAATAGAAAAAGAATCGAGATATGCCCATAATTTGCCCTCGTGCCACTTTTGGACTTGATTTCTGTATACATGGCGCGGACCTATGAGAAAGTGCCATGTAGAAAAGCTTTTTTAGAAAAAATGGCGGCGGCAGAACAGAATACAGACAGATAGTCGGAAAAACTTTAGCGTCCTACAGTAAAATATCAAAAAAGTGGGTATCAGGCAGCAGGTGCGCGCCGGTTTTTTAGAAAATGAGTCCCAATATGGCGTTTGACGGATGGCTGGCGCCATGTATACAAAAAAACGCTTAGAAGATGGCGGTTTTCATGGGGTGAACGCCGGATATCCAAAAAAATCTTGAGATTATGGCGCGCCGGTTTCTCTGCAGCACAGGCTATTACATATCAATCATATTAAATCAGATTGAACTGCATCCCGGCATTTGATCTGGATTTTTTTACTCCAATGTGAGATGACCTCTTTGATTTTGTCTTGCACTATTGCCTTATATTTACATTAAAATGGTGCGGATTTTTTTATTCTATCGATAAAACTCCTTTTTTCGCAAAAAAAATTGTCGAAATTTCAAAAAGTACCCTGAGAGTTCCTTTTCAAAGTGGCAAAAAAGAGATACACTAGAGGAACCGCTATTTAGCGAGAAACAAAAGAAAGCGAGAAGGAGAGTTGACAGAAAAAGAACTTTCAGAAAGAAGAGCAGTACTTTGTGAGAAATATGACAAGATACTGGGATTAACTTATCACTTTGGTGTGGCAGACAGCGACAGAGATGATGTTGTGCAGGAAGTGTTTGTTGCAGCTTATTTACATTTGCATCAGCTGCGGGACATAGAGAGCATGGATTCTTGGTTGTATAAAATTGCCATGAGAAAAGCGGGACGAATCGGAAGGAAAAGTAAAAGGCGAGAAGACAAAGAGCTTTTGTACGAGTCCTGTGAGCAGGAGCTTGACAGGATTAGCGCAGAAGAATATGCGTCAAAGATAGACTTCAGCGATGAAGACATCTTTGAAATGGTAAATAGTCTGAAGCCGCTAGCGCCGGAAATAATCAGACTCCGCTATGTATCGGAATTGAGCATGGTGGAGATAGCAAAGCTTTTAAAGATGAATTACAATTCGGTGAAAACGATAGAACGCAGAGCGAAAAAAGAACTGGAGAAAATGATAAGTGAGGGAAAGCATGAAACGAGAAGAGAGAGAAAACCTGAAGAAGAACGAGCAGAAGTTTATGGAGGAGATAGGAGCGGCACTGAAGAGACACGAGAAGAAGACAAAACTAGACGCAGAGGTGTTGGAAGGCTGGGTCACAGCTGCCAAGGAAAGGAGTAGGGCTAGAAAGAGAAAGTATATGGCTGCGATATCCTGTGTTGTGATTGTTTGCGCAGGTACTTTTAGTGCAATGAACTTGCTGGTGCCGGATGCTGCAATTGCTGGGAAAAACGGTCCGATTACTACAGAAGAGGGCAATAATACCATTGTGAAAGAAGGTCGAGGCGAACCAGGAGAAAATGCAGGTGAGGAAAGCATCATCGTTGATGACTGGAAGAAGGTTGATGGTGTGAAAAAGAAATACCCGCAGCTTTTGATACCGCAGTATGTTCCGGAAGGGTATGAATTTGAGGCATTAAATGTTCAGGTAACAGAGATATTAGAAGTATATGCTTATACATTTAACAATAAGGGAGAATTACTTCAACTATCACAATTTGTCGGAGGAAATACTAAAATGATTAAGAATTATGATAGGACACTTGAACTGGAAAATGGTTCTGAATTACGAATAAAAGAAGATGAAATGAAAAGCGGCTATTTGATGGATGATGGGGTTTTATATACTATTTTAGGAAATCTGTCAGATGAAGAATTCAAATTAATTGCGAGTGGGCTAGAGAGATGATTAAATAGGTAATTAAAAAGGATCGGAATAGCTAGTACTTGAATATTGAATTTCGTTATATTTATCAATGCTAACACATTTAATTCTATAGACAATACCCTTTTTTACGGTCCATTCATCATATGTTAATACGTTGGATTTTTTGGAGCCGGTATACTTGATGGTATTACCAGTAACATCGGTAGCAGTTACCCAACTGCTACCGGATTTTTTTTGTAGAGTGATGGTAACAGTATATGAGGTAGGGATAGCAGAGAAAGCAACGGCAACGCTAGCTTGTGCTTTGGTATCACTAACTCTTTTTGTACTAAAGACCACAGCGCCAGTACTATATGTCGAACCTGTATCCGCAAAGGCAAAAACAGAAGTCATTCCCAGGGTTAAAGCGAGCATGAGAAACATGCAGATGAATTTTTTTTTCATGGTTATCCTTTCGTTTGATGAGAGTAAGTTTTCGCAAGGCAAGTATATCTTGCATTGTTTTCCTTGTCAACTTCGAAGTTTGTCTGTAATTAGAAAATTCTGTCGAATACGTTTTTTTTTTTTTTTAATAATATATGTGGGCGGTAAGTGCATGAAAAAACTGATTCTCTGAAAGATGGTTTATCAGTACAAAGGCTTAACCTAAAACAGACTTTTTTAGAAAAAGTGTATAAGGGGAACCGGTAATTCTTAACCGAGAAATAAAAAATGCTAAAAAAATGTATAACCACATTTGAAAAAATTTGCTTAATGATTGTTCTTACAGATATTTAGCCCTATTGTTTTGTTTAAGTTTTGCATTTTGCGTGGGTTTTTTATGAATTCATCTGAAATCTTGCATGAAATGCAAGATTCACGAAGTCTCAGGAGAAGTCTCTTATACACTTTTTTTCAATAATCGCAATTTAGGTTAAGTGTCCTTCTCAATCGGATTTTCATGCCTTTAACACGGGAGCTTCACACAAAAAAGGTTTACAATTGTTTCAAATATAGTATAATGAAGTGTACCCATGTAAACACTCAGACTTTCGGGTAGAAGAGGGGAATCTATGAGAAGAACAAGACTTGCGGCTTTGACGGCGGGATTGGTTTGTGCCGTTTTTTTTATGACAAGCTGCAGCACATATCAAAATTTTAAAGAAGCTTTTTTTGAAAAAGAAGGACAGGCTGCCGACACGATAAGAATCGGTGTTTTGGAGCCGCAGACGGGAAATGACAGTCCAATGGGCGACTTGGAAATACAGGGAATCGAATTGGCGCACAATCTGGTGCCTGAGATAGCAGGAAAGAAAGTCGAACTGATTTATGCTGATACACAGAGCAACATTTATGCGGCAGAAACCGCAGTAGATGCTTTGATAGAGAAGCAGCCGGCTATAGTGCTCGGAAGCTATGGGGATGCAGTATCGCTGATTGCAAGCCAGAAACTTGGCGAGAAGCAAATTCCGGCAATTGCAGTTACGGCGACTAATCCGCTGATTACTGCCAATAATTCGTACTATTTCAGAGTATCATTTACAGATGCCAGTCAAGGCAGAGCCTTGGCGGAGTATGTGTTTAGCGCACTTCAGTTAAAACAGGCAGCAGTCGTGAAGGTGCGCGATGAGGATACCTCCACAGAGATGGTCAGCCAGTTTTCTGCCAGACTTGAAAAGCTGACAGACGATGAAGACTGTATTATAGAAAGCATAGAACTTCCGCAGGACGTAAAAACTTGCGAAAAGTTCGCAGAGCGACTGAAAGCTTCAGGCGCACAGGCGATTTTTATGCCGGTTTCTCTGTCTTATGCAGAAAAAATGTTTGACGCAGCAGATAAAGCGGGTATTAATGCAGTAACCTTTATCGGACCAAAGGATTGGCACAGTGACGACTTGATTAAACTGCAGCAGAAATATCCGCAGATTACCATAGCTGTTGCTGCAGATTTTACAGCAGAGACGGCAGACGGTGCAGAGGTCGAAACTGTGACGGGTTCACTTTATGAGGAGTTTCTTGCCGCATACAAAAAAGCCTATGGCAAGGATGAGGCGCCTGAGGCCGTAGCGCTGGGATTTGATGCATATATGCTTGCAGTACAGGCTATTGAGCAGGCCGGCGATGTAAGCGGCACCAAAGTGAAAGATGCACTTTTGATGACGGAAAATTTTGGAGGGGCTTCGGGAGACATTTCTTTTAATGAAAGTGGAGAACCTAAGAAGGCAATCAATATTGATGTGATACAGGAAGACAGATTTGTCTCAATTTATACCGTAAAATAGTCTAGTTAAACAATTAAATTTAATATAAAGGAGATTTTTTAAATGGAACAGAAGATTAAAGATGCGCTGAATACAATCAGACCAATTCTGCAGAGAGACGGCGGAGATATTGAATTCGTAGAACTGACTGCAGACAACATTGTAAAAGTAAGACTGCAGGGACACTGCGCTGGCTGCCCTGGTGCAAGAATGACTTTAAAAGGAATCGTAGAAAAGGTTCTGAAGGAAAGCTATCCAGAAATTGCCGGAGTGGAAGCAGTAGACTAATGGATTATATCAAAAATATAGACCTAAACAAGGACTTGCAGATTGAAACGCTGCAAGACCTTGTGTCTATCAAAAGTGTCGTTTCAGATCCTGTGACTACCAGAGAGGGAGAACTTTTTCCCTTTGGGGAAGGTGTACAGGATGCTTTTGCGTGTTTTTTAAAAAAAGCGAAAGAACTGGGCTTTGAAACCCAAAATATAGATAACTATGGCGGGCACGTGGACTTCGGTCAGGGGACGGAAACCGTTGGAATTCTAGGGCATCTGGATGTGGTGCCCGAAGGCGAGGGCTGGAGTTTTGCACCTTATAGTGCAGCGGTATCGGACGGATACATTTATGGACGGGGAACCCTAGATGACAAGGGACCTATGGTGGCAGCCCTTTATGCCATGAAGGCGCTGAAAGATGCGGGCTATGAGCCGGCAAAGAAAGTGCGGCTGATTGTAGGGCTGGATGAAGAAACCGAATGGAAAGGCATGGAATACTATTTCGCCCGTCAACCGATGCCGGATTACGGATTTACACCGGATGCGGATTTTCCTGCGCTCAACGGCGAAAAGGGCATGATGGTCTTTGAGATTGCCAGAAAGCTTCCGAAACAGTCCGGCGGTTTGACTTTGCGCAGCTTAAACGGAGGCAGTGCAACCAACATGGTGGCAGAAAAAGCCAGAGCGGTGGTAAACAGTGACAGTTCTGAAACCTACAGTCAGATTAAAGAACTGGCTGCAGCTTTCCGCACAGAAAGAGGATTTAAGGTCAATACCAAGGGTGTTGGAAAGTCCTTAGAAATAACCGTAGAAGGAAAGTCTGCGCACGGGGCATATCCGCAGGCAGGCGTGAATGCTATTTCCGTCATGATGGAGTTTTTAGGAAATCTGAACTTTTCCAGCGATGAACTCAATGTATTTTTTGATTTTTATCGGAGATACATCGGTTTTGATGTCAACGGTAAGAACCTTGGCTGCGGATTTGAAGATGCGCAGTCGGGCAAGCTGACATTGAATGTGGGTCTTGTGCACTATGACAAAGGCTCTATCACTTTAAATATCAATGTAAGATATCCGGTCACAGTAACAGAAGAGCAGGTCTACGAAGGAATTTTGCCAACACTGAATGAATACGACATGGGGCTGATTAAAGTTTCTGGAAAACCGTCTGTCTATATGGCGCCGGACAGTCCGATGATAAAGACTTTAGTGGGCATTTATCAGAAGCATACTGGCGATACAGAAAGCAAGCCTATCGTCATCGGCGGCGGTACTTATGCCAAAGCGGCAAAGAACATCATTGCTTTCGGCGGAATTTTTCCGGGGGATGAAGACCGCATGCACCAGAAAGACGAACGTATTTCCATAGATCGCTTTATGACTATGACAAAGATTTATGCGGAGGCGATTTATCAGCTGACGCAGGAAGATTTTACATTTACGGAGGAAGAATGAAGAATAAATTAACGACGGCACAGCTTGCGAAGCTTGCCATGATGGTGGTATTATCTTGTGTTCTGGTACTTTTAATCAGAATCCCATTTCCGCCAGCACCGTTTTTGGAGTATGACCCAGCCGATATTCCAATTTATATCACAACCTTTGCCTTTGGACCAATTGCAGGTCTTTTGGTAACTTTAATTGTCAGTCTGATTCAGGCTTTTATGCTGGGCGGCTCCGGCGTGTATGGATTTCTCATGCACATGCTGGCTACGGGACTTTTTGTCATCGTTGCAGGCTGTCTGTACAGGCACAAAAAAACCAAGAAAGAGGCTGTAATTGCACTGGTAGCAGGTGTTTTAGTAACGGTAGCTGCTATGGTAGTGTTTAATTATTTTGTGACGCCGGCGTTTATGGGCGTGCCGACAAAGGTGGTTGTGGGTATGTTAATTCCTGTCATTATTCCTTTTAATATTTTAAAGGCGGGGCTTAATGCAATCGTCACTTTTCTTGTATATAAGCGGATTTCGGGATTTTTGCACAAAGCGTAAAGCCTTTGAGGAAATTATGAGAGAAATTATTATCAGAAACGAAGCGGATACGAAGGCTTTTGGCTATGAACTTGCGAAGAGCCTAAAACCGGGCACTGTCATTGCACTGATTGGCAATCTGGGCACGGGAAAGACGACGTTAACAAAATACATAGCAGAAGGGCTTGGGGTGAGAGAAATGCTCACAAGCCCTACTTTTACAATTGTCAAAGAGTATTACTCCGGCAGAATGCCCTTGTATCATTTTGACGTGTACCGCCTTGAAAGCGCCGCGCAGCTGTTTGATATCGGCGCAGAGGAATACTTTTATGGACAGGGTGTATCCATTTTGGAATGGGCGGATCAGGTAGCAGAGATTTTACCTGATGAGACCTTGTGTATTTTCATCGAGTATGGCGAAAACGAAGGAGAGCGGATTTATCAATGTACATTTTAGCAATCGAGACCACAGGTCCAAAGGGCTCAGCGGCTCTTATAGATGAAAAGGGAGAAGTTTTCTGCAAAATTTCTGCGGAAGAAATGAACCATCTGAAGGATTTAATGCCGATGGCGCAGGCGCTCCTTGATGAAAAGGGTGCTGCAAAATCAGATCTTGCGGCAGTTGCCGCTTCGGTTGGACCGGGTTCTTTTACGGGCATTCGAATCGGTGTGGCCTCGGCGCGGGCTATTTGCCAGGCTCTTTCCATTCCGGCTGTCTCGGTGCCGACTTTGGATTCTTTCAAGACAAAGTGTGACGGAAGTGCTGCTGTCATGGTTCTTTTCAATGCACGAAGAGGACAGGTATATGGCGGCATTTATGATGAAAATGGCGCAGATATTTTAAAGAGCGGACCCTATATGCTGACGGATTGTTTTGAGGCGCTGGACCGATATTTAGAGGCGCAGCGCAGTGAACTTCCCTGCGGTATGCCGCAGGCGATGAGCGTAAAAGTTTACGGCGACGGCATTGACGCTTATGAGAAGGAGCTTGCTGCTTTTGCGGCGGATATGGCGAAAAAGTATGGCGCAGTGCAAGTTGCATTTGCCGACAAAGAAGAAAGATATCAGCTGGCGTCCATGACGGCACTTTGCGCACTGGAAAAGTTTAAGGCGGGGGAGATACTGCCTTTTGCCCAGCTTCTGCCTGAATATATGCGGGCGACAGAAGCAGAACAGAAGCTGAAGGACGGAACTCTGGAGAAAGAGCGTGCGGCGAAGATGGCGCGCTTTAAGGCGAGGTAAGAGATGGCAGAGCTGATTTTGAGAAAAGGCGTGCCCTCAGATGTGGATCAGATGGAGCTTTTGGAGCAGCAGTGTTTTGCGGTTCCCTGGTCCAGAGAGTCTCTTGCTTACGAGCTTTCGGAAAATCCTCTGTCGCTTTATATCGTAGCGGAGGTGGACAGCAGAGTTGTCGGTTATGTAGGCGTATGGTCTATCGTGGATGAGGGACACATAACCAATGTCGCCGTGTCACCGGACTTTCGCAGAAAACATATCGGCATGGCGCTGATAGGAACTATGATTGATGTGACAGGCAAACAGGGTGTTAAGGCGCACACCTTGGAAGTGAGGGCAAGCAATGCGCCTGCCATCGGGCTATATAAGAAATTTGGATTTGCGGAGGAGGGACTTCGCAAAGGTTATTATGAGGATAACGGAGAAGATGCCATCATTATGTGGCGCAGATAAACCCTTGTATATTTCCTCCCGGAGACGGTAAAAATACCGGTAACCAGGTAATAAGGAGGAAAACAGCATGGAACAGAATTTACCTTATGACGACATTGACAGATATGGGGATTTGATGGAAATCTGCACCCATTGCAACAGATTTGAACGCAGATACGACTTTGACACGTTTACCATGGCGGACTACCAGTCCTGTGAGAACTGCAGGCACCTTGGACATGACGACCGCTGCATGGTAAAGTGATGTTGGAATAGAAATTAGAGGAAGAGTAATGAAAGACGGAACATTTTTGACCATGGGCATTGAGTCCAGCTGTGATGAAACATCGGTGGCAATCTTGGCGGACGGCAGGAAGGTGCTCAGCAATATTATTTCATCACAAATTGATATTCATACGGCTTTCGGTGGTGTGGTGCCTGAGATTGCATCTCGCCATCATCTTGAGAATATCAACGGCGTCATCGATCAGGCGCTGGCTGAGGCGGGCGTCAGCCTTTCCGACATTGACCTGATCGGTGTGACCAACGGTCCTGGGCTGATCGGCGCGCTTCTCATGGGAGTGGCAACAGCTAAGGCAATTGCCTTAGCCAGAGATATTCCGCTGGTGGGGGTCAATCACATGCATGGGCATATCAGTGCTAATTTCATTGCTTATCCACAGCTTGCACCGCCTTTTATGTGTCTCATCGTATCGGGCGGACATACCAATATTGTGGAGATGACGGACTATAACTGCTGTACAGTGCTGGGCGGCACCAGAGATGATGCAGTGGGTGAGGCTTATGATAAAGTGGCTAGAGTCATCGGTCTCGGCTATCCAGGTGGTCCGAAAATCGATAAAGTGGCGAAGGAGGGAAATCCGGATGCGATTGCTTTTAAAAGGGTTTTTCTGGAAAAAGGCAGTCTGGATTTCAGTTTCAGCGGTCTGAAGACAGCAGTGCTGAACTATTTGAATACAGAGCGGCAGGCGGGACGGGAGATTTCTGTGCCGGATGTGGCGGCGAGCTTTCAGGCAGCAGTCGTTGATGTAATCGTGGCAAAGACGATGGAAGCAGTAAAGGAAAGAAAACAGGATAAACTAGTGCTGGCAGGGGGTGTTGCGGCAAATTCTAAGCTGCGGCAGGATTTACAGAAGGCTTGTGACGACGCAGGGGTGAGTCTGTACATTCCCCAGCCGATTTTGTGCACTGACAATGCAGCAATGATTGCCTGCGCTGCATACTATAAATACAAGGCGTTCGGAGCTTGCGACCTGTATATGGACGCGGATCCGAGCATGGCAATTTAACTGGCGATAGGAGAGTAATGACATGATTGTTTTATCAGCAAAAGATATTACGAAGACCTATGGCGTGGATACTATTTTGGAAGGGGTTTCCTTCCACATCAATGAAGGAGACAGAGTGGGTATTGTGGGCGCTAACGGCGCTGGCAAGACTACCCTTTTGAATATTTTATCGGGGGAGCTTTCTGCTGACGGCGGACAGTTTTTTCTCTCCCAAAGCGCAACTATAGGCTATTTGAAACAAAAAAATAACTTCGACACGGAGTCTACAGTGCTGGAGGAAGTGCGGAAGATTTTTAAGCCCATCGAGGAGATGGAACAGGAGCTGACGGAGCTTTCCGTGAAAATCAGCGAGATGGGGGCGTCCGCCGGCTGCGTGATGAACCAGTATGCAAAGCTGCAGGATGCTTTTGCAAATGAAGGCGGCTATGCCTACAAGAGTGAGATGTACGGCATTCTCAACAGCATGGCGTTTGGATCGGAGTACTACGACAAAAAGATCAGCACTCTTTCTGGTGGTGAGAGAACCCGCCTTGCTTTGGCGTGTCTGCTTCTTGAAAAACCGGACATTTTGTTTTTGGATGAGCCGACCAACCATTTGGATATCGGTACTTTAAAGTGGCTGGAACAGTATCTGAAGGGATATAAGGGGACTATTGTCATGGTTTCCCACGACCGGTATTTTCTGGACCAGATGACCAACCGGATCTTTGAGGTGTCTCACCATAAGCTTAGGTGCTACGACGGCAACTACTCTGCTTTTGCGGAGAAAAAAAGAGCCCTGCGGGAAGCGGAGATGCGTGCATATAATAAGCAGCAGACCGAAATTCGCAGGCAGGAGGATATGATTCGCAGGTTTAAAGAGCGGGGAACGGAAAAGCTTGCTAAGCGTGCGGCTTCCAGAGAAAAGCGTTTGGAACATTTGGAACGGCTGGAGCGTCCGGAAGCGGAGCAGGGTAAGATGAAGATTCGTTTCCGCCAGGAGTACCAGAGCGGAAACGATGTGCTCTATGGTGAAAATCTGGCAAAGTCCTTTGGATTTGGCGCCAGCCGAAAAGACCTGTTTGCCAACGTGAATTTTGATATCAAGCGGGGCGAGCGAATTTGTATCGTGGGACCTAACGGTGTGGGAAAGACTACACTTCTTAGGATTCTGATGGAAGAGCTTTCTCCCAGTGACGGATACCTGAAAATCGGCCATAACGTAGCATTTGGCTACTACGATCAGGGGCAGCTTCTGCTCGATGACAGCGCCACAGTCATGGACGAAGTGCATGATTCCTATCGCCTGTATAAAGATGCGGAAATACGCTCTATTTTGGGAAGGTTTTTATTTAAAAACGACCAGGTATTTTTACAGGTGGGCTCTCTTTCCGGCGGAGAAAAAGCGCGTCTGGCGCTTTTGAAACTGATGATGAGCGGCGCTAACGTACTGATTCTGGATGAACCGACGAATCATCTTGATATCGATTCTAAGGAGGTCTTTGAAGAGGCACTTTTGGATTACCCTGGCACGATTATCGTTGTATCTCATGACCGATACTTCCTTAACAAAATTCCGACTAGAATTTTAGAACTGGAAAAGACCGGACTAACAGAGTACCTTGGTACATATGATTATTACGTGGAAAAAAAGGCGTCCCTGGAAAGCGGAAAAAAGTATCTCAAAGAAATGAGTCACAAGGAGGCACAGCCGGTTTTAAACAAGGAAGAGGATCAAAAGCTGAGTGCTGCCGAAGAACGGGCATTAAAGAAGAAGCAGGAGGCGGAGGAACGCCGCATTGCCAGAGAAAAGGAACGGCTTGAGGTATTGATTGCAAAGCTGGAGAATGCGATTTCAGAAAATGAGCTGAAAATGTGTGATGAAGCGAATCTGACAAATCATCAGTATTTGGCAGAATTAACGGAGGAGAACGAGAAATATCAGGCTGAGCTTGCGGATGCATACGAAAAATGGATGGAATTGGAGTAAAAAACTAAGAAATTCCAAAATTTTTCTTGCATTACATAGGGCAGTCTACTATAATAAATTCTGTAATTATGTAACGACAAATGGAGGTTGGTTATGACTTTTGATAAAATTAGATCTATTATTATGGATCAGCTGGATGTAGAAGAATCTATGGTAACGATGGATACCAATATGATGAAGGATCTCGAGGCTGATTCTCTGGACGCTGTAGAAATTATTATGGCAATCGAAGATGAGTTTGATATCGAGATTGCTGACGAAGATGCAGAGAAGTTCCAGTTAGTAGGCGATTTAGTAAGATATGTTGAAGAAAATTGTGAACAGGAATAACAATGGAAAACCCGTCAGCCTATGGCGGGCTTTTTTGTAATAACATAAGAAAACTGCTATGATTTGAGAGAGGGTGATTAGTCAAATGAAAAATGCAAAGATTTCCAACGCAGTCATCAAGAGACTGCCAAGATACAGACGTTATCTCATTGAACTTAAGAAAAAGGGTGTAGAAAAGATTTCCTCCAAAGAATTCAGCAATCTGATTGGTTATACAGCATCTCAGATTCGTCAGGACTTAAATAACTTTGGCGGTTTTGGACAGCAGGGCTACGGCTATAGCGTAGAAGGGCTTTATGACGAAATCAGCGCAATTTTAGGCCTGGATAAAGAGTACCGCATGGTTATCATGGGGGCGGGCAATCTGGGACAGGCAATTGCAAAATATACCCATTTTCATAAGCAGGGATTTAAAGTATACGGTGTTTTTGAGATCAATCCAACACTGATAGGAAAAGACCTTGACGGAATGGAAATTATGGACTACGAAAATATTGTAGAATTTGTTGAAGAGGAAGAAATTGATATTGGAATCATCTGTGTCAGCAGAGAAAATGCGCAGGAGGTGGCGGACAAGCTTTCTTTCGCCGGTGTAAAGGGGATTTGGAATTTTGCGCCGACAGATATTGAAGTACCAAAGCATGTGGCGCTGGAAAATGTACATCTTTCTGACAGCCTTCACTCTTTAGCATATCACATGAACGACATTCAGAAAAAGAAAACAGCGCTAAAGGAGAAAGAAAGAGAAGAGTAAGGCGGCTGTTTCATGGAAAAGAAAATAAGGCTGTCCCTTTTGGGTACAGCCTTATCAGTTTGGTTAGTTTTCGATTAACCTTCTACCGGAGCATCTACCGGGCAAGCACCAGCGCAAGCGCCGCAATCGATGCATTTGTCTGCGTCGATTACATATGTACCTTCGCCTTCGGAGATAGCTTCTACAGGACATTCTGCAGCACATGCGCCACAGCTGATGCAAGCATCTGTAATTTTATAAGCCATGATATTATCCTCCTTATAAGACATTTTTTAAATCAGTACCATTATAACAGAAGGGCAAGTAATAGTAAAGATGAAAGTTTATACTTTGACGGGGAAAAGTGGAACAGGAAAATCCTATCAGGCGATTCATCTGTGTAAGGCGAGAAATATTGAAAGTATCATTGATGATGGGCTTTTTATTTATAAAAATCGCGTGGAGGCGGGGATTTCTGCAAAGCGCCAAAAAACTATGGTAGGCGCCATTAAGACGGCGTTGTTTACTCTGGACAAACATGCGCAGACGGTGGCAGACCGGATTCGGGAGATGGAGCCGAAATCCATCTTAATTATTGGAACCAGCGACAAAATGACGGACAAGATTGTAGCAAGGCTGGGTCTGCCTGCTGTCAGTCAACGAATTTATATTGAAGATATTACTACAGAAGAGGAAAGGGAGACGGCAAACAGGCAGAGGAATATGCTTGGAAAACACGTCATTCCGGCACCGACTCTGCAGCTGAAACGTGATTTTGCCGGATATTTTCTGGATCCTCTTCGGATTTTGCGCGGAATCGGCGGGAAAATTCAGGAACCGGAAAAGACAGTGGTGAGACCGACGTTCAGCTATATGGGAGAATTTTTTATTTCCGACTCGGTAATGAAGGATATTGCAGACTGTGTAGCAGGTGAGTCAGAAGGGATTTCAAGAGTTTTAAAGATTTATGAAAATACGGCGCCGGATAATTTGATTATTGATATTGCTGTAGCGGCATCGGCGCAGGCGCTGATATGGGAAAGCGCCATAGAGTTTCAGCAGAAACTGGCTGAGACGGTGGAGTACATGACGGCATTTAACGTGGTTAAGGTCAATGTAGAAGTCAGATGGATCGAGTAGAATATGGAACAGAGAATATATACAATAGAAGACGTTGAAGATTTTTTCCCTGTGCATGTCTTTGAATGCGGGCAGTGCTTTCGGTGGCAGCGGCAGGAGGACGGCTCTTATACTGGTGTTGCCGGAGGGAGAATTGCAAATATTGCCTTTGAGCCATATGAAGGGGAAGCGGAAGGCGGCAGCGGCAGACTGCAGATAAGCAACTGTACGGAAGCAGATTTTGAAAATTTCTGGAGTCAATATCTGGATTTAGACAGAGACTATGGGAAACTCAAACGAAAGCTTTGTCGTGGTGATAAAGTCATGAGAAAGGCAGTCAAATTTGGCTGGGGAATCCGAATTCTGAATCAGGATTTGTGGGAAACTATTGTTTCTTTTATTATTTCACAGAACAATAACATTCCGCGGATTAAGGGCTGTATAGAGGGGCTTGCGGAGCTGCTTGGAGAGCCGGTCGGTGTCTTTGAGGGAAGGGCATGGTATGATTTGCCAACTCCAGAAAAACTGGCGTTGGTAACGGTGGAAGATTTGGCGCCGGTGAAGCTGGGATATAGAGCGAAATATCTGATTGAAACTGCAAAAATTGTATGTCAGAAAGGAATGCCTGAGAATGTAGAGGATTTGTCAGCTCTTTGCGGAGTAGGACCTAAAGTTGCAAGCTGCATTGCTCTCTTTGGCATGGGGGAGACGGGCAGCTTTCCTATTGATGTCTGGGTGGCAAGGGTGATGAGCGGACTCTATGGAATTGATGAAAAAAATCATGGAGCCATGAAAGCATATGCTGACGAGCACTTTGGAGCCCTTGGAGGGTTTGCACAGCAATACCTGTTCTATTACATCAGAAATTTGAACGCAAGAAAATAGTATAATTATTTTTTGAGAAGGGAGTCGAGAACTGCTGTAAAGCAGTTTTCGGCTTATTTTTGTGGGCTGAATTGTATGAATGTAAAACTAATCAGAAAAATTACATATTTTTTGAATTTACTCTTGACAATCATGGGAGGGGGTAGTAAAATGCAAATAAAGTAATTACATTAAAAAATGTAGTAAATGGAGTTTATGCTATGATTTCAGAAAATACTGTTAATATTCACGAAAAGGACATTTGCCGAATGCTTGACGAATTTTTTCAGCCGGGCCGGTATACCGATTTAGCGCCCAATGGGCTGCTGCTGAGTAATGCGCAGGTAATCGACAAAGTTTATACTGCGACTTTTTCAAGCGAGGAAGTATTAGGAAAACTCCGCCGACAGGGAGCGCATGACTGCCTGCTGTTTACACATCATCCGGGTGCACAGCATCCTGAAAGTGAGCCGCCGGTATATTTTTCAGATAGGGATAAGCACTATATGAAGGAAAACCGCATTAGCCACTATAGCATGCACTTGCCTTTGGATCAGCTAGGACCGTATGCACCGGGTATTGCTTTGGCAGGAGAAATGGAATTGACACCTTACTCAAGTTTTTTTGAAGAGGGCGGCGCTATGATGGGCGTGATTTGTACAGGACCTTTTCAGACTGTACAGCAGGTTCTTGACAAGACAGAATTAGTGGTGGAGCATAAATGCCGCTTGTATCAATATGGCGAAGAAAACTTGCAGGATGGAAAGATCGCGTTAGTTGCTGGCGGCTGTGAGGGAGCGGACATCTATGAAAAACTGAGAAAAGCAGGTGTGCGTCTTTTTGTTACCGGCGTAGGCACAAAGGAAGCCGATTGGTTTGCACCATCTCATGAAGCGGCAAGGCAGCAAGGTGTCAGTATTTTGGCGGCAGGACATTATTCCACAGAAAAATTTGCATTGAAGTCAGTCTGCAGATTCTTTGAAGAGCGGGGGCTAAAAGCAGAGTTTATAGAAGAAACACCTCTGCTGATGGATCTTTAGGGATACACAGTATGAAGGAAAGAGAGAAATGGCTTATGGATATATTGAAAGAAATACAAGATTTGATGCCGGACTTAACCAGAACGCAGAAAAGAATAGCGAAATACATTTTAGATAATCCAGATGCGGTCTGTTTTTTACCACTGAAAAAGCTATCCGACGAAATCGGAGTTACGGAGACTACGATTTTGAATTTTTGCAAGAAGACGAAAGCGGAAACTTTTTCAGGACTGAAGAAGGCAATGCATGGCTACTTGCAGGATAGAATGCGATGGAATAATAAGCTGGAAACCTCTTCTAAACGTTACGCTGCGGACAAGGTAACCCTGACTGGTTTACAGCAAAGCCAATTGCAGTTGATGCAGGCAACGATGGATGGCGTAGATGTCAATGCTCTTTTTGAATTTGTAGATGCCTTGAGTCAGGCAGAGAATATTTATATTTGCGGTCATGCAGCATCGCTGACCATCGCTGGAAGTCTTCAGCATAAACTGCGGGATACGGGTGCGCTGACGCGGCTTGTGAATGTTGCTGACTATGCAGAAGTCTTGGATGCGTTGACCAGATTTGACGAAAATGATGTATTCATACTGATTACACTTCCGTTTTATTCAGCACAGACAGTGGCGATTTCAGATTATTTGAGAAGGGAGAATGCAGTGGTGCTTGCAATGACAGATAAGCTGTCCTCTCCAATCGTACGCAACGCAAGGCACACATTGCTGTGCAGCTCTGACAGTATGATTTTTCATAATTCTATTGCATCTATGGCGGCTATGGCTGACATTATCGCTTCGTTGTATATCTTGCAGAATAAGCAGGTATTTGAAGCCTATAACAGTAAAGTGAAGTTGATTGAAGACTTTTTCAAGACATCAACGATTCCAGCCTTTGACAATGAATACTACTTCAATGACAAAGGAAATGAATAAAATAATTATAACTTGAAGGAGGTTTGTACATGTATCTAATTAAAAATGTAACACTGTATGATCCTATGCTGAGAGGCACTTGCAATCTTTTGATTTCGGGGGAGCAGATTGTAGCTGTAGGCAAGGACTTGCAGCCTGCAATTCCTGGTATTAAGGAGATTGACGGTACGGGTAAAACAGCAGTTCCGGGATTCATTGACCAGCATGTTCACGTGACTGGCGGCGGCGGGGAAGGCGGATTTCAATCGCGTATACCGGAACTTCCGCTGTCATCTATTATCAAAGCAGGGGTTACTACTGTAGTGGGACTGCTGGGAACCGATAGCTTTACGCGCAGCGTGGAAAACTTGCTGGCAAAAACAAAGTCATTAAAGCAAGAGGGAATTAGCGCTTACTGCTTGACAGGGGCTTATATCTATCCGCCTGTAACTGTAACCGGATCGGTAGCAAAGGATATTGTCTATATCGATGAAATTCTAGGATGTAAATTGGCGATATCGGATCACCGGGCATCTCGACCGACAAAGGAAGAGCTGACGCGGCTGACATCGGATATACGTATGGCTTCTTTGGTGTCGGGAAAACCAGGCGTGCTGCACCTTCACGTAGGCGGAATCGGCAGAACGCTGGATGACATTATAGAAATATGCGATGAGCAGCAGATTCCAATCAAACATTTTCGTCCAACGCATATGGACTGTCACACCGAGGCAGCAAAGCGATTTATGGCAATGGGAGGCTGGGCAGATTTTACGACTGAGCCATCTAAAACAGACGAACTCTATGAGGTCGTGCAGGAAATGGGAATCGAAAGACTGACTGTCAGCTCTGATGCCGGAGGAAGTATTCCAGTATGGAATGAGGCAAAGGACGCAGTAGTAGATGTAATGATCGGCGGTATGGAACCGTTGTATGAAATTATTCGAAATTTGGTTGTCGATTTCAAAGTACCGATGGAGGAAGCAATTCAGCTGATTACGAGCAATGTAGCTAAAGCCTTGGAACTTTATCCGAGAAAGGGTTGTTTACATCCGGAGAGTGATGCAGATTTGGTGCTTTTGGATGAGGACTTGCAGATCGATACTGTTATGGCGAAAGGCAGATTGATGATGCAGAATAAAAAGCTTCTGGTTAAAGGAACTTTTGAGCAAATTCCTTTATATAAGGAGGAGGAATAAAACGTGTACAAATATGTCTTGAAACGATTACTGATGATGATACCGGTATTAATCGGTGTATCATTTCTGGTATTTTTCATCCTGGCTGTTTCTCCAGGTGATCCGACTCGTATGATACTGGGACAGCAGGCATCTGAGTCAGCAGTTCAGGCGATGCGAGAAGAGTTAGGGCTGGACCATAATCTGTTTGTGCGTTATTTCGATTATATGACTGACGCACTAAAAGGCGATTTTGGGACTTCTTGGAAGAGCCAGCTGGAAGTATTGCCGCAGGTACTGGGGTACTTTCCCAATACGGTGATTCTATCTATTGCCGGTATTCTTGTAGCGATTCTGATAGGTGTTCCAATTGGCATTTTATCAGCGAAAAAGCAATATACGTGGGTAGATAATATCGCTACTGTATTAGGATTAATCGGTGTAGCCATGCCGAACTTTTGGCTGGGTCTTCTGTTGGTTATGTTTTTCTCACTGAGCTTGGGCTGGCTTCCGGCATCAGGTATGGGAGAAGGGATGGCGCTGCTGCCGAGTTTAATTCTCCCGGCGCTGACTCTTGGGACAGGCTGTGCAGCCAGCATTATGCGTATGACACGTTCCAGCATGCTGGAATCCATGCGGCAGGATTACATAGATACGGCGCGATCTAAAGGTCTGAAGGAAGGATATATTACGAAAAATCATATGTTCAAAAATGCACTGATTCCAATCGTAACAGTGATTGGACTGCAGTTTGGTATGTTGCTTGGCGGTGCAGCACTGACAGAAACCATCTTTTCGTGGCCGGGACTGGGACGATTCATGGTAGAATCTATCAAAGCCAAGGACATGCCTATGGTATTAGGATCTGCAATGTTCCTGGCGCTGATGTATTCTGTGGTCAATTTGCTGGTGGACATTCTGTACGCATTTGTTGATCCAAGAATTAAAGCACAATACAAGAGCGTGGGAGGAGGAAAAAGACTTGGAAAACGTTTTGCAAAACAATAGCGGCACAGTAAAAGCCAGAACTTTGTGGGCGGATGCCTGGAGACGATTCAAGAAGAACAAGATGGCCGTTATCAGTTTGATTTTTCTTCTATGTCTGGCGTTAATTGGAATTATCACTTTAGTGATTGACTGGGTCACCAACGACTCCATCTACGATACACTGGTAATCAGTCAAAACCTGACGCAGCGGTTTGAACCGCCAAGCAGTTCACATATCCTGGGGCTGGATGAGTTCGGACGAGATATCCTTCTGCGTATTTTATGGGGAACCAGATACTCTTTATTTATGAGTATTGCTGCAGTTCTTGCAGCTGGTATCGTAGGAATTGTTATCGGTGCGGTAGCAGGCTATTATGGAGGACGTGTGGATAATGTAATCATGCGTCTGATGGACGTTGTGCTTTCTCTGCCTTATATGCTGCTGGCAATTGCTATCGTAGCAGCATTGGGACCAGGATTAGTCAACGTATTGATATCTATTGCGATTGGATATGTACCAGAATTTGCCCGCATTACGAGAGCATCTGTAATGACAATTCGAGAAAGAGAATTTATTGAAGCAGCAAAGGCAGTGGGTGCATCGGACAGAAAGATCATCTTCCAGCAAATTTTGCCTAATGCTATGGCGCCATTGATTGTTGAGGTGACTATGGCGATTGCTGGTGCGATTCTGTCTATTGCAGGCTTATCATTCTTAGGGCTAGGCATTCAGCCGCCACTTCCTGAGTGGGGTGCAATGCTTACCAATGCCAGGGGTTATATCAGAGACGCATGGCATATCACAGTATTTCCAGGGCTGGTGATTTTGGTTACAATTTTGGCTTTGAATATCATTGGAGACGGTCTGCGCGACGCATTGGATCCGAAACTGAAGAATTAACGTAAGGAAGAAAAGTTTATGGATAATATTTTAGAAATCAAAGATTTGATTGTACGGTATGAAACCGAGGATGGCATCATAAGAGCAGTTAATTCTGTCAATCTGAATATACCGCAGGGAGCTGCAGTTGGACTTGTTGGAGAGACTGGTGCAGGAAAGACAACGTTGGCGAAAGCTATCCTGCGACTGATACAGTGGCCGCCGGGTCGGATTGTGGGCGGAGAAATTCTGTATCACGGGAAAAATCTTACTGAGATTAGTGAAGAGGATATGTATAAGATTAGAGGAAACGAAATTTCTATGATCTTTCAGGATCCGATGACAGCGTTGAATCCTGTCATGACTGTGGGGAAACAGATTTCAGAGGTAATTGCTGTACATGAAAAAGTATCTGCTGAAGAGGCGGATCAAAAAATGCGAGAAATGTTAGCGCTGGTTGGTATTGATCCTAGTCGTGCAGAGGAATATCCGCATCAGTTTTCTGGCGGAATGAAACAAAGGGTTGTGATTGCCATAGCACTGGCATGCAATCCGAATTTACTGGTAGCAGATGAACCCACTACAGCACTGGATGTGACGATACAGGCGCAGGTACTGGATCTGATTAAGAATTTGAGAAGTAAGCTGGGCACATCCATGCTTCTTATCACACACGATTTAGGAGTAGTAGCGCAAAACTGTGAATATGTAGCAATCATGTATGCTGGAGAGATTGTAGAACAGGGAACCTTGCGCGATGTGTTTAAAAATGGGGTGCATCCTTATACGGAAGGGCTGTTTGATTCGATTCCGAAGCTGAATGAGGACACAGACCGGCTGCAGCCGATTGAAGGACTGATGCCAGATCCAGCCAATTTACCAGAGGGCTGCAGATTCCATCCAAGATGTAAATATGCTAAAGACGTATGTGCTTGTAAGACACCGGAGTCTGTGGAATTAACGCCAGGACACAGTGTTTGCTGTCATCGCTTTGGCGCAGAAAAAGACGCATGGAAAGGAGCGTGATGAGATGAGTAAAGAAAAATTACTTGAAGTCAAGCACCTGAAGAAGTATTTTGCAACGCCGGCCGGGCAGCTTCATGCAGTAGATGATGTGACTTTTGATATTGCAAAAGGAGAGACGCTGGGAGTTGTTGGAGAGTCAGGCTGTGGAAAATCCACTCTTGGCAGAGCGGTTTTGCGTTTACATGAGCCAACATCGGGAGAAGTGCTGTTTCACGGAAAAAATATTCTAAAGTACAACAAGAATGAGATGAAGGAACTGAAGAAGGACATGCAGCTGATTTTTCAGGACCCATTCTCCTCTTTAAATCCTCGTATGACGGTAAGTCAGTCGATTGCATTACCTTTGACGATTCAGGGTGTGATTAAAAAGAATGACAAAGCAGCCTTGGAGCAAAAGGTTCGCGAAATGATGGATTTGGTAGGTCTGGCGCAGCGTTTTGTTAATTCTTATCCACACGAACTGGATGGCGGAAGAAGGCAGCGTATCGGTATTGCCAGAGCTTTGTCACTGAATCCGCAATTTATCGTTTGTGATGAGCCTGTTTCGGCTTTGGATGTTTCTATCCAGGCACAGATTCTGAATTTGATGCAGGATTTGCAGCGTGATATGGGTTTGACGTATATGTTTATCACACATGATTTATCTGTTGTCAAACATTTAGCAGATAAAATCATGGTAATGTATTTAGGAACGGTGGTGGAATACTGCGATGTGAAGCAGCTCTTCTCAAAACCGCTACATCCATATACTAAGGCCCTTCTGTCTGCGATTCCGGTTCCGGATCCAGACATACAGATGGAAAGAATTATTTTGAAAGGTGAAATCAGTTCACCGATTGAACCGAAACCTGGCTGCCGCTTTGCGGGAAGGTGCAATTATGCGACAGAAGCCTGCTTTGGTCAGGACATCCCTTTGGTGGAAAGCGAACCCGGTCATTTTACTGCCTGTGTACGCGTTCACGAAATAAATAATCTGAAGGAGGAAGTTTAGAATGAAAAAAGTATTAACCTTAGTGCTGGTGCTATGTCTTGCACTGACAGCAGCAGCCTGCGGCGGTGGCGGCGAAGAGTCCGGCGGTGCAGCGAAAGACACCTTGACCTGGGTACAAGCTGCAGACGTCACATCTCTGGATCCACATGTAGGCAAAGAAACACCGGCGGTTACTGTAACAAGTCAGATTTTTGACACACTGTTAACTATGGACGAGAACAACGAACCGGCGCCTCTGCTTGCAGAGAGCTTTGAACAGCTGGATGAGAGAACTTATGAATTCAAGCTGCGCCAGGATGTGAAGTTTCACGATGGTGAGGCTATGACGGCAGACGATGTAGTATTTTCTCTGAATAGAGCCAGAGAATCCAACTATGTTTCCTATGTTGTAGACGCAATCAGTGAAGTTGAGAAAAAGGATGACTATACTGTAATCGTGAAGACGAAGGAACCGTATTCTCCGTTGCTATCTGCACTGACTGTACCTTTTACCGCTATCGTGCCGCAGCATGCAGTAGAAGCAGATGAGGATGCATTTGCGCTGAACCCGATTGGCACCGGCGCGTACAAGTTCGTAGAATGGAAACAGGGCGAGTACGCCAAATTGGAGGCAAATTCTGACTACTTCCAGGGAGCACCGAAGACACAGAACCTGGTTATGAAAGTAGTGCCGGAAGCCTCTCAGAGAGTTATTGCGATTGAAACTGGTGAGGCAGATCTGGCTTACAACGTTTCCGCTAATGATTCTAAGCGTGTAGAAGAAGATGAGAACCTGCAGATGTTCAAAGGTCCTTCTCAGAGTGTTTCCTATCTGACTATTAACGAAACCAACGAGAAGTTTGCTGACGAGAGAGTCAGACAGGCAATCAGATATGCCATTGACAAGGAAGCTATCGTAGAAACCATGCTGTATGGTGCGGGAGAGCCTGCAGATTCTGTTATTCCGCCAAGTACCTTTGGTTTCTCCGCTGGATTCTCCTGTACTCTGTCAGTAACAGATGATTCTGTAAAAAATGAAATATGTCAGGTTATTCAGAGCCAGCTGAAGGAGATTGGTATTGAAGTAAGCATTCAAACAAAGGAATTTGGTACATGGCTTGACGAGCTGGGCACTGGCTCACATGAACTTTCATTTGCAGGTTGGGTATGCGTAACAGGTGATGCTGACTATACTTATTATTCACTGCTGCACTCTACACAGACAGGTTATCCTGGAAACGATGCTTTCCTGAAAAATAAAGATGTAGATAAGTTGGTCATTGCAGCAAGAGAAACTGCTGAACCGGAAAAAAGACAAGAGTATTATGATCAGCTGGAAGAATTGCTGGGAGACTTGTCACCGTATGCACCGCTGTACTATGAGAGTGTCAATGTGGGCGCTTCAAAGAAAGTAAGCGGCTTTGCGCCGGATCCTAATGGATACCATCGCTTGCGTAATGTTGAGGTAACAGAATAATGAGACTTGCGGAAATGACATATTGGCAAACGGAGTCTTACTTTCAGAAAAATGACATGGTGATTTTGACGATTGGATGTTTGGAAAGCCATGGCAGCCACAATGTACTGGGAGTTGACACTATGATTCCGGAAAAATTACTGTCTATGATAGAGGAACGGGTTGAAATAGCTGCTGCACCGGGAATCCCTTATGGTGTATGTGAGGATATGACTAGTTTCTCGGGCACTGTGTCCTTGGGCGAAGACTGTATGTATCAGCTGCTGACACGTATTACCGATGGATTGCTAGCGCATGGAGCAAAGAAAATTTTGTTCCTCAACGGTCATGGCGGCAATATCCCGACTTTAAATCGCGTGTGCATTGAATTAAGCCGCAAAGGGGCGCTTGGTGTGCAGTTGAACTGGTGGATTATGGCAGGCCAGCTCAATGCTGCGTGGGCAGGCGGCCACGGTGGTGGAGAGGAAACAGCGGCAATGCTGGCAATCAATCCGAATCTGGTGTATTTTGACCATATGCGTGGGCAGGAACTGATTGATGATTTGGGTGCAGATTTTCCAACTATGGGATTTGATAGAATAGAATTTGGCGGCATTGGTATTCCCGTACCTCGAGATGTTACAAAGTACACGTCTAATGGCTGGATTGGTCCGGATGATCCAAAAGAAGCTACGCAGCAATGGGGCGTGGAAATGCTCACGAAAGTGGCAGATTATATTGCGAATTTTATAGAAGCCTTTCGTAAGGCAGAAGTGAGATAAAGCTCTCATAATTGTTCCAGAGAAGCGTTCTTTCGAGAAGAAAGAACGCTTCCTTATATTTACGTGAGAGGCACCTTTTATAGGATATAGTATATGGAAGAGCTTTTGTGCATATTTTGGAAATATCGGACCAAAATAGAATCGGAGAGAGTAAAGGAAAATTTCACTAAAAACACATAAAAAAATTTGGAAAATATATTGACATTGAGGACAGAAAGACCTACAATAAAGAAAGTGATTAGCACTCGTTTTGATTGAGTGCTAATAACGAGTCGAATAAAAATTAAATAAATATATATCAGGAGGTAGAGAAAATGAGTTTTGGAATCAAGCCGCTGGGCAGCAGAGTTGTGATTAAGAAGTTAGAAGCCGAAGAGAAAACACAGGGCGGCATCATTCTTGCCAGCGCAGCAAAGGAAAAACCGCAGATGGCAGAAGTCGTAGCTGTAGGTCCTGGAACCAAGGACGAACCGATGGAAGTAAAGGCAGGAGATAAGGTTGTATTCTCCAAGTATGCTGGCACTGAAATTAAATATGACGGTGAGGAATATACTATCATGAGCCAGGCAGACATTCTGGCAACAGTAGAATAATTTTTGTTTAGGAGGTAAAGTAAAATGGCAAAAGATTTATATTATGGAGAAGACGCCAGAAGAAAACTGCAGGCTGGCGTGGATAAATTGGCAGATACTGTAAAGATTACACTGGGACCTAAGGGTAGAAATGTCCTGATTAATAAATCTTTCGGTTCTCCGCTGATCACCAACGACGGTGTGACTATCGCAAGAGAAATTGAACTGGAAGATGCAGTAGAAAATATGGGTGCACAGCTTGTTAAAGAAGTTGCAACCAAGACCAATGACGTTGCAGGTGACGGAACTACTACTGCAACACTGCTGGCACAGATCATTATTAAAGAAGGATTTAAGAATGTAGCAGCAGGCGCAAACCCTATGGTTCTGAAGAGAGGTATTCAGGGTGCAGTAGAAACTGCTGTAGAAAAAATTGCTACAATTTCTAAGAAAGTAGAAACCAAGGAAAGTATCGCACAGGTTGCTTCTGTTTCTGCTGCTGACGAAAATATCGGCGCACTGATTGCAGAAGCTATGGAAAAAGTCGGAAATGACGGCGTTATCACTGTTGAAGAAGCGAAGTCACTGGGCACCACTTTAGACGTAGTAGAAGGTATGCAGTTCGACAGAGGCTACCTGTCCGCATATATGGTAAGCGACACAGAAAAGATGGAAGCAGTGATGGAAAATCCACTGATTCTGTTAACAGATAAGAAAATCAGCAATATTCAGGAATTGCTTCCGCTTTTGGAACAGGTTGTTAAGATGGGAAGAAAGCTCTTAATCGTTGCAGAAGACGTAGAAGGTGAAGCACTGACTACACTGGTACTCAACAAGCTGAGAGGAACCATCGACTGCGTTGCTGTTAAGGCACCAGGCTTTGGTGATAGAAGAAAGGCTATGATGGAAGATATCGCTGTACTGACAGGAGGCGTAGTAATCAGCGAAGAAGTTGGTTATGACCTAAAGGAAGCTACTTTAGATATGCTGGGTCAGGCTGCAACTGTTAAAGTTGACAAGGACTCCACTGTTATCGTAAATGGTGCAGGTGAAAAAGCTGACATTACAGCAAGAATCAACTCCATTAAGAAGCAGATTGAGGAAACTGAATCTGAATTTGATAAAGAAAAACTCCAGGAAAGATTGGCTAAGCTGTCCGGCGGTGTTGCTGTAATCAAAGTTGGTGCAGCTACAGAAACTGAACTGAAGGAAAGAAAGCTGAGAATCGAGGACGCACTGAACGCAACCAAGGCAGCAGTAGAAGAAGGTATTGTTGCAGGCGGCGGTGTAGCGCTTTGCAGTGCAATCGACGCAGTATCCAAGTATGTAGATACATTGGAAGGCGACGAAAGAACCGGTGCAAAGATTATCGAAAGAGCGCTGGAAGAGCCAGTTAGACAGATTGCCGAAAACGCAGGCTTTGAAGGCAGCGTAGTTGTTGCTGAGGTTAAGAAGCAGAAGGTTGGATACGGATTTAATGCAGCTACTGAAGAGTATGTAGATATGATTGAAGCAGGTATCGTAGACCCTGTAAAAGTGACTCGTTCTGCACTGCAGAATGCAGCATCTGCTTCCGCAATGCTTTTGACTACAGAAGCAGGTATCGTAGATATCAAAGAGGACGCTCCGGCTATGCCGGCTGGAATGCCAGGCGGCGGCATGGGCGGCATGATGTAATCTGCTGAAGCCAGATATATAATGTTGTAAGAAAGAGAAGACATCTTGCGTGTTGTGGGATGTCTTCTCTTTTGGCAAGAAAGCGGGATGCAGCAAATGTAAGTTCTTTAAACGGGTCATAAAAGCTGACGCTTATTTCTGGTCGGGATTCGGTTCACTGCACAGTTCAGAGGGAGGCGACTGCATACTTCCGAAAAGCAGATAGTCAGCTGAGGTATCTAAAGCTTGCGTTATCAGTATAAAGTTTTTAAGAGACATTCCTTTTGCGCCGTTTTCAATATCAGAAATAAATTTTGTCGATAGGTGAACAAGCTCTGCGAGCTGCGCACGGGACAAGTGCTTGCTTTCACGAGCGAGACGTATACGTTCACCCATAGCTAACTTTAAATCGTTCATGTTCATAATTTTCCTCCTTCGTTTTTTGTGTTGATAAATCCGTGGTAGATATATAGATATAACATAGGGCGGAATAAAAAATGGATAATAGGTCGATTTGACCTATTATGGACGATTAGATGCCTCATACTTTGGAGAGAATGAAGGACGGTCTGATAGAAGAGGAAAGGGAGTACAGCAGAGAGAAAAAAAGGCGAGCCTAAAATGGAGAAATTTTCGCTAAAAAGATTGGAAAATCAAGCTGATTGAACCCACTTTTTAATTTAGTACCAAGAAAAAAAGAGAAATTTATTGGTAATGTTGAGGGAAATTATAGAAGTATGAAATGGAGAAAATGGCTAAAATCAGCGGTTTTTGTCGATTTTAGCTGCGTAAGTGAGCACATGATATAGTAGAAAAATTGCTGGCATTCCACAATTTACTATTGGAAATCGAAACGAGATGTGTTATAATGTGGACAAATGAAATAATCGTAAATAGTGTTGTGTAAATCAAGTACAAACAATCACGGTCGTGCGTTGATTCGAAAGGCTTTATCCTTAACCCAAAAGCCTTTTTTGGGAATATTTTTTCCAAAAAGTAGAAAAAATGCTTGCCAAGATTGGGGTGTTTGAGTTATACTCATTGTGAACTATCATTTCATTTATGAGTTTTGCGCACAAAGGCGTATAACTATAATCTTAAAAAAGAACAAAAAAGAGGGAGGAATTCTTAAAATGAAGAAATTTTTAACAGTGCTTCTTGCATTGTCAGTTGTCTTCACTTATAGCTTCAGTGCTGTTGGCTCTGTTTTTGCAGCTGATGCTGTTGAAGGTTCAACACCTACTGGACTTTCTTACGAACAGAAATTGACAGAAGCAACCAGACAGTTAGCGAACGATCTGGAAAATGCAAAGAGCGACACAGTAAAGAAACTGGCAAACGAATACACTGAAAACTTAGCAAAAGGAACAGTTACCATTCCTAAATCCGTTTACGAAACAATCGCAAATCAGGTTTATGGTGACTATGCAAAAGTATTAGAGATTACATCTTATCAGTTAAAGGTTGCTTATGGCGCCGCTGATGAAGCAGGGAAAACAGCACTTGATGCAAAAGACATTGCTACAATCAAAGCTGACCTTGCCGACACAGCAGTTCTTGAAGCAAACAGCAAAGACTACAAGGATATGAAAGTCGGTGATGCTGATACTACTGCTGAATTTACAGCTTTAGTCACTTCCAACGGACAGACTGCTTATCTGCTGGACACTCTGAAACTTGTATTTCCAATCGAACAGGCAAGAGTATTAGCAGAGCTGGACAAAATTGATTTAACGCTGTATACAGATGATATCATGAATCCAACTGAAGCATTCCCAGTTTCTTATGCAAAAGCCGCAAAAGCGGAAAAAGATAAACTGGTTTCTTCCGCTAAGAAAATTACTTTAGATGTAGAAGATTTAACTGCAGATAAAGTAAAGGAAAAAATCGTTGCATTGCAGGATTTGATTTCTACTAAAAACATTGTGAAAGCTGACTCCTACACAGGTCTTGATGGTGTAGAAATCATCCTTACTTACAAACTGGCTGGTTCAGAATTTAAGACAAAGGATGATTTAAAGAACGATAACGCTTCTTTAGAAGCTGCTAAATTAGCTGCAAAGGCACAGGCGCAGGCAAATGCATCTGAATTCTACAAAGACGCATTAAACGCTTACAATGCAGGAACTGACACAAAAGCAGACTTCGATGCAAAAGTTGCTGAAAAAGACGCATATCTGGAAGTAGAACTGTTCAAAATTGACCTGGCTACTACTGCCCCGATTACAGTTACTGCATTAACAGCTGGTACTGCAAACCGTGATTTGGTAGCAAAATACAATGCTTTAGAGCAGGCTGCCGCAGCTTACAAACTGCAGGTAGAAAAAGATGGTTCCTTAAAGTACATCGCTGCTAAAATTGACGAAAATCTTGCTGCTGCAAAAGCAAAGCTTTATGGTCGCACCGGCGAAACCGTAAAAGATACCGACTTAATCGTTGGCGCTGAAAACAAGACCGAAGATATCGCTTGGATTAAGGCAAAAGCAGTTGCTGCTGTAGAGGCAGAAAGAGACGCAAAACTTGCAGAAAAAACTTACTATGATAAAGAGACTGAAGAAATTAAAGCAAGATATGCGTTAAAGCTTGCTAAAATCAATGCTTGCACAAACGAAAAGCAGGTAAAAGAGGTGCTTGAAAACGAAGATGTTGATATCTCTGACGTAAAAGACGCTGCTGCAGTAAAATCAGCAATTAAAGCCTTAGCAGGATATGCAAAAGAACTTGAAAAAGTACAGGCTCACATGGATCAGGTGGTAAACGCCGATGTGAATAAATGGAGCGACGCTTATAGAGAATTCACAACTGATGATTTGGCTAACTTCTACGGTGAAAAAGGCGCAAGAACAACTGCTGAAATCCAGGCACTGTTAGCTGACGCAAAAGCAATGGCTGCCGCACTTCCTTCCGTAAAAGAAAAGAAGGATGCAAAAGCTGCTGCTGAAAAAGCTGTAAACGACATTCCTAACAGAATCGCACTGACTGATAAAGCAGCTGTAGAAGCAGCAAATAAATTAGTCGAAACTGCAAAAGAGATGGGTCAGACTGTTTCCAATGAAAGTAGACTGACTGCAGCAATCAATGCAGTAAAGGCTTTAGAAATCAAAGCACTCAATGATCAGATTGCTGCACTGCCTGCACTGAGCAAGGTTACTACAGCTGATAAAGCAGCTGTAAAAGCTGTTGCAGACGCACTGGATGCACTGTATGGTACAGACATGTACGGCGATTTATCCAAAGACACTGCAGTTAACGCAATCGCTGCAACTGTAGAAAACTATCAGAAAGCAGTAAGAGCAGCTGTAAAAGCTGATGTAGAAGCAAAAATTGCGGCACTTTCCGCAAACGCTGCAAGAACCGATATTGAAGCTGCAAGAGCTGCTTATGATGCATTTGTTGAAGAATACACCGATGCTTCTGAACCATATGATGCAAAAGCTCAGATTGTAAATGCTGACAAATTATTCTATGCTGAAGCACAGCTGAAGGCAAATGAAATCAAAGCTGTAGAATCCCTGAAGATTACAGCATCCTCTACCGCTAAAAAAGGTTCCATCACTGTAAAATGGACTGTAAAAGGCGATGTTGCTGCTGCTGACGGATATGAAGTATTCAGATCCGTAAAGAAGAACAGCGGATTCACAAACAAAGCATTCTACACCACTGACAAAAACACTAAGAAATCTTACAAGAATACCAAGTCCCTGAAAAAGGGAACCAGATACTACTACAAAGTAAGAGCTTACAAAGTTGTTGATGGCGTGAAATACTACTCTGACTGGTCCAACAAGGCTTACAGAGTCGCTAAATAATTGGGATAATAACTCAAATACAGCTATCCTTTAAGCGAAGGTCGGAAAATCCGACCTTCGCTTTTTTTAAACACCTGAAACAAACCGGTAATGTTTCTTAAAGTTTCTTAATCTTACCAATAACTTATATCTTTTTTGTACAAGCCATGATATAATGTATTTATCTATAGTAAGCCTAACAGCTTGTACTATACAAAGAAAAAAAGTACTGACACAGAAAGGAAGAGAGATTATGAAAAAGATATTAGCAATCATGCTGTCTGTCATGATGATACTCTGTATGATGCCGGGTATGGCGTTTGCTGACGATGCCAGCAAGACTGCGATCACAAGTATCGCTTTCGAAAATCCAAATGCAGCATATACCTATACCGGCAGTGAAATTCGCCCTGCCATCGTAGTAAAGGCAGGCAACACCATGCAACATCATTATATTATGATGTTGCATGGTCCAATAACACTGCTGTTGGAACCAATGCCTCAGCAACTGTAACTATGAGAACTGGTGCAGATGTCCCATACGAAATTAAGACTGGTTCTAACGTGAACAACGTACTAACTTTCGAGATTAAACAGCAGAACATCAATAATGTTACATTGACTGTTCCTCCGACAGTTGCTGTTGGAACTAACATTTCTGCCCTGCAGTTCACCTTGAAGAACGGCAGCGTTTCCCTTGTTAAAGGCACCGATTACGAAATCACTGCAGCTGCTGATGCCAAGGTAGTCAAAGGCGCACAGCAGGTTACCATTACAGGGAAAGGCAACTATACAGGAACCAGAAGCATCAGAGTAAACGGCGGTACAGATCTCAGTACTGCAAATTATGCAATTCAGCCGATTGCTGACCAGCGCTATGATGGAACTGCAAAAGCTCCGGCTGTTGTAGTAAAAGACTCCAACAATAATATTTTGAGCAGCACAAACTACACAGTTACCTATAGCGATAATATCAACGTAGGCGGTAATGCAACAGTAACTGTTACAGGCAAAGGCGATTATGCGGGCACCTTAACCAAGACTTTTAACATCCTGCCAAAGTCCATTTCCTATGTCACTGTTGCACCAATTGATAATCAGGTAGTAAATGTCGTTCCAAAACCAGTCATCAAAGATGGTGCTAAAACACTGGTTGAAGGACAGGACTATACACTATCTTATGCTAACTATGACCTGAAAGGTACTGCCACAGTCTATATTGACGGTATCAACAACTACGAAGGTCAGATTACAAGAACTTACGCAGTAAAAGACAGCCTGACAGCTAATGCTTTCTCACTGCTGCAGACTTCTTATGAGTATACAGGAAGCGTAATCAAACCTGAGGTATTAGTTACATCCTCTTCCAAATACCGTGAAGGTGTAGACTATAAACTGGTTTATGATACCAGCTCCAAAGTTGAAGCAAACAAAAAAGTACAGGTTGTAGGTATCGGCAATTACGGCGGTGTTGCAGCTGAGTTCACTTACAGCATTACACCAAAAGCACTTAACGATAAAGATGCAACCGTCACCTTACCGGCAAGTGCACAGTTCAACGGCGGCAAAGCAATTGAACCTTCTGTCAGCGTAGCTTGCGGCGGACGTACTTTGGTAAAAGGTACTGACTACACAGTTACTTACCTAAATAACACCAACATCGGTACAGCAACTGTATATATCTACGGTATCGGCAACTACTCCGGCTCTGTTTATAAAACCTTCAAAATTTTAGGTCAGGATATTTCCGGCTTTACGGCAACCCTGTCCCAGACCACCTATCAGTACACAGGAACGGAACACAAGCCTGCTGTTACCCTTTACAACGGCACGATTAAGCTGGTAAATGGAACCGATTACAAAGTAACCTACAAAAACAACAAAAACAGCGGTACTGCTACTGCAGTAATCGAAGGTATTGGCAACTATTCCGGTACTAAGAATGTAAACTTTACTATTAATGGTAAGACACAGGAACTGACTACTGACTATACTTATTACACCAAATACCTGACCAGTGCGGATTTCAATCTGGGTGCTACTACTAACGGCGATGGCGTTATCACTTACGAAACCAGCGACCCAACCGTTGCAACAGTATCTGCAAACGGAACCGTTACAATCGAAGGTACAGGTAAAGCTGTTATTACAGTAAAAACTACCAATGATGTTAAATTCAATCCTGAAGTGAAGAGCGTATACGTTACCGTAAAACCTAAAAAGCCGACTTTCAAAATCACTACGCCGGCAAAAGGTCAGGCAAAAGTCACCATCACAAAGGTTGACGGTGCTACCAAGTATCAGGTAAAATACGGTCGCAGCGGAAGCTACAAAGATAAATACATCACTCATAAGGATAATGGATATAAGACAACTTACGTTACCCTGAAAAATCTGAAACCGGGTACTACCTACTACGTAAAAGTTCGTTCCTACAAGACTTTAGCCGACGGCACCAAAGTCTGGGGCAACTGGACAACAGTAAAGAAGGTTAAAGTAAAATAAAACGCAATTATAAAAGGCACCGCAACTTTAGGTTACGGTGCCTTTTACCTGCTATACATTACTCAAAACTGCTGATAAACAGCTTCTCTCGTTTCAGTATGCGGTCAATTTGCGTGTCCATAAACTTCTGATATTTTTCCAGTCTCACCTTCGGCCAGTTGTACTTCTCGTGAGGAATAAACGCAAAGCCGGAAAGATTTTTCAGGTCACTTCGAATTTCGTCTGTCAGCATATCGTTAGCGTTGATATTGAATTCCCCCATAAGGCGCGGATAAATATCTATCAGACAATCCATATTCTGTCTCATAAAACGGTCATCATCCATATGAAACAGCATAGATCGGTTATGATCAAACACTGGAGCCATCCCTATAGGTTTTAGAGTGTCATTGTTCACCAGAAGTCCAAAATTCCCCAAATGGCGGTCAATATTGAGAATCAGTGCATCCAGTACCATCATTCGCCTGAAATGCTCACCATGGCCACATTTTTCCATCACCGCCAGCGCCTCTTGGACAGAAACCGACTGGGGATTTTCCACATGATATGTCATCTGAGAAAATCCTACTTCCTCGCTGGTGAAAATCCCGCACTTATTAGCAAGGTGTCCGTGGTGACTTACTAAATCATATTTAACAGAATCAGCGCAGAAAGCCTCTGCCAGCTGCGAAGCATAGTACTCGGCGAAAACCTCCTGCCCGTGAGTCTCGCTGCCCCGCTTCAGAAGAAAAAGCTGTTCATTCTCACGAATCCAGCATTTTGCATAGTTACCGTCTACGGAAAGTTCCGGTGTCGTTGTGCTGAGACTACCGGAACCGCCTTCAAAAGCAATTCGTGCTATATTTTCGTCAAAATCATTTTGGTAAAGAGAAACCTGCTTCCATACCAGAGGTTCTTCATCATTTCTTACCCAGAAGGTATCATTCAAAGATGCACCCCGGCTGACTTTAATAAAGCCGTCAATATCCTCTGCTCCCAGCTGTTTCAAAATGCCCCGGATATATTTGCGGTGCTTAGGAGCTTTACGCCGTTCAATAAACCGAATTATGCTGCCGTCATATGCAGCGGGAAGTCCGTCCGGCTCCAGAATTTTTACATTCTTCGCCTTGGTTGTACCATATTCAGTTTTAAAAGTAGAAAACGTCAGGATAGGACGCTCTTTATTCATAAGCGTGTAATTCATGGAGACCTTCTCTCGGTAATAAAGTTTATTCGAAATTGTATTTTTAGTATATCATATTTTTAATGATAATTCATCACTCATCTGCATTTTTCTTCATAATACAGTGAACAAGATGCAGTCATTATACAGTTAGAAATGAGAAAATGCTCTCTTTGAAGCCGGTATAGATGATCCAGCAATGCTGCAGATATCCCTTTGCAGTATCCTCACACAAAGCAATTACAGATTAAACTTTTTACTGATTTTATAATTTCACGCCCCTTTTTCACAATAATTTCTTTTTCCCCGAAAGTTTTTCATATATAATAATAGTATACAAATTTTATACAAAAGGAGGTTTGATTCATGCACACACCTGACATGATTACTGATTTAGCCGTCATGCTGCTTACTGCCGGTCTTATCACAATTTTATTTAAAAAAATCAAACAGCCTTTGATTCTAGGTTATATTCTGGCGGGCTTTCTTATCAGCCCGTACTTTCCTTTATTTTTCAATGTAGAAGACATCGATTCCATTAATCTATGGAGTGAAATCGGAGTTATTATTCTGATGTTTCACATTGGACTTGAATTTAATCTGCATAAGCTTGCAAAACTGGGCGGAACGGCAGTCATCTCTGCCATTATAAAGATGGGCGGCGTCATGCTGACAGGATACCTAGTCGGTATCCTGATGGGTTTTTCCGTCATCAGCAGTCTTTTTTTGGGCTGTATGCTTTCCATCAGTTCTACCGCTGTCATACAAAAAAGCTTTGAAGAACTGGAAATCAAAGGACAAAAGTATTCCCAACTAGTTATGGGCACTCTGGTTATTGAAGACATCGTGGGCATTTTTATGATGGTGGTTCTATCCACTATCTCTGTCAGCCAGAGCGTTGCAGGCAAAGAGTTGATGATCAGTCTGGCACTGATGGTCTGCTATCTGGTTGTTTGGCTGCTTCTCGGCATTTATTTACTCCCAACCTTCCTGAACAAAGTCATCAAGGTGATGAATGATGAAATGCTTCTTATTTTATCATTAGGACTTTGCTTTGGTATGGTTATGATTGCCAACTTTCTGGGATTTTCTTCAGAGTTGGGCGCTTTTCTTGCAGGCTCTCTTCTTGCGGGCACCATTCATGTTGAACGAGTGGAACATCTTACCGGCGGCGTTAAGGATATGTTCGTGTCTTTCTTCTTTCTGTCCGTCGGCATGAAAGTTGATCCCCATGCTATTGTAAACTATGCTCCCATCATTGCAGTAATTACTGTAGTTGCGGTCATTGCAAAACTGATTTTTGCCACAGTCGGCATGCTGTTATCCGGTCAAACCTTAAACACTGCCGTAAAAAGCGGTTTCAGTCTGGCGCCAATTGGGGAATTTTCTTTTATCATTGCGGCACTGGGCGTCAGCCTTGGTGTGATGGAAGAAAACCTCTATCCGATTATCGTATCTGCTGCAGTGATAACTACGTTTTTAACACCATTTTTAATTAAAAATTCCAGTAGCGTTACTGACCTTTTGCAGAGAAAACTTCCAGAGAGTCTTCTTCAAAAGCTGCACCAGTATACTTCCAGCGACCAGACTGATGATGATAAAGATACAGACTGGAATGAATATATCCGAAAATTTGTTTCCAGAACAGCACTTTATAGTGTCATCATGCTTGTTGCTGTCATGGTTGGTATCGAAGGCATTTATCCGTTTTTAGCAGGAGCACTTACTCCACTTTCTGCAAGCATCGCTACCTGCGCTATAATTTTCTTCGTCATAGCGATTTTTGTAAGACCTATGCTGAACCCCGGCAATGCTCTTTTCACCTCTCTATGGCTCAAAAAAAGGGCAAATAGACTACCACTAATCGTATTGGCAGCCGTTCGCGTTATATTGACTGCAACAATTGCCATGATTCCAATTAGCGTATTGTTCGAAATCAATCCTGCATACCTATTTATCTTTATTATTATCGCAGTGCTCATTGCCGGAAAAAGCAACTTTCTCTCAACGGCTTACCTCAGACTGGAAACTCAGTTTCTTCGCAATCTGAACGAAAGATTGATTGAGGCCGAAGAAGAAAAAGGGCTGCACCAGTCCTGGCTGGATACGGAACTTCATATTATTTCCTTAATTGCGCCGGAGTCAGCAGATTTTCTCGGTAAGCACCTGGCTGATCTGCAATGGGGGAAAGTATATAACGTATATGTTGTTAAAATCCGCCATCATGGCAAGCACATTATTTTACCGGAACCTAAGGCTACCATTGCCGCAGGCGATAAAGTCTTTGTCGTTGGAGATTTAAAGTCCATCGAAAACTTTTATCGTCTGGTACAAATGAAGCCTTCTAAACCTCCTAGAACCCTAAAGAAGTTTATGGAGACAGACTATCCTGACGCTGACAATGCGCTGTCTGTCTGTGCAATCAAGGTGACCGGCAATGAATCTTATGCCGGAAAAACCCTTAAGAACGGTAATATTCGAGAAAAGTTCCACTGCATGGTGCTGGGCGTACAGCAAAGCGGCTACCCGATTATCATGCCTGATATCAATACTCTAATTACCAAGGAGGACATCATCTGGGTCATGGGTTCCAACCATAACGTGAGCGTTATCGTTGCCGAATCTGTTGAAACAGCTGAGGCAGCGGATTTCAGACCTCTTTCAAGGACTGATAGATAATTCCATCTTTAAACGCAGGAAAAGAAGTCAAAGAGTACTTACAAAAATACCGAGTACCTGAAGAAAGTAAGCGCTTATAATCTGACTAATCCAACAAGGCTTACAGAATTGCTAAATGATTGGTGATTCACCTATCCAAAAAAAATCAAGAAGGTCGGCTCGCCCGACCTTCTTTTCATATTGTCATGTTCGTCTTTTAATCTACCTGGTACATCTCACAAAGGCTGATGCATTTTATATTACCGTCCGCATTACACGCACTTAGTACAGACTCGCTAAACAATGATTTAGAAAACAACCAATAACATTTTTTGCTTTGGTGGAACAATCCACCTTGTCTGCGTAGATTTTCTAAAACGGGCAATTTAACAGGCTCATTGCGCCATTTACATTCGCAAAGCAAGATCGCATCTGCGCCCAATGCGCAAATATCAATTTCTTCCTGTCTTTTTTCTCTTGGATTATTTCCCCACCATCTTCCAGCCTCACTGTAAGGAAACGGTACTTTTAACAATGTTTCCGGGTGCATTAAATAGGACAAACACATGTCTTCAAATACCGTACCCATGAATGAAGATAAAAAAGGTTTTACAAAATTCTCATAAACATATTCTCCGTTTCCATTGACAACAAAGGTCTGATAAGGGAAAACAAACCGATACCAAAAGCGGAATGCAGAGTCTTTAATTCGGTAAATCGTTTTTCGCGAAGACTCCTTTTCCCCCGCAGGAGTTTCTTTTTTAACAATATCCAACGCTTGCAGGGCATTCAGATGATAGGCGCAAGACGCAGTAGACTCTCTGGCTTTTCCTGCAATTTCATTTAGCGTACTGCTGCCTGATGCAATGCTCCCAAGAATCGTATGGTACATCCTTGGTTCCCTAAGTTCCTGTTTCATCAAATTGCTGGGTTCTTCAAACATTCTGCCAGCCTGATCCAAATACATATTCAGAATGTTTTCTTTCACAGTGCGAGTTCCATCAATAAAGCTCACATATTCCGCAATTCCTCCTGTGATTCCATAAATAAGTGCCAGTTCCTCTTCCGTATAATCCCAGCCGAATTCCTTAAGTTCATAATAGCGGAATGCTTCCATTCGAAATTGGGCAGTTCTGCGTCCATACAGTGGACTTTTATAGCCTAAAACCTGATTTTCCATGAAGCTCATCGATGAGCCGCATAAAATCAACATCAGTTTTGAATCCTTCCACTTCATATCAATGTGTTTTTGCAGAAGTGATGACAACGCCTGGTAATCCTCTGCCAAATAAGGATACTCATCAATTGCAAGAATAATTCTTTCATCTGAAATAGTATCAATGTAGTCGAAAAGTGCCTCATAAGAGCCATAAGAAGGCGCAGGCAGCTTCCGCCCCTCAAAATCCCATATCGCTGCAGAAAGGCTGTCTATATTGCTTTGGCTTGCTGCCTCCATTCCCATGTAATAGATTGCCTTTTTATCTTTGCAAAACTCTTTAATCAAAGTTGATTTACCCACGCGTCGTCTACCATAAATTACAGCAAACTCAAAACGATCTGTAGCGTAAAGTTGATTGAGTTTATCCAGCTCATATTTTCGTCCAATAAACATTTGTAATCTCCCAATTCGATATTTGCTCAGTCTTAACTTACTAAGTTATAACTGATCATATTTTAACATATGATTGATTTAAAGTCCAGTAGGAAATCATTACTCACAAAACATTTAGCACAGTTTATAATCCGTGTGAAGAAACATCTTAAAATATATCTCATGCTTTTTAGTTTTAGTATACTGCTTTTCTATTTGAAATAAAGCATTTATTAAAGACTTTGATATCCCCTCAGATTCAAAACTCCAAAAATCTTACAGAATTGCTAAATAATTAATGGTTCACCTATCCAAAAAATCAAGAAGGTCGGCTCGCCCGACCTTCTTTTCATACGCATTTAATGCTAATATATATCCCCCGATTTAAAAATGCACTTCGAAAGCAGCTTTTGCATAGGACGGTAGTTACATAAAAAAGACTCCTTACTCGCATATATCATATCCTCTTGGGTTATACGACTGAAATCTATCAGATACCCTGCGTTTAATGCAGCCACTCGAATAAATTCACGTTGTGCTCTTCCAATACCCTCCCGGAAAGGATGGAGCGCATTTATCTCCGAGAAAAAATATGCCAATCTATTAACAAACATATCCAACGGAAGATTTTCACAATAATTTTCTTCTTTCAGCTTTAAGAATAGTTGCTCACCATTTTCTCGTAAAAATTCCGATTTGCAAAACATATTTCCTTTTGCAATATCTACTGTTCTCAATTGACCCGCCCATTCATATACATCCTGAAAAATGTATCTGTGTATTTCGCACAAATGAGCAAAGTCCAACTCGCCTTCAACAGGTTCATACTGCAATTCCAAAAGACGCAACATTGTCAGTTTCTTCTCCGCTTCAGCAAGCCTCTCCGCATTGTGAATAGATAACTTATTAATTAATACATTACTTTGAGGATAACAGTATTTTTTATCATTCATTATCTACCCTCAGTTCATTTAGAATCTTTTTCCGAATTTCATCACCCTTTTCAGCATTTCTACTATAATATTCCAGCAAATCTATATCATCAGCGTTTAAATTGAAACCCTCCAATGCCATTGTAGCATTTACTGCATCAATAGCTGATATCGTTACTTTTTGCTTGGCAGGGTGCAAAGCAACCTCGAACGGAATACTCTCCGTCAGAATAATTTGTTTTAACATCATATTAACTACGGCCGATAGATTTGTTCCTAATTTTTCCAAAATCTCGCTTGCCTGTTTTTTATCCTCTTCTGCTGCACGAATTTGTATTAATCCTGTATTTGCCATCACATCGCCTCCTTTGCTTATATTATACTACATCGTCATTGCATTGTATATACCATTATTTTAGCAATTCTCAAGTTCATTGTGAACTATCATTTCATTTATGAGTTTTGCGCAAAAAGGCGTATAACTATAATCTTAAAAAAAGAACAAAAAAGAGGGAGGAATTCTTAAAATGAAGAAATTTTTAACAGTGCTTCTTGCATTGTCAGTTGTCTTCACTTATAGCTTCAGTGCTGTTGGCAGCGCATTTGCAGCAACTGCAAGTGAAGTGGCAGCTGAAAGAGCAAAGATGGAAAGTGCTGTAGATGCCTACGTTGGTTCTATTGGTTTCAATGCTTCGGGCTATGTTACTTCTTTACCACAGAGCGCTACTACTTTCATTGCTGTTGATAGCAATATTACAAAGGCTGCAGTTGATGCAGTTGCAGTTGTTATCAAAGACAAATACAATGGCGAAATCACAAAGGCAGATGCTGCAGGCACAGACCTTGACGATGCATGGGAAGATATTAACACTTCTGCAAAGTTGGAAACTGAGTTTTTCACAACACAGGCTGTTGCACTTTATGCAAAAGTAATTGCTGATACAGTTGCTGCTTTCGAAGCAAAAGTCGCTTCTTACGTAGTAAATGACTATCCAACTACTAATCAGACGGCTTTAACTTCTGCTATCGCTGATGCAAACACTGCAATCGCAGCTGCAAAAGGTGGAAACACTAAGGACGCTTCTGACAGCTTACACGGTGCAATTACTACCTTTAATGGTGCTGTTGCTACTTTAAAGACTAAAGTACAGTATGAAGCTGACTTAACTGCTGCAAAGAATGCTGCGGCATCCGATATCGATGCTTTAGCTGCTGAATTTAAGCCTCTGGCAATCACTCACTATAATGATGTGCTTTCTAACGCAACTAATCCTACTGATATTGCAAATGCACAGGCTCAGAAAGCAACTTTGAATGCAAATGTAAATGCATTAGTTGATTTGTATAAAACTCAGATTGCTGAGGTATCTTACGATGATACAAAAGCTTATGCTGCCAATGATGCAAACAAAGGTCTTGTAGATGCAATTAAAGCAAAAGCTACTGCAGCTTTTACTACTACAAGCTTCACGGGGTATGAAACAGCTGTTTCAAATCTCAATGATGCTAAAATCTTAATTGCATATGCAAAATCCATCGCAGAACAGAAAAAGCAGGAATATGATCCAACTACTGGCTTAGCAAAATATACTGCTGAAACTGTAGAAAAGACATTGAAAGCTGTTACTGCAGAAATCTATGATGGAAAAATTAAAGCAACAACCGCTATCATTAATGCATTCGATGATATGAAAACAGCTGCTGATTCTGCTAGCACTTTGGCTGCTGCTAAAGTAGAAGCAATCAAAGACATCACCGGTACTTATACAGATGCAGAAGTAACGGGTGGTAAGTCTAATGCTTATAAGATTACTGGCTGGGAAGGCAAAAATGCAGAAAAAGTAGAAGCAATTCAGAATGAATATGTTGCTAAAATTGAAGCTGCTACAACTGAAGCTGAAATCGATGCTTTAGCTGCTGAAGCAAAAGGCAAAATGGATAAAATTGCTGATAAGACTGAACTTACAAGAACTGATATCTGGAATGAATTAAAAGCATTGACCTATGTTAATAATGGTACTGCTGGTACAGTCTTTGATCCTGCTACAGACGTTGTATTAGGCTCCTTAGAAGTTTATGCCAATACAATTGCTGCAAAGAACACTGCTGCACAGGACAAAGCTAAGAAAGCTGTCGTTGAAACTGCAGTTGATTTCTTAGTTGAAAAAGCATTAGATCAGTACGATGCAACTACCGCAGCTGCAAATAAGAGCGCCGCTGTCCAGAAGGTTCTTCAGGCAAACTACGCAGATGCATTAAAGATTATTGACGGTATGAAGACAGACGCTGAAATCGCTGATTCTGCAAAAGCAATCAGAGATGCTATCGCTGCACTGCCAACAAATGTAACTTTAGATGCAAAAGCGCAGTACTTAGATGTTCAGAAAGCTTTAGAAACATACGATGCTAACAAATATCCTAGAGCTGATATTAGCAATCTGAGCTTATTCACTGCTTACATGACAAAATTAGTGAAGTTAGAAAAAGATGCTGCCCAGGCACTGATTAGTGCACTTCCTGCTAACGCTACATTAGCTGATAAGGCTGCTGTAGATGCTGCTCAGGCTGCTGCAGATGCTTACAAAGATGCATATGGTGCATATGGCGCTGGCGATTATAACTACGGATATGGTACATTAAACACTGCAAAACTGGATGCTGCTGTTGAAGCAGTTGCTAACGCTATGGTTGTTGATGCTGCTAAGAAAATCGCTGCTCTGCCTGTAAATGTAACAGAGGCTAACAAAGCTGATATCGAAGCTGCAAGAGCTGCTTACGATGCATTAACTGATGCACAGAAAGCAACCTTCAATAAAGATTTATTAGCGAAACTTGAAGGCGCAGAAAAACTATTAGCTGTTATCTCTTTAAAGAGTGTTGAAACCTTAAAGATTACTGCATCCTCTACTGCTGCAAAAGGTTCTATTACAGTTAAATGGACAGTAAAAGGTGACACTTCTGCTGCTGACGGATTCGAAGTATTCAGATCTGTAAAGAAGAACAGCGGATTCACTAACAAAGCATTCTTCACTACTGATAACAATGCTAAGAGATCTTACAAGAATACTAAGTCCCTGAAGAAAGGAACTAGATACTACTACAAAGTAAGAGCTTACAAAGTACAGGAAGATGGAACTAAGCTTTACTCTGACTGGTCCAACAAGGCTTACAGAATTGCTAAATAATTGGTGATTCACCTATCCAAAAAATCAAGAAGGTCGGTTTATTCCGACCTTCTTTTATGTATTGTTTTATATTTAACCAGTATTTTCTAAAATTTATTCATGAGTATTTTAAATTGATCAAGCCAGCATCTATTCTACAAAAAAGCTGATCATTAGAATAAGTTCATCTAGTTTCCGCACAGTATTTTTTAGTACCATATTAGTACTTTTTACATCATATTAGTAAGCATTCTTATCACTGAATGCCATGTCTAAACTTTTGGCCATTTCACTTTGTCTAGTAGGGAACATATGTGCATAATGTAGTGTAATGTCGATGCTTTCATGCCCTAGTCTTCCCGCTATGTCCACAGGGGTAAACCCCATCGAAATCAAAAGGGACACGTGTGAATGCCTGAGATCATGAATCCGTATTTTTTTAATCCCTGCTAGATTAGAGCCTCTACGCATTTCAGTATGCAAAAAGTTTCGAGACATGGTAAAAATACGTTTCCCTGAATTAATGCGTCTTTTCTTTTTTAAATACTTATATAGTCCATCTGACAAAAATTGCGGCATAGTAATAACTCTATTACTTTTTTCTGTTTTAGGTGCAGTGATATGGTCCTTTTTTTCAAGTCGTTGGAACGACTTATCAATAGATAACGTTCTTTTTTCAAAATCAAAATCCTTTCCAGTAAGTGCTAACAACTCACCAATCCGTAAACCGCACCAGTAAAGCAGTTCAAAAGCGTAGAACGTGTCTGGTGAATCTCGAACTGCCTTAGCAAATAGAAAATATTCTTCTTTCGTCCACACCTGCATTTCTCGTGATTTCTCTCGTCCCATTTTTCCAGCTTTCCGAACTGGATTGCTATGCAGATTATAAAATCTCACTGCATGATTAAAAATAGCACTCAGCTGATTTTGAATTGTTCTCAGATAGGTTTCTGCATAGCCCTCTCCTTTGTCATTTCGGTACGCAATCATGATATTTTGCCATTTAACAATATCAGCAGGCGTAATATCTGACATCTGCCTGTCAGAAAAATAAGGAGTTAATTTTTGTTCGATGATATGCGCCTTAGTAAGCCATGTATTAAGTCGCAGACGCGGCTTCATATCCTGCACATAGACGTTAACAAAAGCCTCAAAGGTCATATTCAGTGTTCCGGATTTCGTCTCTATAAAATGGCGCTCCCATTTCAGTGCTTCTTTTTTCGTGCTAAATCCTGTTTTTTTCTTTTTTACGTTTTTACCATTCATATCTCTATAGTAAAAAGAAACATACCAAGTTCCATTCTGATTTTTATATGCTGGCATATCCATTCCTCCCATAAATTAATGCTCAAAGTTTTCCTCTATACCTTAAATTAAGCCCAAAATATATCAAACCAATTCTCAAAGTCAATATAAAATTCTGCGATAATTGTTGGAAAAAATAGGCGAATAAGTACTATTTTAGTACTAAAATTCAAAAGAGTAAATACTTGAAATTTCAAGGATAAAGATAAGCCAACTCATATAGTGATTATAAATCAGGTTTATTTATAATTATGCAAAAAAAAGAAACCATACACAAAAATATCCATATTATGGGCATTTTGTTCGTATTAGTGACATAATAAAAGAGCCGGATAACCGACTCTTTTATTTAAGGTTTATATTTGCTTTTTAGGGTGTTACACTCATTATTTAGCAATTCTGTAAGCCTTGCTGGACCAGTCAGAGTAAATCTTAGTTCCATCAGCTAATACTTTGTAAGCTCTTACTTTGTAGTAGTATCTAGTTCCTTTCTTCAGGGACTTAGTGTTCTTGTAAGATCTCTTAGCATTGTTATCAGTAGTGTAGAATGCTTTGTTAGTGAATCCGCTGTTCTTCTTTACAGATCTGAATACTTCGAATCCGTCAGCAGCAGAAGTGTCACCCTTTACTGTCCATTTAACTGTGATAGAACCTTTTGCAGCAGTAGAAGATGCAGTAATCTTCAGACCTTCTACAGCAGCAATTTCTAATACTTCCAGCTTTGTTTCAGCAGCAACCAGCTTAGTGATGAAGGAGTTGTTCAGTGCAACCTTCTGTGCTTCAGTTAAAGCATCATAAGCAGCTCTTGCAGCTTCTACAGCAGCCTTATCAGCAAATGTTAAGTCAGCAGGGATTGCGTTAATCTTAGCAATTGCATCCTGATAACGCGCAGTTGCAATCTTAGTTACTGTAGTTGCATCTGTAGTTGGATCTGCAATTTCAGTGAAACCAGGATATTCAGCGTATTTTGCGTTGAATGCTTCTGCTTCTTTCTTCAATTCCTCTAATGCTGCAATATCATCTAAAGTGAATGCAGTCTTATTGGTGATTGCAGTAATCTTATCTGTAATTACTTTTCTTTCTGCAGCTACAACCTGACCTACCAGGTAGTCTAACTTGCTCTTGTTTACGTTAGCATCATTGCTGCCGTTTAACTCTTTGTAGTTCTTGTAAGCTTCATAAGCTGCCAAGATTTTTGGAGTTGTTTCTGCATTTACAGTGTAATCTAAAGCATCTAACTGATCATTGATTGCTTTTTCAGCAGCAGCTAATGTATCTTTCGCTACCAGATTCTTTTCAGCAACAGCTACAGCACCAGAATAGTTCTGTGCCAGGATAGATTTTACTGCAGCATTAGTTAAATCTTTATCTTCTTTTGCCAGTACTAAATCATAGTAGTATTCTTTTACTTTTGCTTCGATACCAGCTTTCTGTGTAGCCGCATCGTATTTTTCAGCACCATTCTTTGCGATAAGAGAATCAACATAGCCATCAATTAAAGCCTTATATGGATCTGCATATTCAGTATCTACTTTTGCCTTTAAGGCTGCAATCTGACTATCATCAAGTACAGCTGCAAGTTTAGCTGTAACGTCTTCGATAATCTTATCCATAGCTGCTTCATCAGCTGCGGCATCAATTGCATCTTTTGCTTCTTTTACAAGTGTATCAACCTTGTCTTTTCTTTCACCGGAGAAAGTTCTTCCAGTCAGTAAAGCATCAACTGCGGCTTTCTTAGTTGTTTTTGTTGCAGCTAAAGCTTCGTCTAATTCTTTCTTAGTTTTACCAGCTAAAGCGGTATCAAATGCTTCATCAACGCCCTTTACAGTAGTAATCTCTAAGCTAGCAACTTTATCAGTTACAGTCTTCAGAGCTTCATCAACTGTAGCAGCATAGTATTTGATAGTGCCATCAGTACCTAACTCTGTTTTGAAAGCAGCAGCCTTTGTTGCAGCGTAATCCTTTAAGTAGGAAACTCCGCCTAAACCGCTTACAGTCTCATAAAATGCATCGTCGTCATCAAAGTCAGAACCAACTTTACTAGGAATGGTAGTCTTTACAGCAGTCTCTAAGTCAGCAGACTTATCAACTGTAACTGCATTAATTTCATTTGTACGCAGATTGATAACAGCAGTGATGTTTGCATTCAATCTGTTCAGTAAAGTTTTTGCTTCTGTAATCTGAGCCGGAGTAGCATCATCAGCTTCAATCTCCGCAGTCAATCTTTTGATTTCATTTTCTTTAAAAGTATCTGCTTTTTCGTTCAGGGTTTTAATTGCAGCAGCCTTAGCATCTGCAACAGCCTTATCGATATCTGCCTTTATCTTATACTTTGCAAACTCAGTATCAAAAGTAGTCATTGCAGTACTGATTGTGCTTAAATCAGCAGCAACGCCTGTCAGCGGATCAATCACGTCTTTAGCTGCTTTCACTGCTGCTTCTACAGCAGCCTTATCAGCATCGTAGTAGTTCGCAGAAACAACAGCATTCAGCTTTGCTAATGCAGCAGCTTTGTCAATTACCGCCTGCTTTGCATAAACTTTAGTATAAGCATAGTCACCACCGTTTTCGTCAAACAACTTATTTAAATAAGTGTCTGCATCTGCATAGTATGCAGTCTTTACCTGTTCAATTGTCTGTGCACTGGAATCACCAGTAACAGTAGCATCTGCAGCTTTCTGAATTTCTCTATTGATTTCAGCCTGAAGATCTGCAGCAGCCTGATCTACAGCGGTCTTACTTACGACAGATCCGCCTGCATATGCCTCATCGCCAATAAAAGCTAAGTTGCCATTTGCATAAGCCAGAGTTTTTAAAGCGGATTCAGCCGCTGTTTTAGCCTCTTCTTTTGCAGCAGCCGCAGCAGCGGTTGCTTCGCTAGGTGTAGCTGCAAAAACAGAGCCAACAGCACTGAAGCTATAAGTGAAGACAACTGACAATGCAAGAAGCACTGTTAAAAATTTCTTCATTTTAAGAATTCCTCCCTCTTTTTTGTTCTTTTTTTAAGATTATAGTTATACGCCTTTTTGCGCAAAACTCATAAATGAAATGATAGTTCACAATGAACTTGAAAAAGTGATGAAGCGAGTTTTGAATGATATGATTTCTTTGTAAACAAAGAAATTTGAAATAGAGAACAGCGGTTTATGATTAAGCGCATAATATTAGGGGAATCACAAATTATTTAGCAATTCTATATGATTGCAAAAAAGCAATCGACTTCTACGCTGGACAAACGTATAATATTTAGAAAAGAAACAAAAGAAAGAGAGGTCAGTAGCATGAACGTCTATATTCCCTTTATCTGTCTTGCTTTAGGTGCCGCGATTAACTGGCGCGGGCTGCCCGAAAAAATTCTTCAGTACATAGATTACCTGACAAATCTGGCTTTATTTTTACTGATGGTTGTAATTGGAATCAACATCGGAACCAGTGAGGAGGTCATGGGTAATTTGAATCGGATTGGGATCAACTGCTTCCTCATTTCTCTAAGCGCAGTGGCTTGCAGTGTGGTGGTCACAGTACTTTTAGAAAAGACAATCATGCCTCTTGAAAAAATTCGTCTGCAGCTTCATATGGAAAAAGGGGCTTCTATAGCATCGGATACTGCTTCTGGAAGCGAATCGAAGTCTAAAGGAAGAAGTAGCTTTTCACCTTTGATTGTTATCATGCCTGTGTGCATTGCAGTAGGCATGATTGCTGGCAGATTTTTTATGCAGAATATACAGGAATACCTGTTAGATGCAATGTTGACTGGCTGTCTGATTTTTCTTTATACAGGCGTTGGGGTGAGTCTTGCGTCCAACAAAAGTGTGTTTAGCTATATTCGTCGATTGGGATTTCGAGTGCTATTGATGCCCACAGGGATTTTTGTGGGTTGCCTGTTCGGGGGAATGCTGGCAGGCGTGGTGCTGAGCGTGCCGACAAACTGGGCGGTGCTTTCGGCAAGCGGTATGGGATATTACAGTTTGACGGGTGCAGCGATGACGGATACTTTTGGCATTGAGGCCGGAACTTATGGATTTATTGTAAACATTCTGCGGGATGTACTGACTGTGGCACTGCTACCGGTTCTTATCAGAATCAGCAAAGGTAGCCCCATAGCCTCAGGTGCTGCTGGTTGTATGGATTCCATGCTAGTGCCCGTCAGTCGCTATGTGGGTCCGGAACTTTCCATGGTGGCACTCATCAGCGGAACTATTCTGACCTTTGTGGTACCACTGTGGCTTCCTATGGGCACCCAGCTTCTGACATGATTTATTGCATCATAAAAAATTAAAAGCTTTCGCTACCTTAACCGACATGATTAAACAGTTAAAGAACGAAAGCTTTTTCTTTGCTATATCTTATGCAAACAGTGCAGCAGCCGCTTGAACCAAGTCTGCAGTATCTTTGATACCGCCGGTTTCATAAGGGGAATGCATTGCCAGCTGAGGCAGACCGATGTCAACGGAGTTCAGTGCAACCTGAGAGGTGGAGATATTGCCCAGCGTGGAGCCGCCAGCCATGTCGGAGCGATTTGCGAAGGACTGAACAGGCACGCCGCAGACTTGGCACAAATCCTTGAACATGGCGGAGGAAACAGCATCAGTGCAGTACTTTTGGTCACCGTTATACTTGATGACGATGCCTTTATTTATATAAGGACGGTTGGTTGGATCAGCTTTGTCTCCGTGAGCTGGATGCACTGCGTGCGCATTGTCGGCAGAGACGAGAAAACTCTTTGCGATAGCAACCAGATAATCCTCATGGCTCATGGAGAGCCCTTCGCAAATGCGAGCTAGAGTGTCTTTCAGGAAGGTAGAAGCCGCGCCTTGCTTGGTTTCGCTGCCGACTTCTTCATTATCGAAGACGCAGTGAATTGCAGCATGCTTTTCTTTTTTTCCTTGCAAAAATCCTTGTAATGATGCAAAGGCACACTGTAAATCATCCAGTTTGGCGCTGGAAATGAATTCGTTATTGGCGCCCCAGATGGTGCCTTGCTGCCTGTTATAAAGGAATAAATCGTGACCGAGAATATCTTCTGCCCGCACACCTGCAGCTTCTGCAATCAACTCCATGAAAGAACCCTCAGCTGGAGAAGCAGCATAGAGTGGAAGCAGATCCTTTTGCGGATTGTACTTGTATCCGCTGTTAACCTCCCTGTTCATGTGAATGGCAAGATTTGGAATCAACAGCAGGTCACGGTCAATGTTTACCAGTTTTGTTATGAATTTATCGCCATCCTTTATGATGATACGACCGGCAACGGAAAGCGGGCGATCCAACCACGAACTGTAAATCATGCCGCCGTAGCGCTCCACATTGAGCCTGGTATAGTGGTTTTCTATTGTAATTTCAGGGTTTTCTTTCACCTTAAAAGTAGGAGAGTCGCTGTGGCTTGCCATAATACGAAAGCTGTTGATGCCACCTATCGGAATGGTAAATGCGATGATAGACGAGTCATTTCGTGTGACAAAATAGCTGCCACCCGGGGCAAGTGCCCATTTTTCCTCTTCGCAAAGCTTGGTAAAGCCTTTGGATTCCAGTGTGTCTGCCATGTTCTTTACAGCATGGAAACAACTGGGGCTGGCGTTTAGAAATGCCAGCAATTCTTCAGATATTTTTCTATACATAACAAATTGCCTCCCATAATGTGTTCTTGATAAAAACCTGCGGTTACGCACAGGTTTTTATCAAGAATATACTAGCTTTGGAATGTTGTTCTGTCAAGGATAAGATTTCAGTGCGTGTGGCAGGAAAGAGGGGGGTAAAAACGTTTTCAAAAATTAGAAAGTCTGCGAATGCTGTGCGTCTGGCGCATGAACAAATGATTTCAACCCAAATTACGATTTTCGATAAAATATGTATAACTGGGGGAGACGAATCTTAACCGAGAAATAGAAAATACAAAAAAAGTGTATAACTGAAGTCAAATTGCATCATCAATAGGTGTGATACCCCGGGCTTCAGATAGGATTTACCCTTGATTTTCTGTAGAAATACTGCATTTTACGTAAGAATTTGGTGATTTTATATGAGATCTTACGCCAAATGCGAGCTGCATAAAAGTACAGAACAAAAATGTTATACACTTTTTCTTGAAAACAGGATTTTAGGTTGAGATGCACAGTAGGGAACCGGTTGCCGTGTTTATCAAAATATGCTAAAATAAGATGAATTTCAAATAATATCGTAAAAAAACGATGAACGATGCAAAAGAAAAGAACAGCAGAGGAAAACTTTATGGAGAAGAAAAACAAATTGACAGGCACTGTAGGCAGCACAGTCAGCGAATTTAAAGCCTTTATCTTAAAAGGAAATATCATTGATATGGCTGTTGGCGTGATTATCGGAGGTGCTTTTGGGAAAATCGTAACATCTCTTGTAAACGATATCCTTATGCCGGCGCTAGGAGCGATTACAGGTACAATCTCTTTTTCAGATTTAAAGTGGGTGATAAAGGAAGCTGAGCTGGACGCTGCCGGCGCTGTCGTAACACCGGAAACAGCGATTCTTTATGGAAGTTTCATACAGAATATCATCGATTTTTTGATTATCGGTGTGTGTATTTTTGCCATGGTGAAGGTTGCGGCAAAAGTGACAGCGACATTTACGAGAGCAGCTGCAAAAGAAGCCGAAGAGAAGGCACCGAAGGGACCAACCCAGGAGGAGCTTCTTGTAGAAATTAGGGATTTGCTGAAAGCAAAGCAGACGGAAGAGAATTAGTATGGAACAGATTACAATTTTTGACAATAGACCCGAAGTTGCGCCGCTGGCAAGCCGTCTCAGACCAGAAACTCTGGACGAGTATGTGGGGCAGCAGCACCTGATTGGAAAAGGGAAAATCTTACGCCAGCTCATAGACAAGGATCAGATTTCTTCGATGATTTTCTGGGGGCCACCGGGTGTGGGAAAAACCACTCTTGCAAGGATTATCGCAAAGCAAACCAAGGCGAACTTTGTGGAGTTCAGTGCGGTAACCAGCGGAATCAAAGAAATCAAAGCGGTTATGGGACGAGCCGAAGAGTCCCGGCGTATGGGGATTCGCACACTGCTCTTTGCGGACGAAATCCATAGGTTCAATAAGGCGCAGCAGGATGCGTTTCTTCCTTATGTGGAAAAGGGCAGTATCATACTAGTTGGTGCAACGACGGAAAATCCATCCTTTGAAATTAATTCTGCGCTTTTATCAAGATGCAAGGTCTTTGTGATGAAAGCTCTTGGCGAAGAGGATCTGACAGGACTTCTGCAGCATGCCATTACCAGCGAAAAGGGTTTTGGAAATATGGATGTTGATATTACGGAAGGGGATCTTTCGGTTATTGCCAGGTTTTCCAATGGGGATGCAAGAACAGCGCTGAATACGTTGGAGATGGCGGTGCTCAACGGTGAAATTGACGAAAATGGCACAGTTCATGTGACTGATTCAGTGCTTTCCGAATGCATGAATCGCAGATCGTTGTTATACGATAAAAATGGAGAGGAACACTATAATCTGATTTCAGCGCTTCACAAATCCATGCGAAACAGCGACCCGGACGCTGCGGTGTATTGGCTTTGCAGGATGCTGGATGGCGGAGAGGATCCGCTGTATATCGCGCGCAGACTGGTGCGCTTTGCCAGCGAGGATGTAGGTATGGCAGATTCTGCAGCACTACAGATAGCAGTCGCGGCTTATCAGGCTTGCCACTTTCTGGGCATGCCAGAGTGTGATGTGCACTTGACCCATGCTGTGGTGTATCTTTCCATGGCGAGCAAATCCAACGCTCTTTACAAAGCCTGCGAAGCGTGTAAGAAAGATGTAAAGAATATGCCGGCAGAGCCGGTGCCGCTGCACCTTTGCAATGCACCGACCAGCCTGATGAAGGAACTAGACTACGGAAAAGGATATGAATATGCCCATGACACAGAAGAAAAGCTGACTGTTATGACTTGCCTGCCGGATTCACTGAAAGGAAGACAGTATTATCAGCCGACGACCCAGGGCAGAGAAAAGCTGGTAAAGGAGCGGCTTTCTCAGATTGAGGAATGGAAACAGAAGAAACGAGAAGAGAAGAGGCTCTTTACTTCCGAGTAAAGGGGCAGTATAATAAATCCAGAAGAATACCATACAGGAGGAAAATGGAAATGATAGAAGTTGAAATGTTAAACGTAAACGGACAATCTGTTCAGGGACTGCGAGTTGTTGCCCCTGGCGGAGAAGGACATCCGAATATGCTTTTGATTCCTTGCAGGAAGGGATATGTAATGTGCGGCTATCTCAATCTGCCGGCGGCTGAGTCCTTTGGGGACGCTGCTGCAATTGTAGGCGGCAGCTGTTTTGAGGAGACGCTGGCAAATCCGGTAAAGGCGGTTTCTGCAAAGGCTGCGGAGCTGGGCGTTGAGGTCGGTATGACAGGCGCTGAAGCGGTAGCAAAATTAAACGCATAACTTTTAGTATCTAACACCTCTTTTATGCAGTGCAGGCGGGAGGTGTTTTTTCGCGGCGTTTTCGAGAGAAAAAGGTTTCAATTCTGCTGTAAATGGTATAAAATAGAAAAGTATGTAACAATTATTAAGTTTTTTGGAGGAACAACATGCTAACACTTGAGAATGTGTGCTGGAAACCGGATGGCAGAGATGCGGTTCTCAAAGGAATTGATTTGCAGCTAAAACCGGGGAAACTGACTGTAGTTACTGGTCCAAATGGAGGCGGCAAGACTTCCCTTGCGAAGGTTATTGCGGGTCTGAATCAGGTCAGCAGCGGCAGAATCAGCCTTGGAGATATAGATATTACGGAGAAAGATATTACAGAACGAGCGAAGCTTGGTATCAGCTATGCTTTTCAGCAGCCGGTCAGATTTAAGGGGATTACCGTGCGTTCTCTTCTTGATTTGGCAGCAGGCGGAGACGTTGGCGATGAAAATGTCTGTCAGCTGATGGCGAAGGTGGGGCTTTGCACCAAGGATTATATCGATAGAGAAATCAATGCCAGCCTTTCAGGCGGTGAAATCAAAAGAATCGAAATTGCTTCCGTACTGGCGCGAAGAGACAGCAAGGTGCTTATTTTCGACGAGCCGGAGGCAGGTATTGACCTGTGGAGCTTTACAGGACTCATTGAGACCTTTGAGGATCTTAAAAAAGAACAGGATAAGGCTCTTCTGGTTATTTCCCATCAGGAGCGTCTTCTTGAGATTGCAGATGAAATTGCGGTAATTGTGGACGGAAAAGTTCGCATTTCAGGTCCGAGCCAGGAAATTATGCCGCAGCTTTTGGCAGGTGAAAAAGCCGGCATCTGCCCGATTGGAAAGGAGTGGTAAAAGATGGACAAGCTGACAGAAGAACTTTTAAAAGCAGTCTCTGATTATACAGAGGGAGGCTATACAGGGGCATTCAACATCAGAGAAAACGGCGGCTGCGCAGGCAGACAGTCCACCGACAACATTCAGATTGAGGGTAAGGCTGACGGCAGCGGTATTGATATTTACATCAAAGCAGGCACCAAAGGAGAGAAGGTTTTCATTCCTGCCTGTGTGACTCGCGGTAACGTGAGTGACCTTGTATATAATGATTTTCACGTTGGTGAAGGTGCTGATGTAGTGATTGTAGCAGGCTGCGGTGTGCATACCGACGATGAAGGGGAAGCTGCACACAACGGTATTCATAGCTTCTATCTGGAAAGAGGTGCTAAAGTTCTTTATGAAGAAAAGCATCTGGGAACCGGAGAAGGAACCGGGCAGAAGAAAATCAGTCCGGTAACCCATGTGGAACTTGCTGAGGACGCTGTGCTTGAGATGAACACCATTCAGCTGGGTGGTGTGGATCATTCCGTCAGAACTACCACAGGAAGCCTTGGGGACCGGGCGAAGCTTTTGATTCACGAAAGTCTGATGACAGACGGAGACGAATACGTCATGACAGATTTTGATGTGGATATGAATGGCGAAGACAGCGCCATTGATTTGATTTCCCGCTCTGTCGCAAAGGGCAATTCCTATCAGGAATATCATTCCAAGATAAAAGGCAACAACCGCTGTACAGGTCACTCCGAATGTGACGCAATTCTCGTAGGAAAAGGCAGAGTTAATGCGGCGCCCGAGCTTTATGCCGGTCACCTTGATGCAGAACTGATCCATGAGGCAGCTATCGGCAAAGTGGCAGGCGAGCAGATTTTGAAGCTGAGAACTCTGGGACTTACTGAGGAAGAAGCAGAACAGCAGATTATCGAAGGATTTTTAAGAGCAAACGGTTAAACAAAATGGTGAAACGAATCGATAAAACTTTTACAGAAACGCTGATGACATGGTACCGCGAAAATCGCAGAGATTTGCCTTGGCGAGAAGACAAAGAACCATATCATGTCTGGGTTTCAGAGATTATGCTGCAGCAGACCAGAGTGGAAGCAGTACGGGAATATTATCTGCGCTTTATGAAGGCGCTGCCGACCATTTCTGATCTTGCAGCTGCGGAGGAAGAGACCTTGCTGAAGCTTTGGCAGGGTCTTGGATATTACAATCGAATCCGAAACATGCATAAAGCCGCCCAGCAGATAGAAGCGCAGATGGGCGGTATTTTTCCGCAGGAGTTTGATGCTATTAAAGCCCTTCCGGGCATTGGAGATTACACGGCAGGGGCAATTGCATCCATATGCTTTAATCAGAAGACCGCAGCTGTGGACGGCAATGTGCTGCGGGTGATGAGCCGTTTAAATAACGACGATACGGATATTTTAAATGCCGGGCTGAAGAAGCGGATTACTGCTTACCTGTCCTCCCTTTATCCAGAAAAAGACTGCGGCGATTTTACGCAGGGACTCATCGAGCTGGGGGCGCTTATCTGCGGACCGGCAGGCGCACCAAAGTGTGAAATCTGTCCGGTGAACGCCTACTGCGAAGCGAAAGCCGCAGGTACAGCAGCTGCACTACCTGTGAAAGCGAAGAAAAAGGCAAGAAGAAAAGTGGACATGACTGTTTTTATTCTGCAGGCGCCTTTAGGAACGGCTGTTTGCAGGCGTGCTGAAACAGGTCTTTTAGCGGGACTGTATCAGTTGCCTAATGTAGAGAAAAGGCTGACCGCCGCCCAAGCCATAGAGCAAGTGGAACGCTGGGGCTGTGCGCCGAAGAATCTTTTGCGCAGTACCGATTACTGCCATGTATTTACCCATGTAGAGTGGCATATGACAGGTTATTTTATTGCAGTGGAAAAAATGCCGAAAATTTTCCAGTGGGCAAGCGATGCGCAGTTAGCTGCAGAAATACCGCTGCCGACAGCTTTTGGATATTTCTTGAAGTAAAGTAGTAAAGTTTTTATATGAAAAAAATAAAAAATTTACTAGAATTTTATAAGGTTTTGCGGTATCATAGAGAACGTGTGTGGCATGTCAGAATGCACCAGCATTTGATATGCCTGCTTTTATTGCGTTAAGTTAATTTGTTTAACAAAAGAAATGATGTAACCAAAGGAGTAAAAAATGAACGAAAAGAAACGCGGAATTTGGAACGGTATTGAGCGCTTCGGAAACAAGCTGCCTCATCCCGTTTACATTTTCATCATTCTGACGATCGTAGTATTCGTCATTTCCGGTCTTTGCGGTAATATTGTATTTCCACATCCAAACACCGGTGAAGAGCAGTATATCATGAACCTGATGAGCAAAGAAGGTCTGATTTGGCTGCTGCAGTCTATGGTTGAAAACTTTGTAACTTTCAGCCCGCTGGGTATGACCCTGGTAGCTATGCTGGGTATCGGTATTGCTGAAGAAACAGGGCTTGTAACCACTGTAATCAAATCTTCTATTGCAGGTGCGCCGAAAGTACTGGTAACTGCTGTAGTACTGTTTGTAGGTATTATGGGAAGTTTGGCTGGTTCTGCAACATTCGTCATTATCCCGCCTCTTGGCGCCATGATCTTTAAAGGTATGGGAAGGCACCCGATTGCAGGTCTTGCTGCTGGTTTTGCCGGCGTAGCTGCAGGTCTTTCTGCAAACCTGTTAATCACGCAGACAGATATTCTGCTTGCCGGTATCACCCAGGATGCAGCACAGATTTACGACCCGAACTATCTGGTAAATCCGACTGTAAACTGGTACTTCATGGCAGTATCTACCGTTGTTTTGACTATCACAGGTACTATTGTTTTAGAAAAAGTGGTGGAGCCTCGTTTGGGCGAATACAAAGCTGAAGACGGAGATGGTACTGTAGAAGATACCACACTTTCTGCAGTAACAGCAGAAGAAAAATCCGGACTGAAATGGGCGGGTATCTCTGTTTTAATTTATCTTATTGTGGTTGCAATTACCATTGTGCCGACAAACGGCATTCTCCGTGGAGAAGACGGCGGCGTTATTCAGTCACCGTTTATGAGCAGCATGATTCCAATTCTGACTGTTTTCTTCCTGGTACCGGGCATTGTTTATGGTATTCGCACTAAAGCAATCAAAAAATCTGCAGATGTAGTAAATATGTGGGGCAAATCCATGTCTGGTCTGGCTGGATTTATCGTACTGTGCTTCTTTGCAGGTCAGTTTGTAAAAGCATTTTCACAGTCCAATCTGGGATTATATCTGTCAGTAAAGGGCTCTGAATTTTTAAGCAGCACCAACTTGACCGGTATTCCTCTCATCTTGGCATTTATCGGTATTACTATGCTGATTAACTTTGTAATCGGCAGTGCATCTGCAAAATGGGCGCTGATGGCACCGATTTTTGTACCGATGTTCATGAAGATGAACTTTTCACCGGCATTTACGCAGGCAGCATTCCGTATCGCTGACTCTGTAACTAACTCCATCTCACCGCTGGAGCCATTTATGCCGTTTATCATCATGACTGCGCTGAAATATGACAAGAAATCCGGTCTGGGTTCTATCATCGCAACCATGCTGCCGATGGCAATCACCATTGGTCTGACCTGGGTTGTACTGATTGTAGTATGGTACGTTCTGGGACTGCCTCTTGGACCTGGCGCAACCATCTTCATGTAATTTCACGTAAGGAGAAATCATGTTAGCTGAAAAATATATTGGAAAAATCACCGAGGAACTGGAAAGCCGCAGACAGGCGCTGACTGCTATGAGCAGAACCATCTGGGAAAACCCGGAGCTGGGACATCAGGAGTTTAAGGCTTCGAAGCTGCTTACTGATATGCTTTCTGAAAACGGTTTTACTGTAGAAAGAAATCTTTTAGGCATGGAAACTGCTTTTTCCGCGGTGAAAAAATCTGGAAAACCGGGACCTGTTATCGCATATGTTGCAGAGTATGACGCACTTCCAAAAATCGGACATGCCTGCGGCCATAACCTGTTCTGCTGCTCCGCTGTAGGCGGCGCAATTACCCTAAGCAAAATTCAGGAGGAACTGGGAGGCGAAGTCCGTGTCATCGGCGCGCCGGCTGAAGAAGGAACTGTTCCTAACTACGGAACTAAAGCGGTTATGGTAAACGAAGGCATTTTCAGCGATGTGGACTGCGTATTCACAGCCCACGGTGAGGGAGAAACTGTCATCGAGAGAAATCTGGTGGCTGCAACCACTGTAAAGCTGCACTTCCACGGATATGGCGTTCATGCAGGAGGCGATCCGGTGCTTGGCAAAAATGCACTGACTGCCGGCATGCTTTGCATGAGCAACATGAATGCAATCCGACAGCAGAACCGTCCTTGCGATGTCATCAGCGGCATTGTAACCGACGGAGGACTGGTTTCCAACACCATTCCTGACAGCTGTGGACTGGAATTCAGTCTTCGTTCCGACACATCTCCGCATCTTGACAGAGTTGTGCAGAATCTGCGTAACTGTGCGGAAGCGGCTTGCTTGGTAACAGGCTGCACTTACGACTGGGAAGTTGTTCCAAACCCGATGAAAGATACCAAATCCAATCATCAGATGGGGCTGGTTTTGGCACAGTATTTGGACAGCATTGGAGAAAGCTATACCCAGACAGATTCCAGAAACTTTGCATGGGACGTAGGTGACATCACCTACGTGTGTCCGACCCTTGGATCCTACTTCAAAATGGGTCCTAGTGACATCGCTTGCCACACAGAACCTTTCTGCAAGGCAGCAGGCTCGCAGCAGGGCTTTGACGGTATGATGCTGGCAGCCAAAGGTTTAACCGTAGTTGCCTGTGAATATCTTCTCAACGAAGATTTCCGCAAAGCTGCATGGAAGGAATTTGAAGAGACAAGAAAATAAAAAATTGAGTAAATTATGCCGTATCGGGGGATTTTCCTGATACGGCATTTTCTCTATAGGCGATGTGCGTGATTTTGTTTCTTTATCCTTTCCTTTGTCAGTATCGCCTTTGTCGATACTGTTTTTGTCGGTACTGCCGGTAGGTGCTGGTGATTGTACTATCCTGACGCGACTGGTTCGTGCTGCCGATTCATGTAACTGCTTCGTATCGTCGAGAAGTCGTGTGCCATAATCCCGGGACTTTTCTGTATACATGGCGCATCACCCTTATAAAGTGCCATGTTTTAAATGCTTTTTCGTATACACGGCGTTCCGCTGCTGCCAAACGCCATGTTTGAGCTCATTCTCTAGAAAACTGAGCTGATACAATAAAGTTGTAATAGGAGTGAGACTTTTGTAAAATATAGTAAAACGAAAGGAGTACCCCTATGAT
>NZ_CALPCF010000016.1:0-68927 GCF_943192965.1 Senimuribacter intestinalis
TTATGCTTTAGTGACCCAAGAGAACGAGCAACGCGAAGTTTGATTGGAAAGTCACTAGTCGTATAATGGTCCTGCCCCAAGAAAACGAGCGAAGCGAAGTTTGCTTGGCAAAGGCAGACCTTATGCTTTAGTGACCCAAGAGAACGAGCAACGCGAAGTTTGATTGGAAAGTCACTAGTCGTATAATGGTCCTGCCCAAGAGCAGAGCGGCAGTATTAAGGAGGTAACACATGAACGTTTATGATCAGGCTCACGGACTTGCCAAAGCAATCAGAGAGTCCGAAGAGTTTAAACAGTACGATCAGCTGAAAAAAGTAGTTGATCAGAATGAGGAACTTGCTTCGATGATTAAAGATTTTCAGGCTAAGCAATTTGAAGTGCAGGCAAAGCAGATGATGGGTGATGACAGTGCGTCAGGCATGATGCAGTCTGTGCAGGATCTCTATCAGATTATCATGAAAGATCCTATGGCGGCTCAGTATATGCAGGCGGAGATGCGCTTTTCCCTGATGATGAATGATGTCTATAAGATTTTGGGCGAAGTAATGGGTATTGGCAATATGCAGTAAATCTGTTATAATACCAATAGAGTTTATTTTATTAAATTGTTTTATATTGAAGAAAGTGAGAATAGACCGATGATTTATGCAAGTGATTTTAGAAAAGGCAGAACATTTCAGATTAATGGAGAACCTCATGTAGTTCTTGATTTCATGCACGTAAAGCCGGGCAAGGGCGCAGCGTTTGTAAGAACCAAGTACAAGAACATCATTACTGGTGCTACCAGAGAAGAAGCGTTCAATCCTGACGATAAGTTTGAAGAAGCAATTATCGAAACCAAGAAGATGCAGTACCTGTACAATGATGGAGATTTGTATTACTTCATGGACGGAGAAACTTATGAGCAGGTTCCTGTTGCCTACGATATGGTAGAGGATGCAATCAAGTACATGAGAGAAAACGATGAAGCAACATTGAAATTCTATAAAGGCGAACCGTTCATCGTAGAAGCACCGAATTTTGTTGATTTGGTAGTTACCGAAACCGAACCAGGTGTAAAGGGCAACACTGCTACAAACGTTACAAAGGCTGCTACAGTAGAAACAGGCGCAGTCGTTCAGGTTCCAATCTTCATCGAAGAAGGTGAAAAGATTCAGATTGATACCAGAAGCGGAGAGTATCTGGGAAGAGCAAAATAATTTGCAAAGCATAATTCAAAGATGAAGGGACGAAGCTTTCGTCCCTTTCTTTTTCATCACACCAGGAAGCACGAAAAGAGGTAAGGGACATTGAAAAAATCCAAAATCATTATTATAGCAATCGCCGTAGTTCTTATCGTTATTGCCGCCGCGGGATATCTTTTTTATCAGAATGGTCTCAATGCAGCAAAGCCAGGAGATACAGAGCCGGTTACTGTCAGCATTCCATCGGGCAGCGGGGCTTCTGCAATCGTAGAAATTCTGGATGAAAATGGTCTAATCAAGAATAAGACCTGCGCTAAAATTCACGTGCGTATAGCAGGGTATGATTCATTGCAGGCCAACACCTATATCTTTAATAAAAGTATGAACTTACTGGAAATCATGGATGCTATCAATACCGGAAACTTTGCCTATCTGTCCAAGAATGCATTTACAGTTATTGAAGGCGCTACCGTGCCGCAGGCTGCAGAAGCGATGGCTGAAGGACTTCCTTTTACCGCTGAAGAAGTTTTGAAAAAATGGAACAGCAAGAAATATCTTCGCCAGCTCATCGAAAAATACTGGTTCCTTACTGACGAAATTCTGCAAAGCGGCATTATGTTTCCGCTCGAAGGATATATCTATCCTGAAACTTACTTTGTGAGCGATGAAAATCCGTCCATCGAACAGGTAACAGAGATGATTTTGGATAAGACAGAGGAAGAACTGACAGCAAGAAAAGGTGCTATTACTGAAATGGGAATGACGGTTCATGAGTTTTTAGCTTTGACTTCTATTGTTGAAAACGAATCCCTTTTTGAAAAGGACAGACCAATTATTGCAGGAGTTTTTGTCAATCGTCTTGCAAAGGATATGACGCTGCAAAGTGATATCACGGTTCTTTATGCCCTGCAGGAAAAGCGGGTTGACGTAACTTATGAAGATTTAGAGGTTGATTCAAAATACAACACCTATAAATACGCAGGACTCCCTGTAGGACCTGTTTGCTCACCGTCTGCGCCTGCTATGGATGATCTTTTAAACTACGAAAAATCCGACTATCTCTATTTCTTTGCAACTGAGGACGGAAAAGTGCTTTATTCAAAGACTTTAGAGGAGCATAATAAAGTCGTAAGGGAAAACATGTGGTACTGATATGAACATCACCAATGATATCGTAACAGAATATTTGACTAGCTTTTACAGAGCGGTAAGCGAAGAGCTTGCACTACTTCGGGAAATAGGAGAAAGAGACCGGGTTCCTATCATTTTGCGGGAAACAGAGATGTATCTAAATACGCTGCTTTCTCTCACGAGACCGAAAAAAATTTTGGAGATAGGAACTGCAATCGGCTATTCAGCGCTATATTATGCCGAAATGTGTCCAGCGGCTGAAATTTACACCATCGAAAAGGATGAAGCTGCTTGGAATGCTGCCAGACACAATATTTCAGCCGCAGGAAAGACTGTGCAGATACACAGCCTCTTTGGTGACGGGCAGGAGCAGATAGAAAAACTGCGGGATCAAGGCTGCTGTGACTTTGATTTTGTCTTTATCGATGCTGCGAAGAGCCATTATAAGCGGTTTTTAGATGCGGCGCTTTCTGTATGTAGAGAAGGGGCAGTTATTGTTTCCGACAATATTCTGCAGAAAGCCATGACGGCTTCTGATGCTTATGACCCACAGAACAAACACAAAACTAACATTAGACGAATGAGAGAATATCTCACCTATATTACCAGTGACAATACCTTGCAGACGTCTCTTCTCAGCATAGGAGATGGTCTTGCAGTAACAATTTACAGAGGAGAACATGAATAAAGAACAGTTTGAACTGCTTGCGCCTGCAGGCGATTTGGAAAAATTAAAGACAGCCATTATTTATGGTGCAGACGCTGTGTATTTCGGCGGCGAAATGTTCAGTTTACGAGCAGGAGCAGGCAACCTGACCATTGAAGAAATGAAAGAGGGCATTGCGTTCGCCCATGAAAGGGGAAAACGCTGTTATCTTACCATCAATATCTTTGCCCATAACGAGGATATTGAGCCGTTGACTTCTTATCTGCAGCAGATTAAAGATTTGGGGCTTGACGCTTTTATTGTGTCTGACCCGGGCATTGTAGATCTGATTCAGGAAGTGATTCCTGCTGCTGAGATACACCTGAGCACTCAGGCAAATATGACTAACTACAGAACGGCCGGATTCTGGCATAAATTAGGCGTAAAACGACTGGTTTTAGCCAGGGAACTGACACTGCCGGAAATCAGACAGATCCGTGAGAATATCCCACCAGAAATGGAAATAGAGGCTTTTGTTCATGGGGCAATGTGCATATCTTATTCAGGAAGATGTCTTCTCAGCAACTTTATGATTGAACGCGATGCCAACAGAGGTATGTGCGCTCATCCGTGTCGCTGGAAATATGCCTTAGTAGAAGAAAAAAGACCGGGCGAATATTATCCGGTGGAAGAAGATGAACGAGGCACTTATATTCTCAATTCTAGGGATTTGTGTATGATAGAGCATATTCCGGAGATTGTTGGCTCAGGCATTATGTCTGCGAAAATCGAAGGCAGGATGAAAAGTATCTTTTACGTGGCGACAGTAGTTCACGCTTATAGAAAAGCAATTGATGCGTATTTTGCAGATCCGGCGCATTACAAGTTTGATGAAGACTGGATGCATGAACTGAAAAAGGTAAGTCACAGAGAATTTACGACAGGATTTTATTTTCATCAGCCGACAAATAAAGATCAGAACTATCAGACCAGTGCATATACCAGAGAGTACAGCTTTGTAGGGCTTGTAAAAGAATACGATGAAGAAACTGGTTTTGCTTTGGTAGAGCAGCGAAATAAGATGACCCTCGGCGAGGAAATTGAAATTTTTGGTCCTGATATTGATTTCTTTACGCAGAATATCACAGAAATGCTTGATGCGCAAACTGGTGAAAACCTTGAAAGCGCGCCGCACCCCCAGCAGCTTCTGAAAATGAAGATGGACCATCCGGTGAAACCTCACTATATTTTGAGAAAGAAAAAATAATTACCAAGTAATAAGGAGATGATTGAACATGACACCTGACCCCAGTAGCCTGCCGCTTGCGTTAAAAGTCACTTTTATGGTGCTTGCAATGGTTGGTAACGGCATTGCAGTTTTGATGAACACCGCTATGAACAGCGTAAACAGAAGCAAAATCAGACAAATGGCAACAGAAGAAAATGAAGTAGCAATACGTCTTGGAAATTTGCTTGCTTTACCGACTGATTATCGGTTTACGAACCGGCTGCTTAGTTACATTTTTATCGTTATCGGCGTATATTTTGCACTGGCACTGCCTCAGCACCCAATTCTTTCTGCGCTGGTTTACGTAACAGCGACCATCACTTTTAGTGAGTATTTTACTCGTAAGCTGGCGCAGCAGCACAGTGAATCTATTGCTATGAAGCTTTCCGCACTGCAGAAGTTCTTTGTCATCATATTAAAGCCATTTGTTGTAATATTGACTTTTATTGCAGATGTCTTTCTGAAGATGTTCAGACAGGAAACGAAGATTGAATACAGCGGATATTCCGAAGAGCAGGTAATGTCCATTTTAGAATCAGGGCAACAGAGCGGTGCAATCAAAGAAGAAGGTAAGAAGATGATCAATAGTATCTTCCAGTTTGATGACGAACTTGCCTATGAGATTATGACGCCTCGTACCGATGTGTTTCTTATCGACATCAACGATTCAACCGACGAGTATTTAGATGAGCTGATGGAACTACGCTATTCCAGAATTCCGGTATGTGAAGACGATACAGACAACATTATCGGTATTTTTCACATCAAGGACTATCTCATAAAAGCTAGAGAAACGGGATTTGACAAGGTGGATATTCGCTCTATTTTGCGCAAACCGTATTTTGTCCCTGAAACAAAGAATATCGACGCGCTGTTTTTTGAACTGCAGATTGAAAAGCAGCATATCGCCATTCTCATCGACGAATACGGCGGCTTCAGCGGTATTGTAACCATGGAGGACATCGTCGAAGAAATCGTAGGCGACATCGAAGACGAATATGATGAACAGGGGCACGTCATCAACAAGATAGACGATAATAATTATTATTTAGACGGAAACGTTTATCTCAGTGACCTTTCTGAAGAGATCAATATCAATCTGGAATCTGAAAACAGCGAGACCATCGGAGGCTTTATCATTGATATTCTGGGAGAAATTCCGGAAGAAGGTGATGAAAACAGGGAGGTTGTCTTTGAAAACTACATCTTTACGATTCTCTCCGTAAAGGAGCGTCGTATTGAAAAAGTAAAGCTGCACATTGAAGAGCCTGAAAAGGAAATTTCGGAAGATGAATCAGAAGAATAATAAACCCACCCTTCCGCAAAGCAAAGCTTCGGGTGGGTACCCGGGAACCTTGTTGTACCCGGACAATAAGCTTACAATGGGCATTGTCGCTCATGTGGACGCCGGAAAGACAACTTTGTCTGAAGGCGTCCTTTATCAAAACGGCATTACCAGACAGATGGGAAGAGTGGACCATGGGGATTCTTTCCTCGATACGTTTGTGCTGGAAAAAAACCGCGGCATTACTATTTTCTCTAAGCAGGCAATTTTTCCACTGGGCGATAAGGAGGTCACACTCCTGGACACACCGGGTCATGTAGATTTTTCTGCAGAAATGGAACGAACCCTGCAGGTTCTAGATTATGCTATTCTTTTAATCAGCGGTCCTGACGGTGTGACCGGACAGGTGCTGACCCTATGGGAACTGCTTTCCCGCTACCACGTACCGACTTTTATTTTTATCAATAAAATGGATCAGCAAGGGATGGATTTATCCGCAATTATGGAGGAGGTTCAGGCTCGTTTAAGTGCGCAATGCGTACTGGCGGGCAGCGAGGCTTTCTATGAAAAGGCTGCGCTGTGTGATGAAGCTTTGCTGGAAGCGTATTTGGAAACAGGAAAAGTTTCAGAAAACGCATGCGCCGGGTTAATCAAAGAGCGAAAGCTGTTTCCATGCTATTACGGCTCTGCACTGAAAATGCAAGGCGTAGATACACTTCTTGAAGGTCTTGCAAATTACACGATCTCTCCAAATTATGGAAGCGATTTTGGTGCTATCATTTATAAAATCAGCAGAGACGAACAGGGCAATCGCCTAACGCATATGAAGATAACCGGCGGTAGCCTTTCTGTGAAGGAACAGATTGGAGAAAGCAAGGTTCATCAGATTCGAATTTATAACGGTAAAAAATATGAGGCAGTGCAGCAAGTGTCTGCTGGTACGGTCTGTGCTGTGACAGGTTTTGCTGACACTTTTTGTGGACAGGGACTGGGCTTTGAACCTGCCGGCATTGAGCCGTATCTGGATACTGTGCTCAGCTATGAGGTGCTGCTGCCGCCCGATTGGGAGCCTCATGAGGCTTATGAGAAATTTTTGCAGCTGTCAGAGGAACTGCCGGAGCTGCATGCCTCTTGGAGCGAAGAAAGCAGCTGTCTGCGGATTCGTATGATGGGAGAAATTCAAGGAGAAATCTTAAAAAGTCTTGTCTCTGAGCGCTTCGGAAAGTCTATCGAATTTGGAGAAGATACGGTTTTATACAAGGAAACCGTTGTAGCTACGGTCGAAGGTGTAGGACATTTTGAGCCCCTTCGCCACTACGCGGAGGTTCATCTGCTTCTCACGCCGCTTCCTTCCGGCAGCGGAATCGTACTGGATACCGCCTGCAGTGAGGACACACTGGACAGAAACTGGCAGCGACTGGTTATGACACATCTGAAGGAGAAAGTTCATACAGGCATTCTGACAAATTCACCTTTGACTGATATGAAAATTACGTTAACCACAGGTCGCGCCCATGTGAAGCACACGGAAGGTGGTGATTTTCGTCAGGCAACCTACAGAGCACTTCGTCACGGTCTCAGAAAAGCCGGCTGCAGACTTTTGGAGCCTTACTATGATTACCGGCTGGAACTGCCGACAGATTTTGTTGGAAGAGCCATGAATGATATTCAGAATATGCACGGAACCTGTGAACCGTCGTCTGCGACTGGAAAAAACACCGTTTTAACCGGCAGAGCACCAGTTTCTACTATGAAGGACTATCAGAAGGATGTTACTTCCTATAGCAAAGGGCAGGGAAGACTTTACTGCACCTTGGCAGGATATTTTCCATGCCATAACGAAGAAGAGGTCGTACAAGCTGTCGGATATGAAGCCGATCGGGACCTGGAAAATCCTAGCGATTCTATCTTCTGTAAATCCGGCTCTGGAGTTAGTGTACCTTGGCAGGAAGTTGAACAGTATATGCATCTGCCTCTTTTCTGGCAGCCTGAAACAATACAGAAAAATGAAGGGTCTGTACGAGGTGGCAGTGAATCTCGCCAGTACAGCGACGAAGAGCTGGAAGCAGTATTTAAGCAGACCTATGGTACAAGTAAAAGAGAAACAAGTCGCTTTAAGAAAAGTGCCAGAATCATTACGGCAGAAAGCGGATTTTCCGGTCCCCGGATTAAAAGCGCCTATAATAACGCTTCTGCAGAGGAAGTGTTGTTGATTGATGGATATAACATGATATTTGCATGGGAAGAGTTAAAGGATATGGCTGCACTGAGTCTTGCAAGTGCCAGAGATTTACTGATTGAAATCCTTGGCAACTATCAGGGCTACAAAGAGAATCGAATCATCGTTGTCTTTGATGGTTACAAGAAACCAGGTAATCCCGGCACCACCCAGACTATTCATAATATGCAGATTATCTACACGAAAGAAGGCGAGACTGCAGACCAGTTTATCGAAAAATTTGTGCTGGAACATGTGAAAAAGCTGCGAATTACAGTTGCGACCTCCGATGGACTAGAGCAGATGATGATATTTGGTCAGGGAGCCCTTCGCATGTCAGCCAGAGAGCTTCGCATGCATATCATGGATACCAATGAAGAAATCAGGCAGAAATTCCTGCATAAGTTCTAAATACTACCATCTATTTGCAAAAAAACACCATTTATCATAAATGTCTTGAAATGGTGTTTCTTTTGTTGTAAAATGAAATGGTGTGAGTATTTACATTAAATGTAAAATTTAGAACAAAAAGAGGTGGAAAAGATGGAACAGGCAATCAAAGTAACTCATTTATCGAAGCGATTTAAAGATACTGCTGCCTTATCAGACGTATCCTTTGAAATCAAAAAAGGCGAGATTTTTGGTTATCTTGGACCTTCAGGGGCAGGAAAAACAACGACAATCAAGCTTCTCAGCGGACAGCTTTCTGCTGACAGCGGAGAGATTTCGCTATTTGGCACATCGCCTTTTGATTCTGAAATTCGAGATAGAATTGGTATCATGAGTGATAACAGTGGTCTTTATGATAAGATGACTGTATATGAAAATCTGAAATTATTCGCAGATATTTATCAGGTTTCCAGAGAGAAAATCGATGACGTATTAAAGCGTATCGGTATGGAAGACGCAGTAAAGAAGCCGGTTGAAAAACTTTCAAAGGGTATGCGTCAGCGGCTTATTTTTGCGAGAACCATTCTGCATAATCCAGAGATACTCTTTCTCGATGAACCTACAGCGAATCTTGACCCTGCAACAGCAGAAGAAGTGCGCAGTCTGGTTTTACAGATGAAAGAGCAGGGAACAACAGTATTTTTGACAACGCACAACATGGAAGAGGCCAATGAACTCTGTGACCGCATTGCATTTCTCAATTGTGGGAAAATTATTGAGTGTGGAAGTCCATATGATCTGAAACTGAAATATGCTAAAAAACAAGTAAAAGTTACGACAGCTTCGGAAGAAGTGCTTTTACCGCTGGAAGCGGATAAACTTTCTGCATATCTTGCCGGTGCTGGTGAAATCAAGATGATTCATTCTATCGAACCAAGCCTAAAAGAAGTATTCTTAGCGCTGACAGAAGAAGGGGGGAGAGCATAATGGGAAAGAGAATTAGGATGCATGTACTTCGTACTTTGTTCAAAAAGGATATGAAAGGATGTTTCGGCAATCGAAGCATTCTAATCACACTGCTGCTTCCGGCTGTCTTTGCGTTGCTTTATACATATGTATTATCAGATATTACGGGACTTGCGGCTGATTATGTGCTGCTTCTTTGCAGTGTAATGGAGCTATCTATCATTCCGCTGACCGCGCTTTCCACGATGATTGCAGAAGAAAAGGAAAAGCATACCCTGCGTTCACTGATGATGGCTAATGTATCAGGCGCAGAATTTATCTTGAGCAAGGCTCTTGTATGTTTGCTGCTGCTTATTGTAGAGGGTGTGATTCTATTTTTTGTCTGTGGCGCCGATATGGCGGGATTTGCCGGGTATCTGTTTATTATGATTCTAGCCTCCCTTGCGATTATCTGCTTCGGTGCAGTGGTAGGCATTGCGGCAAAAGACCAAATGTCAGCTGGAACGCTGGGCTCTCCTTTGATGATGCTCATGTTAATGCCGCCGATTTTCGGGCAGTTTAGCGAACTCATTGGAAAGATTGCTAAGCTGTTTCCTACGATGTCACTTTATACAGTGTATCCGTCTGTTGCAGCAGGAGAGTCCCTTGTTCTAGCGGATAACCTCGTTGCAATTGGAGTATGTATTGTATGGATCATCGCAGGTGTCATTCTGTTTCAGAGGATTTATAAGAAAAAGGGCTTGGATGATTAATCGTTCAATTTTGAGTAGTGAGGATTATTTGCCATGGCAAAACGATTTATCATTATACTTTGCATTTTTCTTGCACTTCCTATAGAAACTTTCAGCGCCAGCAGCGATATCGTCAGTACCAGCGATAGCAAATATACCTACAGTGATTTTATAGAGGATCTGAATGCGCTGACCGATAAATATCCGGACAGACTCTCTAAAACTTATCTGGGTAAAACGGCTGATCGCAGAAGTTTGTACTGTGTCGTTCTTGGGAATCCCAAAGCAGAGAAACAGATTTTTGTGACCGCCGGTATCCACGGCAGGGAGTACATTAACAGCCAGCTGGTTATGGGTATGATTGAGTATTATTGTAGAAACTACAAATCAGGTCTTTATTGCGGCGTTTCTTACGAGGAACTTTTTGATTCAGTCAGTATCATCATCGTCCCTATGGCAAATCCTGACGGTATTGCAATCAGTGCCCTTGGACCTGACGCTATCAGAAATGCAACTCTTCGAAAAAAGATCAAGAAAATGCCGAGAACCGGAGCTTATTCCAACTGGCAGGCCAATGCAAGAGGGGTTGATTTAAATAGAAATTACAAGATGTACAGTACGTATCCAAGTACAAAGACTTATGCCAGTCAGTATTATCCGGGTCCAAAGCGTTTTTCTGAGAATGAAACCCAGAGTATTTTAGCAGCTTTAGAAGACTGCTCCAATGTACAGGCTGTCATCAACTACCATAGTATGGGAGGGGTGATTTACTGGGGCTATCACAACAAAAGCTATAAGAAAAAGTGCTGGAGCTTTGTAAAACTGTTTCGCGACATGACCGGCTACAGCACCATTGATGAAAGCTACACTAAGGCGACATACGGGGATTTTGAGCATTACATCATGCATGAGTATAAAATTCCTTATGTATGTATCGAAAATGGAATCAGCGGCGTACCCGTTCCAAACAGAGAGTTTTCCTCAATATTTAAAAAGAATAAATTGGGCTTTGCTAAAGCTGCGTATCAGTACAGGTAGTAGGCAGGGCTTTGAAAAGACTGTTTTTACTTGAAAGTAGAGGCAGTCTTTTGTGTATTTATTTTTCGTAATTTTTTTATTGTAAACTAATAGGGTTTTGGTAGTAATTAGGAGGATTTAGCTATGAAACGAACTACAAAACTTTTACTCATATGTCTGCCGCTTCTCATGCTGTACAGCTGTAAAAATACAGAACCTGCGGCAACAATCGCTGCGCCGTCTGTCAGTGTGCAAAGCTTTCCGGGATCAGGAAAAATGCTGATTTCATGGAAACCTGTTGAAACCGTAGAAAATGTAGACGGTTACGGTGTTTTTCGTGCAGACAGCAAAGACAGTGAGTTTCAATGTTTGTACGAAACTGATAAAGTCGAAAATACAGCCTTTTATAACTACCTTGATACCGATAGAAAAGTAGGACAAACTTATTTTTACAAGGTAAAGAGTTATCATTTAGATGGTGAAAACAGGGTATACAGCGATACCGAAAGTTCGATTATTTCTGTGAAAGCAGAACCCTCAATCGCTAAAGACCCTGAAGATTCGCTAATGCTGGTAAATAAATCCTGCTGGCTTTCTGAGACCTATGTACCGGCAAATCTGGTTTCGGTCAGTGAATTTGCTGTGAAAGCCATCGATGCAAAGAAAATTGTTCGAGATGCCTATGAAAAACTGTATCATGACGCAGAAAAAGCCGGTTTTGATATCAAAATCGTATCTGCATATAGAGATTACGCACTACAGGAATATCTGTTTGCTTATTGGTGTGAAGTCGATGGGGAAGAACTGGCTCTAAGACTCAGCGCAAAGCCTGGAAGAAGTGAACATCAGACCGGCTATGCACTGGACGTATCCTGTGAATCTTCCGGTTGGGATCTTCTTGAAAGCTTTGGAAGCACACCTGAAGGAATATGGCTTGCTGAAAACTGTCACAAGTACGGTTTCATTATTCGCTACGAAAAAGATACAGAAGATATTACTGGCTATGCTTATGAACCATGGCATTTAAGATATGTCGGTGAAAAAACTGCAGGAGAAATCAAGTCCCAAGGCATTACCTTAGAAGAATATCTGGGAGCTGGTATAAGATAAAAGGTGATTGGTCGTAAGTGTAATAACTATTCCTAAAATCATAATTTTGGGAATAGTTATGGGAGGTTTATGAACACTTTGCCAAAACCATATCAAAATCCACCTCAAGTTATTAACTCAACATCAGTAAAATCTGTTCTCCAATCATCAATAATTTTATTTTTTTATTTCATCTTATCTTGTTTCATAAAACTTAATTCTAAATAAACCTTCATAGTTTCTGCGTTGCGTTTACATCTACTCACGTAATCACTTATGTTTTTTCTTAGACAAAAAACTCAGGACTTATGTGTAAAGGCACATATAGTCCTGAGTTTCGGAATGTCTTCTACTTAAGAGGAATTGGCGCAGCAGACATTCCTTTATGGGATAAAATTTCTGAGGCTCTAATTTGCGTTTTAAGCGATTTTATCGTGTGTAATCGATATCTTGGTCGACGAAAAAACTCGCTCAAAATGGTGTTTTTTCTAAATATGTCTAAATTCATAAAAGCAAGTTTATTGATATACCGGGACGACGATTTTCTGGCCGGCTGTTAGTTCATCTGCGGTGATTTCGTTAATGTCACAGATATCCTCAACGATTCGGCGTGCGTCTGAACTGGTCGGTCCATATTCTGTGGCGATATCCCAGATGGTGTCGCCGGCTTCAATCTCAACTACGTTATATAAATCCTTGGAGGAACTGTTTGCTGTATTGAAACCCAGTAATGTTCCTGCAATAGTAACAAGACAAAGAATTAAAACTGTCATAAAAAATGTAAATCTGAATTTGGAAGCTACTCTATATTTCTTGGTCATGTGTTCTCACCTCTCTAAACATTTGTTCGTTTTCTATATATTATCAGAATAAATGTTCTTTGTCAAGAGAAAAATAAACAAATGTTCGAAAATGGTATAACAAAAAACGTTCGCTCTGAAAACAGGCTGCGAACGCTTGATTTTCCCTATGAAATTATAAGGACTTTCCAAGAATATAAGCTTTTTCAGGATAGTCGGTCTGCTCGATATCCCCTTTCTCTGCACAGGCTATAGCATAAATTTGCCCTTTATCCTCCCACTTCAGATAGTGTATTGCCTCTTCGTAAACAGCCTGAATTCCTCTCGCCGTGCGAACATCTGTGTCTGCTGCAGTAACCAGCAGTGCAGATGATTTTTGAGCACCGCAGAGCATTTTATCGATACTGTAGAAGCGATCGATGACAGCTTTTATCTGAGAGGTAAACCCGGAATAATATACCGGCGATATGAAGACCACCATATCCGCAGAAAGCAGAGCCGGAATCAGCTCCTGCATATCATCCTCAAATACACAGACTGCGTCTCCTTGTCCACAGGCGTTACAGGCAATACAGCCATTCACTTCTTTCTGTGCAGCGTCAAAGCGATAAATGCTGTGGCCGGCTTCTTCTGCGCCCTTTATAAATGAATCTGCAAGAACAAAAGATGTTCCATTTTCATGAGGGCTTCCAGTTAAGACTACAATTTTCATTAAAACCTCCATTTATTTAGTAACTTTATCATAAAATTTATCAAGATATTGATTGATTTTATCTCTGTAAATGACGCAGAGAACAAATGCGATGACAGCAAAGGCGCCGATTACAGCCATTCCAATATAATGCTGTTTAAAATAGAATGCGCCAATCAAAAGGCTTCCTCCCATGCCGAAGACTCTTCCTGCCATAGAAAATGCCATAAATGCCTTAAATTTCATCTCGGAAACACCAGCAGCGTAGCTGACTACATCTTTCGGCAGCCCCGGAATCAGGTATAAAAGAAAGACTATGATATATGCCCTTTTGCTGTTCAGCCTGTCTATAAAATGGTTGATTCGTTCTTCGCCAAAGAACAGATGTACTGCGTCCTTTCCCAGAAGTCTCGCCAAATAGAAGGAAATCAGTGTGCCGAGAAAAGCACCTATCATGGAAAAAATCAGCCCTGGGATAAATCCGTACAAATATCCGGCGGCAAACTGAAATGCCTGTCCTGGAATCACGCTGATGACGATTTGCACCACCTGAATACCAATGTAGATGAAGATACTTTCAAATTTATATCTCTCCAAATAAGCAAGCACATCGTTAAAAGAACGGAACTGCTCGATAAAATCCCTCTGGCAAAAGATAATGTATAAAGGGATGCCGATTACAATGCCAGAAAGCACCGCCAGCTTTAAAATAGAAAGGATCAGCTTAGTTTTCTTCGCCTTTTTGATATTCTCCTTTACATCATCTTTTGTTTTATGCGCATTTTCTTTCCATGTTTCTTTGTCCATAAATTCCTCAAATCCCTTTTAAATATCTAATAACCCTTTTTTGTAAAGCTGCTGAATTGACTTAATCACGCCAAATTTTGAGTGCTCGTAGGTAAGTCCCCCTTGGAAATACACGATGTATGGCTCACGAATCGGCGCATCGGCGCTGAGCTCAATGGAAGAACCCTGAACAAAAGCGCCCGCGGCCATAACCACATCAGATTCATAACCCGGCATAGCCCAAGGCACAGGTGTTACGTGAGCGTCAATAGGTGCAGCCGCCTGAATTCCTTCGCAGAATGCAACTACAGCCTCTGGCGAACCCAGTTTCACAGACTGAATAATATCGCTGCGACTGTCGGAAACGCCTGGCCTGATTTCAAAACCCAGCATTTCATAAGCCTTTGCGCAGAGCATTGCACCTTTCACTGCCCCGTTTACAACCTTTGGTGCCATAAACAGTCCCTGCAAAATAGCGCGGGTCTGTCCGAAGGTAAGACCGCATTCTGCACCGATTCCCGGACAGGTCATGCGGTAAGAAATCTTGTCAATCAAATCTCTGCGTCCGCAGACATACCCGCCGGTCAAGGCAAGTCCGCCACCCGGATTCTTGATAAGAGAACCCGCTATCACGTCAATTCCAACGTTTGTAGGCTCTTTCACATCGAGAAACTCGCCGTAGCAGTTGTCCGCCATACAGACGATATCCGAATTGATGCCATGAACAAAATCAGCAACTTCTGCAATTTGGTTTACAGTAATTGAATTACGCCAACTATATCCGGTAGCTCGCTGAATGGAAACCATTTTGGTTTTATCTGAAATGGTTTTACCAAGGGTCTCAAGATCAATGGAACCGTCCGGCAGCAAGTCTACCTGTTTATAGGTTACGCCATATTCTTTGAGAGAACCCATGCCTTCACCGCGAATACCGATGACTTCTTCCAGGGTGTCGTAAGGACCACCACTGCAGTAAATCAGCTCATCGCCGGGACGAAGGATGCCCATTAGCGTAATCGCTAGAGCGTGAGTACCGTTTACGATGGTCGGACGAACCAAAGCAGCTTCTGTTCCAAAAATCTCTGCATAGACCTTTTCAACTGCCTCTCTTCCTGGATCATCGTAGCCGTATCCTGTACTCCAAGCAAAGTGCATATCCGCAATTCTGTGATTTTGCAGCGCCGACAGTACTTTATACTGGTTATATGCCATGATATCATCAAGGGTCTGGTAGGAGTCAGCAATCTCCTCCTCTGCCCTGTTTACAAGATTAAGAACCCTTGGGCTGATACCAAATTTTTCGATAAGTAGTTTGTCTGTGTAATTCATCTGTATTCTCCATTTATATTACAATTAAAATTATAAGCCTCTTTTCAGGTTTGTAAATCCCCCTGCATCATTCTTCACAAAACCTTAAGATTTTCGTTGCATTTGTGAAAGAATGATGGCGCAGAAAATCAGTCCGCAACCGAGATATTCTCTGAAAGCCAGCTTTTCCTGAAAGAAAATCATGCCCGCAATCATGGTAAAGACGGTCTCGCTGGAAAGGAGCAGCGACGCCTTTGCAGGCTCCATATAGCGCTGACCGATGACCTGAAAGGTGTAACCCAGCCCGCAGGAGCAAATGCCACCGTAAAGAAGCGGAACTATAGCCGCCTGCACGTCAGCAAGACTTGTATCTTCAAAAAGAAGAGATATTACGCTACATACAATTCCAGTCACAATAAACTGACAAGAGGAAAACTTGACAGGATCTAATTGCTGCACAAAGTGATCCACCATATAAAAGTAAACAGTATAAAACACGGCTGCAAACAACATCATCATATCACCGCGATTAAAAGCGGCACTGCCGCCGTAAAGGCACATGAAATAAAAACCTGTCATTGCAACCACTACTGCAATCCATACTGTCTTTTCTATTTTTCTCCCCAGAAAAACACCGGCAAGGGGTACTAAAATAATATACAGCGCCGTAATAAAACCTGCTTTTCCAATAGTTGTAAACGGAAGCCCCAGCTGCTGTGCAATCGTAAAAGTCATCAGATTGAGGCCGCACACAATGCTGCCGATTACAAGGGTTTTCGGATTGCGTTCCACTTCCCTTTGCGCCGGACTTTTTCTTTTGTCCACAAATAGCCAGAGTGGAATCAGAGATATGCCGCCTAAGAGACAGCGATAACCGGTAAAGGAAAAGGGCTGCAGATTTTCCGTACCTGCTTTTAGGGCAACCATGGCAAAGCCCCAGATGAAAGCAGCCACAAGAAGGAAAACTGCGCCTTTTAAAGTATTCTTATCTGTCACTTTTCGGTCCTCTCCTTTTCCCATTCCATGCCGCTTACCAAATCACGTTTTACATTTTGCTTGTGCTGTGCGTAAAGCTGGGTTGTCGTCACCTGTTCATGATCCAAAAGAGCTGCCACATCGTAAATCGAATTGCCCCTGCCGATTAAGCTGGTCGCAGCCGTCGCTCTCAGCTTATGAGGGCTGTAACCGGCTTTTGATGAAGTCTTTAATGCAATTGCGGTATATTTCTTTACAAGCTCTCGAATCTGTCTGTCAGTCATACGAGTGCCTTGCAGAGAAAGAAATAATGCGTCGCGGTGGTCTTCTAGCAGAGTTTCCTCCTCAGGTCTTTCATTTGCCAGATAGTCCTCCAATACAGCTGTTACCGACTGGTTTAAAGGCATGATGGATTCCTTACCGCGCTTTCTATAAATCTTAAACTCGCCGCGGGAAAAGTTAAAAGACGAGACATTCAGCTGCTGCAGCTCGGAAAGTCTGAGACCATAGGTCAAGAACAACATCAAAATGGCCTTATCCCGCTTTTTTGTTTTTTGCCAATAGGAATAGGCGTGCTTGGTTAGGCCTGTGCCGTTTGTCACAGCGTCCAGCATAATCATGACCTCATCATCCTGCAGCGCTTTAATCTCCCGTTCTCCTGCCTTCGGTACGCGAATCGGGTCAAAGCCGTCGGTAATATTCTTTTCGAGGAGCTGATCCCTGTACAGCTGCTTAAACATTACTGAGACAGAAGATTTTTTCCTCGCCAGTGTCTTATTGTTGTTTTCATAGACGTAAATGTTTTTTTCTGTTTCTACTTTATATTTTCTGCAGTAATCCAGATAGATATTGATGTCAGCGGCTTTTATTTCGGCAAATTCTTTTAAAGTAATCTGTGAGGTCGTCTCCGCCTTTGTCAAATCCGTTTCAGCAATCAGATAATTGCAGAAGAATTTAATATCGTGCAGATAGGCAAGTCTGGACATAGGCAGCACATTCCCTTTTAGATAGATGAAAAATCCGCGTAAAAACTTGGGAAGTTCCGACTCAATGTCTTCGCACTCTTGAAAAATCTGCGCTTCTTTTTTTACGATATTATCCGGTTTGTCACTTTTATTGTGAATTTTTATTTCTTTTCCAGCCATTTAAAGATCTCCTCAAGACAGCTTTCGTCACTGTCATATTCTGAAATGTTAAACCACTGCATATCCTTATATCGTTTAAACCAGGTCAACTGCCTCTTGGCGTAGTGTCTGGTATTTTTCTTGACTAAATCGACAGCCTCTGCTAAATCGTAGCGTCCCTCCAAATAGCCGATAATTTCTTTGTAGCCGATGCCCTTCATGGAAATATCGCTTTCTGTAAGACCTCTTTCCATCAGGTCTTTTACCTCATCACAAAGCCCCTGCTCCATGAGCAAATCCACTCGTTGATTGATCCGACCGTAAAGCTGCTGCCTGTCTCTGCAAAGACCGATGAGTCTGGCGCTATAGTCAGCTGTGGGCTTTAAATCCGTCGCAAAGTCTTTGACCTTTTCGCCTAAGGTCGCCGCTTCGATTGCGCGAACGACTTTCTTAATATTGTTAGGATGAATCCGCTCTGCAGCTTTTGGATCTGCTTCTGTCAGCTTTTGGTGAAGAAACGCAGCTCCATGAACTTCAGCTTCCTTATAAAGCTGTTCACGAAATGCGCTGTCACCCGGCGGCGCGCTAAAATCCATATCGTAAAGCAGCGCACTCAGATAAAGACCCGTACCGCCTGCAATGACCGGCGTTTTGCCTTTTGCAAAGATTTCCTCGATGGCACCTTTCGCCAGCTTTTGATATCTTGCTGCTGAAAAAGCCTCCGTCGGCTCAATTTCATCGACCAGATAGTGTTTTATCCGGCTGCGCTCCTCTGCCGTAGGCTTGGCGCTGCCGATGTCCATGTATTTATAAAGCTGCATGGAGTCGCAGGAAACCACTTCTCCATCCATATGCAGCGCAGTCTCTATGGCGTATTTTGTTTTTCCCACTGCGGTAGGTCCGCAGATTACAATGATTTCCCGGTTCATAACATTTATACTCTCTTAAACATCTTCTCTATTTCGTATTTTGAAAGTCTGATAAAGGTCGGTCTACCGTGAGGGCATGAAAACGGATTTTTACATGCGGAAAGCAGTTTGATAAGTGCTTTCATCTCCTCCATGGAGAGGTTGTCGTGAGCCTTTACCGCCGCTTTACAGGATTTTGTAATCAGTTTGTTTATGACAACGGTATTTTGAATCTTTGTACCATCAGCGACGCTGTCGATAAAGTGTTTCACAAAATCTTCCGCTTCAGAAATAGTCATAAAGGTTGGAATTTCCTTGATAATATAGGAATTCTGCCCGAATTCCTGGACAGCAAATCCCATATCAGAAAGGCAGTCTAGCCAGTCATATTCATTTTCCTTTACAGCCAGAGGCACTTCTAGAAGTATCGGTGTCAGAATAGGCTGGCGCAGCTTTTCTTCCTCCAAATACTCACCGACAAGCTTTTCATAGAATACACGTTCGTGAGCTGCGTGCTGGTCAATCAGATAAAAGTAATTGACGTCAACAGCCGTGATATAGGTGCCAAATATGGCGCCGGTTAAGGTAAGAACCTCAAAATCAAATGGCTGCATTGCAGGTGTATCAATGGAAAGTACAGGCTTTTCGAACTCTGTATTTTCAGCTTTCGACTGCGGAGGTTCCGAAAACGCATCGGTTACTTCGTCTGACGGTTTGTTCGCTTCATGGAAGACCTGCGGCATATCATAGGACACTTTTTCTTCGGCAACCTTTAAAGTTTCTCGACGGGTGGATAATATCTGTTTTATGTCTACCCGCGGTTCGGATTTATTTTCTGAGTTTTGCTCGTGTTTCTGTTCAGGCTCTGCCTTTGATTTTTGCGGCGGCTCAGGTTCAGAAATTGTAACTTGAGTTTCTACAGGGCGTGCGATCTCTTTTATCGGCGATTTAAAGATGTTTTTGACCTCTGTAACAGCGGCCTTGGTTCCGAGCGCCTGTACAATTCCATCCGCCACCAAAGCAGTGATATCTTCCTCCCTATCGAAGCGGACTTCCTTTTTGTTTGGGTGAATGTTGACATCCAGCTTTGCAGGATCTGTCTTGATAAATAAAAATGCAACCGGATATCTGCCATCAAAAAGTCTTTCTTTATAGCCGGCAGCGACTCCTCTTTCGATGACTTTGCTGGAAACAACCCTTCCGTTGACAAAGAAAATTTGATTTTTTCGATTGGTTCTTGACAGAGATGGTCTTGATATGTAGCCGCTGACCTTACTACCGTCTTTCTCATAAGTAACAGGAACTAAATCCTTGTATTCACTGATTTTATAAACCGCCAGAATAGCAGCCAGCACATCACCTTTCCCGACTGTAGAAAATATGATATTACCATTATTGATGAAACGAAATTTGACCGCAGGGTAAGCCAGCGCAATCTGGGACATAAAGTCGATAATCTGACCGCTTTCTGCACCATCAGATTTAAGGAATTTGCGTCTGGCAGGAGTATTATAAAACAGATCTGTTACGATAATGGTCGTACCGTCAGGACAGCCAGTTCCACTGTTTGCAATGACTTCGCTGCCGTGGATCAATAGTTTCACGCCCATTTTGGCATCCTTTGTCTTAGTGATAAATTCCGTATGGGTTACTGCGGCGATGCTGGCAAGGGCTTCACCACGAAAGCCTAGGGTTTCGATAGCATCCAGATCTCTTGCTGTAGAAATTTTGCTGGTTGCATGGCGAAGAAAGGCTGTTTCTGCCTCTTCCCGCGGTATACCGCAGCCGTTATCAGTGACACGAATATAGGTTTTTCCACCGTTTTTTATCTCCACTATGATTGAGTCAGCGCCTGCATCAAGGGAATTTTCTACAAGTTCTTTAATAATGGAGACTGGTCTTTCGATGACTTCTCCAGCAGCGATTTTATCAGCGATGTTCTTTTCTAAAACTTTAATCATCGATTGCTTCCTTTAACTCTTCTAAAATACCAATAGCTTGCGAAGGCGTAATTTCCATCAGATTCAGTTTGCGAATCCGGTCTACTACAGGATTTGGTCCTGGGGTAAAAAAGGAAATTTGTTCCTCAACAGAAGCTGCCGCAGGCTCTTTTGCAGCGGTTTGCACATATGTATATGGGGATATTTCTATGCTGCCTGCTTGCAATTGCTCCAGCTTTTTCTGGGCATTTTCAAGAAGCGGACTTGGTACCCCTGCTAGTTTTGCTACATGAATGCCATAGCTTCTGCTGGCAGAGCCGCGCACAATTTTGTGTAAAAATACGATGTTTCCATTTTCTTCTGAAACATCCACATTGAGATTGCAAACCCCCGGTATCTGCTCTTCCAGTGCAGTCAGCTCGTGATAATGGGTCGCAAATAGGGTTCTAATATGGGTGGCTTCATTGCAGAGGTAATCCACAGCAGCCCAAGCGATGGAAAGTCCGTCGTAGGTGCTTGTTCCCCTGCCGATCTCATCGAGAATAATCAGGCTTCGCTCTTTGGAGCAGCTGAGAATATAGGCGAGTTCGCTCATTTCTACAAAGAATGTAGACTGTCCCTGTGCCAGATTATCAGAGGCTCCGATTCTAGTGAAAATCCTATCTACGACACCGATTCTGGCGTACTCACAAGGGACAAAACAACCCGCCTGCGCCATCAGTACAATGAGTGCGGTCTGCCGCATGTAAGTAGATTTACCAGCCATATTAGGTCCGGTGATGACCAGCATACTGGTGTCTGTGTTGTTCAAATAGGTATCGTTAGATACAAACATGCCGTCTGTAATCATCTGTTCGATAACCGGGTGTCTGCCTTTTTCGATCTGCAGTTCAAAACTTTCGTCGATAATTGGCTTTACATAGCCCAGCTTATTGCTGACATTAGCAAAACTGCAAAGCACATCCAGCTGCGCAATAGCCTGGGAGGTTTGCTGAATTTCTCTGATAAAGGCTTGAATTTTATTTCTGATTTCTGTAAAAAGTTCATATTCCAGCTGGTTAATTTTCGTCTCCGCATTGAGAACCAGATTTTCCATTTCCTTCAGCTCCGGCGTGATGTAACGCTCATTATTGACAAGGGTCTGTTTGCGGATATAGTCCTCGGGAACCAGCGCAGCATTGGCTTTCGTTACGTCAATATAATAACCGAAAACCTTATTAAAACCGACCTTTAAGGTACGAATGCCCGTTCGTTCTCTCTCAGTATTTTCTAAATTTGCAATCCACTGTTTGCCGTCTTTGATGGAAAACTTGATATCGTCAAGTTCTTTGGAATAGCCTTCTTTAATCAGCCCACCTTCTTTGATGGCAAATGGCGCATCTTCTCTGATGGCGCTTTCTATCAGGGTATAGATTTCTTCTAAATCATAAATCTGAGCAGAAAGCTGCTGCAACAAGGCTGAATCTACGTACTGCAGGCTGTCTTTAATTTCAGGCAGCACAAAGACCGAGCTTTTCAGTGCAATCATGTCCTTGCCGTTGGCATTTCCTGACGCAATTCTTCCGGCAAGCCGCTCAAAGTCATAGACCTGTTTCAGTGCTTCGCGCAGGTTATTCTCTAAAATCGGCTGCTCGGAAAGTTCCGATACTGCGTCGAGGCGCAGATTGATTTCGGCGGCATTGTTCAAAGGTTCCCTCAGCCACTGTTTCAGTTTACGGCATCCCATAGCCGTTGCCGTCTTGTCCAAAACGCCCAGGAGCGAGCCCTGAACTCTTTTATCGTATAATGTCTCTGTAATTTCAAGGTTTCTGAGTGTCGCCTTGTCGAGAGACATGTGTTTTCCTATTTCATAAAATCTGCACTGAGTCAGCTGTGAAAGGTTTTGCTTCTGGGTTTCCAGCAGATATGAAAGCAGCGCCCCAAGAGACAGTACGCACAAGTCTCTTCCCGAAAGTCCTAAACTTGTCAGCGAAACCTGGCTGAATTGAGCCTTAATTGCGTCCTCAGCGGCTTTTTGCGCATAGTAGGATTCATTCCTTGCAAAGACAAAAGCGCCAGTGACAGCTTTGATTTCGTCACAGTCTATGATGGACTGTGCACCTTCGTTTATCATGATTTCTTTTGCATCGATTTTGGCAAGCTCATTGAGCATATTCTGTGCAAAATTTAGTCCGGAAAGTTCTTCTGTTGTATAAAGCTCACCTGTTGAAATATCACAGTAAGAAATGGACATACCCTTCTTGTCCAAATATACCGAAGCCAGATAGTTATTTTCGTTTTCCTTCAGCATGGTCTGTGAAGTCACCGTGCCTGGTGTAACAATCTGTATAACCTCACGTTTTACAATACCTTTAGCGGCAGCAGGATCTTCCACCTGTTCGCAGATGGCTACTTTGTATCCTTTTTCTACAAGACGAGCGATATAGGTATCAGCAGAGTGAAACGGCACGCCGCACATAGGAGCTCGCTCCTCCTGCCCGCAGTTTTTGCCGGTTAAAGTCAGCTCCAGTTCTCTGGACGCAAGTTTGGCGTCGTCGAAGAACATCTCATAAAAATCGCCCAATCTAAAAAAGAGAATACAATCCTGATATTCTGCTTTAATTTCTAAATATTGCTGCATCATTGGTGATAGCTTGTTTTTTGCCATGAAAGTATTACTCCTTTTTTTATAGTTCATTTCTTCTAAAAATAGTCCGAAAATGTATAGAGGAGATTGTCCATACAGTCCGGTTTCGTCGTCGGCAAGCAGCGCACCTGTGTTAGACTTATAAAATCGTTCTAGCGCCTGCTCCTCAGTTATTTGAAATTCCTTTGCAATCATCTCTACGATGAGCAGAAAGTTTGAAAAGATAGCTTACTCATAAAATTTCTCCGAATATCCATTTAGTTTTTCAAAATATAAATCCTCTGCCAAATACTGATCGCTCATGCAGTGCATATCGGAAACGCCTTCACTTAGAAGCTCATAAGTCTTTGAATGATAAAAAAACGATAATGCTTCACGCTTTGTTATATTTGAAAGTGCTGCAAAGCGGCTGATAACACGGGCGTATTTCATTTGCAGTAAAATTGGATTTGCATTCATATCGAATCACTCCTTTCAAATTTCAAGCATCTTTCTATCATATCTTGACTTCTAAAACAAATTTGCAGGTTTGGATCCTCAAATTTCAGCCGTTTCAGAGCTTCAGTTTTGCCGATTAAACCATCGAAATACAGCTCTATCGTATTGAATACTTTATCGTTGGCAACACCGCCGATTACCATATCATAGTCGGTCTTGTCCTGACCGTTTCTGCACGCCAAAACAAAATCCAACCAGGATTCAGAGTAACTTTCAAATCTCAATATCTTGAATTGATGACTTTCTAACTCACAAAACTGATACTGGTTGAGAATGGCCTGCTGGTCACGCCGCTTAAATTTTTGACACCAGTTTTCAGCCTGTGCCAGAATCGGTGTCGTATAAAACCCTTTTCCAAAATCTACATTCAATCTAGAAAACTGAATATCGGGGTATTTAATTTCTGTATTAGAACCATGGTATAAAATCATATTTTTATTCCTTTTTCGTTCAGGAGCGACAGAATGTCTTCTAAAATATATTCTTTGCTCTGGGTATGAAGAATCGGATAATTTGGGATAATGTAACTGTAAAGAATATCGCTGTCTTCCGTAAAAGCCTTAAATATCCTCTGGCTGCCTACACTTAGTTTCTTTTCCAGATTCTCAACACAAAATACAGCAAATTCAAGTTCCTCTTGGCTGATGTCATGTTCTTTTTCTCTAGACGCCATTTCCTCATCTCCATTTCCTATAATACTTAATTATACCAAAAAACACGCTATAATAAAAGTCAAAATCCGGTTTTTGTTTCGTACATACGAATCTCGGCCCCATCGTCTTCTTTGATGATTCCATAGAACGTCCAGCCGCATTTTTCGTAGAATTTAGTATGGTCTGTGATGAGATATAGCTTTTCAAACCCAGCTGCTGAGGTTTCTTTTTTCGCAAAATTCATCAGCTTTTTCGCTAAACCTTGTTTTCGATAGGACGGTTCAACAAACAGCGCGCACAGGTTTGGAGTTAAATCCTTTCTCTGATGAAAGTCATTTTCGATGATACCTGCGCCGGCAATAGTACTCTCTTTCTCATCTAAAATAACAAACCATTTCGGAATTCCGACAGGATTACCAATATATGCTTTCATACTTTCCATGTATGCTTCTAAAGGCACGCCCCATTTGTCCGAAAACCAAGAGGCAGCTTCGACTAAAAGCTGTGGATTATCGCAAATTGTTTTGATTTCCATTTATATACACTACCTTCCATTTAAAACAAAAGGGACACAGAATTATCCATGCCCCTTGCTTATCTTTTTTATCAACATTGACAAAATCAAAATATTTTTCGTTTTTTGTCAATAAATCAGGTAAAAACACCTCAATTTCCCTCAATTTTCTCGAAGTTTTTGACAGAATTGACAAGAATCTTAGAATCTGTCAATTTTAGCAATGTTTTAACCCGATTTCTTTGACAGAATTGACTAAATCATGATTTTTTGTCAATTTTGTCAAGGCAGCCGCTGAGTCGATGCACAAACTTCTCGGATTACAATGTTCCACAGCTTATGCAGATTCTGCAGCTTGGTACTCTCGCAGTGCTTATCTCTTGTTATAAGCCTCGATTCCCAATCTGATCAGCTCTACTCCTCTTCTCATATCTGCCTGATTCAGCACGTATGCGATACGCATTTCATCTTTACCAAGACCTGGTGTTGCATAGAAACCTTCAGCAGGTGCGAACATAACAGTTTCGCCGTTATCTTCAAACTCAGTCAGAAGGAACATCAGGAAGTCTTCTACACTGTCCACAGGAAGTTTTGCAGTCATATAGAATGCGCCGCCAGGCTTTCTGCAAACAACGCCAGGAATCTTCATCAGTTCTTCGTATACGACGTCTCTTCTTCCGCAGTATTCAGCTTTTACTTCATCGTAGTAAGAAGCTGGCAGTTTAAACAGTGCAGCAGCGCCAACCTGGTCAACGGTGGATACGCAAAGTCTGCCCTGTGCAATCTTCATCACGCTCTGCATAAATTCCTGATTCTTGGAAACCAGCAGACCGATTCTTGCGCCGCAAGCGGAGAATCTCTTGGAAACGGAGTCAATGATGATAACTCTGTCTTCTACGTCCTTGACCTGACCGAAGGAAACGGCTTCTCTTCCGTCATAAGCAAATTCTCTGTATACTTCGTCCGCGATAATCCACAGGTCGTGTTCCTTTGCGATATCGCCGATCAACTGCATTTCTTCTTTAGTAAGTACAGTACCGGTTGGATTGCCTGGGTTAATGCAGCAGATAGCCTTAGTTTTTTCTGTAATCAGCGGTTCAATCTGCTCTCTCTTTGCATAATGATAGCCTTCCTCTGCTTTTGTAGTAATAGGAACAACCTTACCGCCTGCAGAAGTAGCAAATGTATGGTAGTTGGTATAGAACGGTTCTGCGATGAGAACTTCGTCGCCTTCGTTGAGAAGTGCCAGGAAAGTCATGGTCAGTGCTTCAGAACCACCGGTTGTAACGATCATATCGTTTCTGCCGATTTCCATACCGTAAGTTTTGAAGTAATCAGATACAGCGTCCTGCAGTTCAGTAATACCGCCGGATTCAGCATAAGCGATTACTTTGTTTTCATAAGCTCTGATTGCATCCATAAAGCATGCCGGTGTTTCTACGTCCGGCTGACCGATATTCAGGTGATAAACTTTCTTACCTGCGTCCTTTGCTTTCTGTGCAATCGGGTTGAATTTTCTGATTGGTGAAAACTGCATTGCTTCCACTTTGTTTGATAATTTCATTTCTCTCGATCTCCTTGTTTTCCTAAAAAATATACGTGCTTATTCTAACTCTGCATGAGAGTTTTCAACCACTTCTTGTATACATGATACATTATAACACATTTCCCTTGATTTGGAAAGATGTAAAAGATATTCTATATTACCTTTTGCGCCGGTAACCGGAGAAAATGTCAAACCATGGGCATATAAACCGTTAGCTTCCCCATAAGAAATCACATTTTCGATGACTTCTCTGTGAACATTTCGATCTCTGACAATACCCTTTTTGCCAACCTGCTCTCTTCCGGCTTCAAACTGCGGCTTTACGAGGCAGACGATCTCCCCGTCATCTGCAAGAACAGCAGCCGCCACAGGAAAAATTAACCGCAGAGAAATAAATGACACATCAATACTGATAAAATTGATAGGTTCTGCAATCAAATCGGTATCCAGATAGCGTACGTTACATTTTTCCATATTGACGACTCTCTCGTCATTTCGAAGTTTCCAGTCCAGCTGTCCATAGCCCACATCGATGGCATAAACTTTGGAAGCACCGTTTTGCAGCATGCAGTCGGTAAAGCCGCCAGTGGAGGCACCGATGTCCATGCAGACTGCCCCATTAAGCTGCAGATTAAAATGCCCCATAGACTTTTCAAGTTTCAAGCCGCCTCTGCTCACATAAGGACAGAGATTCTCTTTTACGAAAATCTCTGCCCCCGTATCTACCTGATTTCCCGCTTTATCGCTGCGCTGTCCATCGACATAGACAATCCCTGCCATGATGGCAGCTTTTGCCCGCTCGCGGGACTGATAATATCCTTTTTTTACTAATAAAATATCAAGCCTTTCTTTCAAGGTGTTCACAAATCCTTTCTGCAATGGACGCCGTATCAAGTCCGTACTTATGATACAAATCGTCACAGCTACCATGTTCTATAAACTGGGCAGGCCATCCAAAACTGAGTACATCACTGCACCCTGTCTCTGCCCGAAATCCTTCGCCAAAGCCTCCGGCAAGGAGATTATCTTCTAAGGTTACAATTGTTTTATTCTTTTCAAGGCAAGACAAATCCATCGGCTTTACACAGCCTACTTCGATGATGCCTGCTTCAATTCCTTTCTCCAAAAGAACCATCCGGACCTCCTCTGCAACAGTGGTCATCTTCCCCACTGCCCAGATATCAACGTCTTTACCTTTTGTCTTGCGTCGGTTTTCTCCGGCATACGGCATCAGATTTGCAGTATCAAAGTCGCAGACGCCTCTCGGATAGCGAATTGCTACAGGTGTACCAAGGGAGAGTGCATAACTCAGCATAGTGCAAAGCTGAGTACCGTCTCTTGGAGTCAACACGGTCATATTTGGAATCGATCTCAAATATGAAAGGTCGAAAACACCATGGTGTGTTTCTCCGTCCGCGCCTACAATCCCTGCCCTGTCGATGGCAAAGACTACTGGCAGTTTCTGCAGACAGACATCCTCAATAATCTGATCGTACCCTCTTTGCAAGAAAGAGGAATAGATGGCAACCACCGGCTTCATACCGGCTTTTGCAAGACCTGCTGCAAAGGTTACGCCATGAGCTTCTGCGATACCTACATCAAAAAATCTGGTCGGATATCGCTTTGCAAAAGCCCCGAGACCTGTAGCATCACACATGGCAGCAGAAATAGCAACAATTCGTTCGTCTTCCTCAGCAAGCCCCACTAAAGCACTGCCAAAGACTTTGGAGTAGGTTCGCTCCGCCTGCTGCAGAGCAGCGCCGGTTTCCGGATTGAAAGGTCCGATTCCGTGAAATTTATTGGGATTAATTTCCGCCGTCCGATAGCCTTTTCCTTTTTTTGTTATAATATGGATGAAAACTGGGCCGTCAATATTCTTTGCGATCTGCAGTACATCTAAAAGTTCCTCCAGATTATGTCCGTCCACCGGTCCCAAATAGGTAAATCCCAGTTCTTCAAAGATGACGCCCCCTGACAGCAACGCATATTTTACCCTGTCCTTTGCATGCGCCAAATTGGAACTGATATCGTTTCCGATGACAGGAATGCTGCCCAGTGCTTTCTTGATAGCTTTTTTTGCATGAAGATAACTGTTAGAGGTCCGAAGCTTCGACAGATGCTGCGATACGCCGCCAATGTTTCTTGAAATAGACATGCCGTTGTCGTTGAGCACCACAATCATTTTGGACTTAGAAGCTCCTACATTGTTCAATGCTTCATATGCCATACCGCCGGTGAGAGAACCATCACCGATGACTGCAATGACTTCATGGTCTTCGCCTTTTAGATCTCTCGCAGCAGCCATGCCCGCAGCAGCGGAAATCGAGGTACTGGAATGTCCAGTCTCATACACGTCGTGAACACTTTCCTTAGTCTTTGGAAATCCGCTGATTCCGCCCATCTGGCGCAAATGGTCGAATTCTGAGGCGCGTCCGGTTAAAATTTTGTGTACGTAGGACTGGTGCCCTACATCCCAAATAATTTTGTCCTTCGGGCTGTCAAAGACCTTGTGCAAAGCAATCGTTAGTTCCACTACGCCAAGATTGGAGGCCAAATGGCCTCCCGTCTTTGATACCTTATCTAATAAAAAATCCCGTATAGCATAACTCAAAAGAGACAGCTCATCCTTGTCCATCTTTTTCAGGTCGTCCGGAAACTGATACTGTTCCAGTTCATTACTCATTCAAATTCTCCGTTTTATCCTTTATTTTGTGCGGTTTTCCAGTCTCAAAACCAAATCTCTGAAAAACTCCGCATTGTCGTAATATTTTTCAATGGATTCCACAGCGTTTATGGTCAATTCTTTGAGGCGCTGCTCTGAAGCCTCCATGCCGTTTAAGGCAACATAGGTAATTTTTTCACATTCTGCGTCTTTTCCGGTGTTTTTGCCCAGTTCTTCTACATTGCCTTTGATGTCTAAAATATCGTCGGCAATCTGGTAAGCAAGCCCCAGATTCTCCGCATAGCAGGTCAAATCTTTCATCATCTCTTCGTCAGCGCCGCCAAGGTAAAGTCCTGCTCTGATGGCTGCTACAATCAGGGCTCCTGTTTTATTGATGTGAATGTATTCCAGCATTTCGTTGGAGCATTGTTTGTGTTCGGAGTCTATATCCGAAGCCTGCCCTGCGACCATGCCCTGCACGCCGGAGTGCTTGACGATGGTGTAGGATGCGTTGATACGTTTTTTTAACTCCTTCATATTATCAAAGAACAAGAACATGTCCTTGCTCATAATTTCAAAAGCAGTGGTCAGAAGACCGTCCCCGGCAAGTACCGCAATGCCGTCGCCAAAGACCTTGTGATTGGTCGGAATGCCGCGGCGTAAATCATCGTTATCCATAGCCGGCAAATCGTCATGAATTAAGGAATAGGTGTGAATGTACTCGATAGCGCAGGCATAAGGCAATGCGTCTTTTGCGTTTCCACCTGCAAACTCACAGGCAGCTAAAAGCAGCACAGACCGTATCCGCTTTCCGCCAGCCATCAAGGAATACTTCATTGAGTCATAGAGAACGCTGCTCTTGGTGTCAATGCTCGGCATAAAATCCAATAGGTACTCGTTAATCATTTCTTTGTATTCATCATAATTTTCTCGCATCATGGGTTACACCTCTCCTTCAAAGGTTTCGATTTTCTGTTTCGCTTGTTCCAAAATATCGCTGCAGGTTTTGTAATACTTCATGCCTTCCTCATAACAGGAAATGGCTTCTTCAAGGCTTGTCTCTTGAGATTTGATTTTTTCTGCCATAGTCTGCAGTTCACGCAACGCCTTTTCAAAATTCCCCTGATTCATCGCTGGTTTCCTCCTATTTCTGTAATCCTGCATTTGGCAAAACCGTCCTGCAGGGTAATTTTATATTCTTGCTTTTCGCAAAGCTGGCTGATTGCGGAAATGACTTTACCATCCTCATCTGTAAGGACGCTGTAGCCATTTTCCAGAATCTGCGTTGGATTGTTCTCCTCAAGAAGCAGTTTGGACTGTGTAAGCTCATTCTCCAGCTTGGCAATCTGCCCATTTAAGCAGTTTTTCATCTCCTTTGCCAGATTGTCGATGAGCAGCCTGTGATACATCAGCTTGTTGGAAAGCTGAATGTAGAGATGTTCCTTTAAATCTTCCATTTGCTTTCGCATTTGCTCCGTATCGGGTACAACAAGCTGCGCCGCTGCGGTCGGAGTCTCAGCCCGCAAATCCGCCACAAGATCAGCTATGGTGAAGTCTATTTCGTGTCCCACAGCAGAGATAATAGGAATTTCCGAGCGATAAATGGCTCTCGCCACGTTTTCCTCGTTAAATGCCCAAAGGTCATCGGCAGAGCCGCCGCCCCTTCCTACAATCAGTGTATCGATATCATCAAAATTCTCATTGATATAGTCAAGCATAGCGGCAATATCCGCAGAAGCCGCCTCTCCCTGCACAAGCACCGGAAAGATCATCACATCGACAAGGTGATTGCGGCCTTTTAAGATTTTGAGAATATCCTTGACCGCCGCTCCCGTGGCAGAAGTTACAATGCCGATTTTGTTCGGATACTTTGGTATAGGTTTCTTGTGGGACTGGTCAAAGAGTCCTTCCTTGCTCAGCTTTTCTTTCATCTTTTCAAAGGCGATAGCAAGGTTTCCCTCCCCTGAAACCTCCACGATTTTTACGTAGAGAGAATAAGTGCCATTCTTTTTAAAGACACTGACACTGCCGGTCAAGGTCACTTCCATGCCGTCTTCCAGTGGATAATGCAAGCTCATGGCGTAATCCCGTGGTAAAAAACAGTTGATTTTGCTCGTCGCGTCTATAATGGAAAAGTACACATGTCCGCTGCCGTGATACTTCAAATTGGAAATTTCACCTTTCACTACTACAGCGCCAAGAAGCGGATCCGTGCCGATTACCCGGGAAATATATTCATTCAGTTGTGAAACAGTTACCGGTTTTAAAGCCATTGTTTCTTTCCTCCAAGGAGCGCAATGCCTGCCGCATTGTCGGTACAAAGCGCTGGTTCACCGAAGTGAATCTGCATCTTTGAAAGCTTTGTTTCTAAATTTTTTCGTATCAGACTGCTTGCTGAAACACCGCCAGCAAAGAGAATGCTTTCCGTCTGATAGGTGTTTACAAGATATAGACTCATATCACAAATCGCCTCAGAAATTCTTTGAAACAACATAGGAATCAGAACTTCCGGCGCTGTTTCTGTAAGGCTTCTCTGGCATCTTGTCTCTATGCCCGAAAGATTGATATATCCTTCTTCACATTTGATTTTAGGCAGGAAATTATCCTTAACCTGTCCGTCGGCAGCCTGTGCTGCCACTGCTATTTCGTCCAAAGACTGACCACATGGAAATTCCATGCCCAGTGCAACGCCTACCCTGTCCAGCACTTGCCCAAAGGCTAAATCCTTTGAACCACCTACGATGGAAATTCCATCTTCGCTCACCAGCAGCGCCTCCGTGGTGCCGCCGGAAAAATGAAAAGAAATAAAGCGATTCGCCTCTGCAAGCGGCGAACGCCAGCGCGCTGCTTCGATATGCCCTTCCTGATGGGAAAAGGTATAACACGGCACGCCAAGAGCCGCTGCGATGGATTTTGCTGTAGAAAGCCCCGCCAAAAAGCAAGGCATATAGGAGCCATCTACAGGTCTTGGCTTTTCCGACACGCTGATGCAGGCAATTTCTGCTTCTTCTTCCCGGCGCAGCTTTGCTAAAGTTTCAAAGGTTTCTTCAAGGAGATGCGGCAGATTCTGCACATGCTGAAAAAGCGCCGCCGACTGCCTCAGCCCCCGCTCACCTTTCTTTACAGTCAGATACTGCTGCAGATTGGATAAAATTTCGCCGCTATGGTCTGTCAGGGCTACAGAAGTCTTATAATTGCTGGTGTCAATGCCAAGAGACAGCTTACGCATGTTCTTCCTCGTAAGACACTGCAGCAGGTTCTGCTGCCAGTTCCTCTGCAATTCTTCCCAAAATGCCGTTGACATATTTTCCTGAATCATCGGTTCCATATTTTTTCGCTAAGTCTACAGCCTCATTGATGGATACTGCCGCAGGAACTTTACCATAGCGCATCTCGCATACTGCAAGACGCAGCACCGCAAGGTCGGTCTTTGGCATTCTTTCGATTTTCCATTTTGTGCTGTACTTTCTAAGTAAATCGTCAACTTCGTCTTTTTTGTTGCATAGCAGCGAATGTAGCTCATTGCAGTATTCCTTCTGGTCTCTGATCTTCTCCTGACTCATGAAATCAGTTCTACTGTTTACATCAAAATCTCCACAGGCTTCCATCTGAAAAAAAACCTGCATCATAAATTCTCTGGCTTCTGTTCTTGTCATCTAGTTCTTATCTTCCTCTCCGGGCAGGCTCACGCCCTGTACATGTATGTTTACTTCTTTTACTTTCAGACCTGTGACTGATTCAATCTCGCTCTTGACATGGCTCTGAATATCCCAGGCAAGCTGAGGTATCTTGACTCTGTACGCTACGATGACGTAAACGTCCAGAGAAATTCCTTCTTCGTCGCGGGACAGCTTAATCCCTTTGCCTTCCGGCTCTTTTCCCAAAATATTGATGGAAAGATTATCTGTAAAACCTCCGGCAAGCTGACATACGCCTTCAATCTGCAAAGCGGCGCTGGCCGCACAAGCTGTAATCACATCGTCAGAAATCTTAACGGTGCCAATATTTTCTTCCTGCATACGTAACCTCTATTCATTCAAAATTTGTCATCGGCAGCGCCGGTATAAATCTCTGCATTCATTATATCATTATTCAGAGACCTTCGCAATGTTTCGGGGAAAGAAAACCACAGGCATACTTGCGAAATTAAGATTGCACAAACCCCCTGGTTTGCATGCGCTTTAGATGAAAATAGCAGGGTTTAACTTATACGAGAATTACATTAGAAAAATGTATAAGAAATTCTTTAAAACTTAACCGAAAATCTAAGAATCTGAGAAAAATGTATAAGTTTGTTGTGATAATCGGGTCAATTGAGCCCATTTTAGTGATAAAACTTTCCATTTACGTAAAATTACCGTATGCAAATTCACATATCTTGCGGATTATGCAAGTTACACCAACGATATTGACTATAGATTTATACATTTTTGAAGGAAAATCTTAAGGCAGGTTAAAATCCTTTTTTGCCTACCCAAATGATTTGCCTCTCTCAAACACATCTTATGGATTCAGCTATGTAAAAAAGCCACATTGTCTTGGTGTGGCTTTTTGATTTTATTTATATTATTTATATAAGTATTTGCTATTATTTGGAAAATGCTTTAGTAGTTACTTTGAATAATAATCTTATCGGCACCTCTGCCTGTTTCTGCCATGACAATATTGCAGATTTTCGCTACAGTGTTTTGTGTCAGTTCCTGCTCATCGACAGTAACGGTGATGGTGCTTTCTGTGATGATAACAAGGCATTCCGGCAGATTTTTGCTGCTAATCAGACTTTCAATAGAAACCTCCTGTTCCATATATTTGGTCAGTTTTTCTTTGTTTGCCACCGCGTTATTCTTCTCTGCGTCGTTAGTGGAATTCTTGATGGTGCTGTCATAGCCTGCAATCAGTTCATTTCTTTCAAGATCTAGTTTTGCTCTTTTTTCCGCAAAGGTATTGCCCTTTGTAGCGGCATCTCCTTCGCCATCTTCCTCATTCACGTCATCCCCTGCAGTTTTTTCAGTCTTTTCACTGTCTCCATCAGTACTGCTTTCAGAACTTGAATCCTCCTCAACCTGTGCAATGTTGCGGCTGTCCACAAGAACATCTCCGTCGTGAAGTGGAATATTGTTGGCTTTGACTTCCGTCACAACAAGTCCTGCACAAAATACCAAGGCTAAAGCGGCAACTGCCACATTTTCTTTCTTATTAAAAAATCCTTTTAAATCTAGTTTAAATTTCTTTTTCATCTTTCTCAATCCTCCTGACTTTTTTCAAATACCATTACGCTGGAAACCGGCAAATCAAATAAGGTTGCTACCCCTTTTACAATATCATTTTTTACTACGGGGTCACTTGCACCCTCAGCAGTTACGATCACTCCGGTTACCGCACGATTCTCATCGTACTCCATCATCACATTGACATCACCCACTCCTTTGATTTCCGATAAAAAGCTGCACAGCATGGTTTCTGTGGCGCCATCGTCATCGGTCACCTGCTTTCTGCTGTCGTTGTCATCAGTTAAAACGCTCATAGTCAAAAGAAATACCGAGGCGATAAGCAAAAGCGTAATGATCTTGACTATGGTATCTTTTGTGATTTTTAGCTTCTCAAACATAATACCCTCTCTTAAAAAATATTTTTTATCTGTCTATTTATTCCAAAAAACTTGCCAGCGGTGATAAAATTGTCGCCAGTACGATGATAGAAAAAATAAACTTCAGATACTTTGCCATGGAACTTTCTGGCAGCAAAATCTCCAGAAAGGTAATCGCTAAAATTACGATGAAAATGTCTTTGACCCATGCTGTAATCACGCTCATATGCTGCCTCCGAGACGAATAATGGATGTAATAAAAATGATAAACAAAAGTGATGCAAAGAACACGATAGCGCCCATGGTAACAAGACACGTGCCAATGTCTGAAACCCCTGCGGCAATTTTCTTTGAGGCGACCGGTTCAATCAGCAGCGCCGTCACTTTATATATGACAGAAATTGCCATGATTTTTAGTATAGGAATCAGCATAAGGGATACAATGAGGAGAATTCCAAAAATCCCTACAATTCCTTTAATTGATCCCATGCACTTGATAAAAAGCTCCACAGTGTCTGCAGTAAACCCACCGACGATGGGAATAAACGCATCCAAGGAATATTTTGCCGTTCCCATAATCAGGCTGTCCGAAGTCTGTGTAATAAGCCCCTGCACAGCGACAATTCCCGACATTAGCGTCAGCACCAGTCCGGTCACAAAGAGCGCCGCCTGTCTCAGAAATTTAGATAAATGGTTTACGTAATCTTTTTCTGTTAAACAATTGAGCAAACTGAGTACCGTCGATAGAAACAGTGCCGGCAGCACGATGTTCTTTAGAATCGATTCAAAAATCGTAATCGCAGTCAATATCAACGGACTCATAATTGTTCCACCCGTCACCTGTCCCATGGAAATGAGTATGGTTATGAGCACTGGGAGCAAAAGCTCCATCGTGTATGTAATCGTTGCAATCGCGTCAATGGTCATCTGGTAGATGGTCTGAAAATTGCTGACAGCAAGACCGATGATGACGATGCTGCAGACAAGACTTGCAATCTCCGTGACACCTTTTTTTCCAAAGGAGCCAGATAGATTTTTAAGAAGACCGATGACGATGCAGACGGTCAGTATTTCCACACCCACCACCAGTGCCGCCTTTAATTCATAGAGAAACAGCGCCTTTAAACTGGAAATCATATCCTCTGAACTAAAAATGCTCTCCCCATTTAGTGTTGCGTCTACGATTTTATCCAGCGTAAAGTAATCAGAAATTCCCCCGGATAGACCGCTGGCATAATCAGAAAGCGAGTCAGTCTGCTTCTCATCGACGATTTTTTTCATCTGTTCCTTTAAAATTTCATCAAATTCCATAGTTTATAACAGTTCCTCCACCAGACTGATAATCGACACAAATACCGGAATCGCAACACAAAAGATAATCACCTTTCCCGCCAGTTCTACCTTTGCGCCGATCGATGTCTCCCCCGCATCTTTGCAAAGCTGCGAAGTGAATTCGGTAACGTAAGCAATGACGAGAACCTTTATAATAATGGGAAAATATCCTTTTCCGTATTCCAGTTTCTCGTACAGCCCCGATACATACGCCACAGCATATTTCAAGCTGTCAATCATAAAATAGAGAATCAAAATACTGCATGCGATGACCACGTAAATCCCAAACTCCGGCTTATAGCTCTTTACCAGTGTAATCAGTGCCACTGCAAGAAGCGCAAGCATGGCAATTTTTAATATTTCCATCACTAAAATTCCATAAAGACTTTCATCGTTTCAAAGAATTCTGCCAGCATTTTGACGATAATTACCAGCACAATGATTACACCAGCAAGCGTTGTCATCATTGCCATTTCATCCTTTCCTGCCTTAACCAGAATCTGATTCACCAGCGCTATACAAATGCCGATACCTGCAATTTTGAAAATAATACTGATTTCCAATGTCTTTTCCCCCTTTGTTTTATATCTATATCAGTGCAATGGCGATTACAAGACCTGCCGAAAAACCCAGTCTTTCATACATTTTCCCTTTAGAATCAATCCACCTCTGCGCCTCCTCAATCTGCTCATCAAGCTGCCTGTGTAAAAGCAGAAAGTGCTCCTGCTGCCTCTTGAAATCGCTTTGTCCAAGAAAATCTGCGCATTTCTTCATGAGTACTACATCCTGCTCAGTAACAGGAAGACTTTCATATACGAAATCCACCGAATCTTTCCAAAGTTCTCCCATGTCTCTGCCGCTTGTCAAATAGCTGGTCAGGCAATTTCTCAGAAGGAGCCCACATGCGCCTTCGTTTTCCGCCGACAGACGCTCAAAAATCTGCGGAAGCGGTTCCTTAAAATAGCTGATTTCTGTGGAAATGTGGAGAAGCAGGCTTTTGAATTCAAGAAGCAGCTGTTTTCGATCTTTGATATCTCGTGCTTTTAACAGTCCGATTGCACCACAGCCTATGACGCCCAGAAATAGTCCAATTATCTTAACCATGGCAAATCTCCTTTACTGTTCCGATAACTGGCTGATCTGTGAGAAATATAATGTAATCAAAAGAATTCCCTTCAACAATTTCCCAAACTCCTGTTTTTTTCAAATCCTCCATGCAGCTTCCGTGCATGGAACAGATTACCTTTACACCGCTTCCGCTGCAGCTTCTGATTGCGTCTGCGTCTGCCTTTGTTCCGATTTCATCTGTAATGAGAAGCTGAGGAGACATGGCACGAACCATCATCTGCATAGCCGATGCCTTTGGACAGCCATCCAGCACATCCACCGCATTTCCAAAAGTATAAGCGCTGATGCCGCCGGACATACCAGCAATTTCAGAGCGCTCATCACAAATACCGACCTTAATACCCTGCAGACTGATATTTCTTGCTAAATCCCGGAGCAATGTAGTCTTACCACAGCCTGGAGGCGAGACAATGAGCAGATTGCAAAGATTCCCCTGTTCATTAAAGACGTAAGGCATGATTTTGTCGCTGCAGCCTATAATCTCTCTGGAATAACGAATGTTGAGAGAACTGATATCACGAATCAGAGTAACCTTCCCATCCTCCACCACTGCTTTGCCGCAAAGACCCACCCGATGTCCGCCATCAATAGTAATGAAGCCTTTTGCGATATCATCTTCGTAAGCATAATAGGAAAATTTCATCAGATTATTTAAGAGACTGTGAATTTGTCCGCCGGTGATATAGCCCTTCAGCAAGTACTGATTTTTCCCTGCGTAAAGCTGTACCGGTTTTCCCCGGTACACTCGAATTTCGTTGATTTCCTCCTGTATTTCCGATGCAAGCCCGCCAATCTGCCGCTGGACTTCTACAGGAAAGCATTGAAACACTTTCTCAAAATGATTCATAAAAAATACCTGTCCTTTCTCTAATACTATATGAGTAGGACAGGCAAATATGATTAAAATTTGCGTATGAGATTTTATCTTTTTCTAGCCTTCACTTTCGCTGCGGCTTCTTCCCAAAGTATTTTTTCTTCTTCCGTTTCCGGTATGTATGCAGGCACTTTCTGAGGTCTTCCGGCTTTGTTCATGGAAACCATAGTAAAATGAGCACACAGAGCTTTTTCTGGACCATTTCCGGATTCCATGTCTTCAGAATCTACGCGCACGTAAACGTCCATAGAAGTGTTTCCTACGTATGCAATGGTTGCAGTGCAGGTTACCAGTGCCCCGACAAAAATCGGCAGGTGGAAAATCAGTTCGTCCACTCTAGCTGTAACACAGTTACTTCTTGCATATTTCATAGCGCAAGCTCCTGCTGCTGTATCCATAAATTTCATAATTTCACCACCGTGTACATTGCCTGCTACATTGGCTTGATGCGGCAGCATAACTTGGCTCATAACAACTTGATACCTTGTATCCATATATAAAACCTCTCTTTCTTTATAAAAATCAGCCTCCGAAAGCTTTTGGCAGGCGGAGGCTAATTCTAACTCTAATTTAACCTATTCATATTTTACTTAAAATATTCTACAGCAGCGCAGAACATACCCATGTCGAAGTCACCCGGCACGTTTTTGTAAAGATTTGCACCGATTCTTTCGGAGTGTCCCATCTTGCCCAGTACTCTGCCGTCAGGTGAAGTGATACCTTCGATAGCGAAGTAAGAACCATTTGGATTGTACTGAATATCCGAAGTAACGTTTCCTTCAAGATCCACATACTGGGTGATAATCTGACCGTTTTCAGCAAGGTCACGAATTAGCGTTTCTGAAGCGATAAATCTTCCCTCACCGTGGGAAATCGGAACGGTATAAATCTGATCAGGTGTTGTATTTGCAAGCCATGGAGACTTATTGGAAGCAATTCTTGTTCTGACCAGTTTAGACTGGTGGCGGCTGATTTCGTTGAAAGTCAGTGTCGGGCAGTTTTCATCGGTATCGATGATTTTGCCATAAGGTACAAGTCCCAGTTTGATTAGCGCCTGGAATCCATTGCAGATACCCAGCATTAAACCGTCTCTGTTGTTCAGTAAATCGGTCACGGCCTCCTTTACTTCCTGATTTCTAAAGAATGCAGTGATAAACTTTCCGGAACCGTCCGGTTCATCGCCGCCGGAGAAACCGCCCGGAATAAAGATAATCTGGGATTCACGCACCTTTGCGGCGAAATCTTCTACGGATTTTGCAATAGAAGCAGCAGTCAGGTTGTTTACAACGAAAATCTCAGCCTCTGCGCCAGCGTCACGGAATGCCTTTGCAGAGTCATATTCACAGTTGGTGCCTGGAAATACCGGAATCAATACCTTTGGCACATCAACCTTTACCTTAGCATGAGGTCTTTCTGTAGCCTCATAACGGAAAGTTTCAAGCTTGCTGCTTTCAGTTTCAATGTTGCAAGTGTAAATAGACTCCAGCTTATCCTCATAAATCTTACAAAGATCAGTAAGCGCAAGAGATTCAGCGCCATAAGTGATGGTCTTTTCTGCTGTCGTTTTACCAAGGGTAATCACAGAAAATCCGTCTGCAGAGATTTCAACTTCTCCTTCCAGTTCGGCAACAAAGCCGCCGTACTGATAGCCGAAGATGGTTTCCATATCCACAGAATCATAGGCAAAACCGATATCATTACCCATAGCCATTTTCAATATGGCTTCCGCAACACCACCAAATCCTGGTGTGTAAGCGCTGACAATTTTACCGTCTGAGATAAGTCTGTGGACCGTTTCGTAAATTTCTTTCAGACTTTCAGCCTTTGGGAGACCTTCTTTGTCTTTTTCCGGAGTAAACATAATAATATTATTGTCTACCTGTTTGAACTCCGGAGAAATTATCGTTTTAACATTACCTGTAGTAACTGCAAAAGATACTAGCGTTGGTGGAACGTCGATGTTTTCAAAGGTTCCGCTCATGGAGTCTTTACCGCCAATCGCCGCCACGCCCAGCTCCTTCTGCGCTTTGAATGCGCCCAGAACTGCAGCCATCGGTTTGCCCCACCGCATCGCATCTCTCATCGGCTTTTCAAAGTATTCCTGGAAGGAAAGGTATACATCCTCAAAGGATGCGCCAGCAGCAATCAGTTTGGATACGGATTCCACCACTGCCAGATACGCACTGTGATAAGGGCTTGCCTCTGCAATATACGGGTTATAGCCCCAGGACATCAGTGAGCAGGTGTCAGTGTGTCCCTTTTCTACAGAAATCAAGTTTACCATTGCCTGATTCGGCGTTCTTTGTCTAATACCGCCAAAGGGCATTAAGACAGTGCCTGCGCCGATGGTGGAGTCAAAACGCTCGGATAAGCCTCTTTTAGAGCAGACGTTTAAGTCTCCTGCCAGAGCCTTATATGTTTGCACAAAGTCACCGCTGACTTTTTTTTCAAAGTTCTCGTGCATTGGGATTTCAATATCAATGTGTTTTTCTGCACCGTTGGTGTCAAGAAAAGCTCTGGAAATATTTACAATCGGCTTATCGTTCCAGAAAATCTTTAAATATGGATTTTCCTTTACCTCTGCTACAACTGTGGCTTCCAGATTTTCAGAAACAGCCAGTTCACAGAAACGCTCTACATCACTTTCAGCAACGACAACAGCCATTCTTTCCTGAGATTCACTGATGGCAAGCTCAGTTCCGTCAAGACCATCGTATTTCTTCGGCACTGCGTTCAGGTTAATCTCAAGACCATCAGCCAGTTCTCCGATAGCAACAGATACTCCACCTGCGCCAAAGTCGTTACAGCGCTTAATCAGTTTGGAAGCCTCCGGATTTCTAAAGAGTCTCTGCAGCTTTCTTTCTTCCGGTGCATTACCCTTCTGTACCTCAGCGCCGCAGCTTTCCAAAGATTCAGTTGTGTGGGACTTGGAGGAGCCGGTTGCACCACCGCAGCCGTCACGACCGGTTTTTCCGCCCAAGAGAATAACTCTGTCAGTATCAACAGGTCTCTCTCTGCGTACGTTTTCAGCAGGCGCTGCAGCAATTACTGCACCGATTTCCATTCTCTTAGCCACGTAGCCTGGGTGATAAAGTTCATCTACCTGCCCTGTAGCAAGCCCAATCTGGTTGCCGTAGGAACTGTATCCGTTGGCAGCAGTTGTTACGATCTTTCTCTGCGGAAGTTTTCCTTCCATAGTTTCAGAAACTGGCTTTAACGGGTCAGCTGCACCAGTAACACGCATAGCAGAATATACATAGCTTCTTCCTGAAAGCGGGTCTCTGATGGCACCGCCAACACAGGTTGCAGCACCGCCAAAAGGCTCGATCTCAGTCGGATGGTTGTGAGTTTCGTTCTTAAATAAAAGCAGCCACTTTTCTGTTCCGCCGTCGACATCTACATCGATCTTTACGGTGCAGGCGTTGATTTCTTCAGATTCGTCCAGTTTATCCAGTAAGCCGTGCTTTTTCAGGTATTTTGCGGCAATAGTGCCGATATCCATCAGATTAATCGGCTTGGTTCTGCCTAGTTCCTCACGGGTTTTGATGTATTCTTCATAGGTTTCCTGCACTGCAGGATCTTCAAACTTGACACTGTCAATCGTTGTGTTGAAGGTGGTATGTCTGCAGTGATCGGACCAGTAAGTATCGATTACCCTGATTTCCGTAATAGTCGGATTTCTGTCTTCACTTTTAAAGTACTCCTGACAGAATTTTAAATCGCCCAAATCCATGGCAAGTCCGTAGTCTTTTAGAAATTCCAAAAGTCCAGCTTCGTCAAGTTCATTGAAGCCGTTTAAAACCGCAACTTCTGTCGGAATTTCGTAGTCCACTTTCAGGGTGTCAAAGTTTTCCAAGGTCGCTTCTCTCGCTTCCACCGGGTTGATGACATACTTCTTAATTTCAGCAAGTTCTGCCTCGGTCAAAGAACCTTGCAGCAGGTACACTTTAGCGGTTCTGACTGCCGGTCTTTCGCCTTTTGAAATAATCTGGATACATTCCGCAGCAGAATTTGCTCTCTGGTCAAACTGTCCCGGCAGGAATTCTACCGCGAAAACATGATCCGCCCCTGCAAAATCCAAGGTTTCAAAGGTGTCGTCTACCTGCGGCTCAGAAAACACAGTGCTTACAGCATAGTCAAATAGTTCTCTGTCCAAGTTTTCAACGTCATAGCGGTTTACAATCCGCAAATCCTGCAAATTCTGAATCTGCAGCAGTTTTACGATATCGTTTTTTAAAGACGCTGCTTCATGGGCGAAAGCTTTTTTCTTTTCAACATATATTCTATAAACCATAATTCTCCCTACTTTGTTTTACTATTTTTCATTTAATGCAGCCAACGCCTTTGCGCCGATATCGTTTCTATAAAACGCATTGTCAAAGGTAACTCTTTTTACGGAGTTATATGCTTTTTCGATGGCTTCTGCAATGTCTGCGCCTCTTTCGGTAACACCCAGAACACGTCCGCCGTTTGTAAGTAGTCTGCCATCCGCAGACAGCTTTGCGCCGGCAATGTAAACATCCTCTACATCGTCGATTTTAATCTCAAAGCCTTTCTCATAGCTGACAGGATAGCCTTCCGACGCCATAACCACACAGCATGCCGCATCGTCTGCAAAGTTGACATTTGCCTCTGCCAAAGTTCCTGCAGCAACATGTTCCATAATCTCAAATAGGTCACTATCGAGAAGCGGCAGCACAACTTGGGTTTCAGGATCGCCAAAGCGGCAGTTGTATTCGATGACCTTCGGTCCATCTTCTGTAATCATCAGACCGAAATAAAGGCAGCCGCTGAAAGATCTTCCCTCTTTGTTCATCGCTTCCATGGTCGGCAGGAAAATTTCTTTCATGCAGCGCTCTGCGATTTCTTCGGTATAATAAGGATTCGGCGCTACGGTTCCCATACCGCCGGTATTCAGTCCTTTATCGCCGTCTAAGGCTCTCTTGTGGTCCATGGAAGATACCATAGGAACCAGTGTTTTGCCGTCTGTGAAGGAAAGGACAGAAACTTCAGGACCTGTAAGAAATTCTTCAATGACAACCTTATTGCCGCTGTCGCCGAAGACTTTATCTTCCATCATGTCTTTGACTGCCTGTTTTGCTGTTTCCAAGGTTTCAGCAATAATAACGCCTTTGCCCAGCGCCAGACCGTCCGCCTTTACAACCACTGGAATCTTGCAGGTGTTCAGATATGCAAGGGCATTTTCCATCTCTGTAAAGGTTTCATAAGCAGCGGTTGGAATCTGATATTTCTTCATTAAATCCTTGGAAAAAGCCTTGCTGCCTTCGATGATAGCTGCTTTTTTATCAGGTCCAAAGCAAGGAATGCCTTCTGCCTTTAAAAGGTCTACAAGACCTAAAACCAGCGGGTCATCCGGCGCAACCACAGCAAATTCAATGGCATTTTCCTTTGCGAATTTTACTATATTTTCAAGATCTTTAGCACCGATATCTACGCACGTCGCATCGGACGCAATACCGCCATTACCCGGCAGCGCATAAATTTCGGATACTTTTGGACTCTTTTTTATTTTTTTGATGATGGCGTGCTCTCTTCCGCCGCCGCCAACAACCATAACTTTCATTATTTGATACCTTGTCCTTTCTGGGTATAACTCCATTATACGACTAAATCCTTCCAATCGAACTTCGCAATTTGCTCGTTCTCTTGGGGATTTAAAGCATAAGGAGTTCTCATCAATTTACTCCGTAAATTGGAGCAACTCCATTATACGACGCGTTCTTAGCCGGCTAAAGCCGGAGAACGCCAGCATAAGGTCTGCCTTGCCACTCGTGCATGTATCCACATACACTTGCGGGGCAGAACCATTAGTGATGAAACAGTCTCATGCCAGTGAATACGGTAACCATGCCGTATTTGTCGCAGGTTTCGATAACTTGATCGTCACGAACGCTGCCGCCCGGTTCTGCGATATAGGATACGCCGCTCTTCTTTGCTCGCTCGATATTATCTCCGAACGGGAAGAATGCGTCACTGCCGAGGGCTACTCCTGTAACAGTGTCAAGATAAGCACGCTGCTCTTTCTTTGTAAATGGTTCTGGCTTTTCAGTGAAGAGGGTTTCCCAAGCGCCATCTGCCAGCACATCTTCGTATTCATCTCCCAGATATACGTCAATGGTGTTGTCACGAACAGCTCTGCCTACATCTTCACGGAACGGCAGGTTGATTACCTTGTCAGCCTGCCTTAGATGCCAGAAATCAGCTTTGTTCCCTGCAAGTCTGGTGCAGTGGATTCTGGACTGCTGACCTGCGCCAACACCGATTGCCTGTCCATCTTTTGCATAGGCTACGGAATTGGACTGAGTATATTTTAGCGTAATCAGCGCGATAATAAGGTCGCGCTTTGCTTCCTCGGTTAAAGTCTTATTTTCAGTAACAATATTTGTCAACTGCTCCGGCGTAATCTTGTAATCGTTTCTGCCCTGCTCAAAGGTTACACCGTAGACCTGTTTGGTTTCCTGCTGTGCCGGTACATAATCAGAATCAATTTTGATGATATTGTAAGCGCCCTTCTTCTTACCTTTTAGAATTTCTAGCGCTTCTTCTGTATAATCCGGCGCAATAATTCCATCGGAAACCTCTCTCTTTAAAATCGTTGCAGTCACAGCATCGCAGGTATCACTTAAAGCAACCCAGTCGCCGAAGGAGGACATTCTGTCGGTACCCCTCGCTCTTGCATAGGCTGTTGCAATAGGTGAATCGTCAAGTCCTTCAATATCATCTACAAAGCAGGCTTTTTTCAGCGTTTCACTCATCGGAACGCCTACAGCAGCAGATGTAGGGCTGACATGTTTAAAAGAGGTAGCTGCCGGCATACCCAGGGCTTCCTTCAGTTCCTTCACAAGCTGCCAGCTGTTAAAAGCATCTAAAAAATTGATATATCCCGGTCTGCCGTTTAAAATTTCAAGAGGCAGTTCACTTCCGTCAGCCATGTAAATCTTTGCAGGCTTCTGGTTGGGATTACATCCATATTTCAGTTCAAATTCTTTCATTGCAATTGCTCCATTCTATCTATCTGTTCTAAAAGGGTTATGCGTTTTTGTTGATCATGCGGTTTTCAGCTGCACCAGTTTCAAGATCAATATATCTTACATAAAGGGAAATTTTATTATTTTCATCAAGGTTATCCCAGATTTCCTTTGTAAATGCGTCGATATCATCTGGAATTTCAACGCGTTCAGGCTCTCCCTGGAAAGTTGGAATCGGATTTCCGTCCTGCACATATGTATGGATAAAATGTCCCAAACCGCAAAGAGCGTCATAGTTGAAATAATAGCGGTTACAAGCTGAGCCTTCAGCATCTGCGCTCTTTAAAATACTCATCTTATAAGTCAGTTTTTCGCCAAATGTAAACATACCACTGATTCTCGGCGTCCAGTTTGGACCGTCCGGCTCAAAACATCTGGTATCCAGTGCTTCCTCAAAGGATTTGCCCTCTTTTAAAAATTCGTAAATCGTGTCGGTCTGATCACCATTAGTTACAATCAGCTTGTTCTCATGTTTACGCATCGGATAATAAATAATCAGAGACGGGTCTTCCACCTTAGATTCATCAAAGGGTTTAATCATCACATTTTCCCCTTCGTCAAGGAAGATTCTGTTTCTGCTGTTTTCACTTCTTCCCATGATGAAATAAGCGCTGACAGCCTTTTTTCCATCTTTAGACTTTCCGAGAACGATGCCTCTGCCAACATAGGAATTCCCTTTGACAGCAGCTTTCATGGTTTTAGTTTCGTAAACGTTCATCTATTTCTTTCCTTTCGCTATTTTTTCACTAATCATTTCGGCTGCTTGTGGAAGCAGCACCCATTCCGCCTGTTCCATAACACGTCTTTGCAAAATCTCCGGCGTATCACCCTCCAGAATCTCAACCGCTTTTTGGGCAATAATCTGACCGCCGTCAGGCACTTCATTGACAAAATGCACCGTAGCACCTGTAAGTTTTACACCGTAGGAAAGCGCCATTTCATGGACATGCAGACCATAAGCGCCTTTACCGCAAAACGAGGGAATCAATGACGGATGAATATTGATGATTCTATTTTCATAAGCAGAAATAAATTCGCTGCTGAGGATCTTTAAAAATCCTGCAAGAATGACCAGTTCAATGCCTTCAGCTTCCATGATTTTGAGAAGCGCTTCCTCGTCTATCGCAAAAACCGCCTTAATCCCGTTTTCCTGTGCACGTTTTAGGGCATATGCGTTTTCTTTGTTGCTGGCGACCAGCACAATTTCACCGCTGTGTAAAATGCCGCTTTTCTGAGCATCTATCAAAGCTTGCAGATTGGTGCCGCCGCCAGAAACCAGCACAGCAATCTTTGTCTTTAGCATAATTCTACGCCTTCCTCACTCTTTACAACCTCGCCGAGGATATATGCGTCTTCACCTGCAGCGTGCAGCACTTCCAGCGCTTTGTCTGCGTCCTTTGCAGAAACGATAACAGTCATGCCCACGCCCATATTAAAGGTGTTGAACATATCTCTTTCAGGAATGCTGCCCTTTTCTGCGATGAGCTTGAAAATTGGCAGAACTCTTACATTTTCCTTTTTTATCTTGGCGCCATAACCTTTCGGCAGACTTCTTGGAATGTTTTCGTAGAATCCGCCGCCAGTGATGTGGGCAGCAGCCTTTACGGTCACTTCATCAAAAAGCTTCAGCATTGGCTTTACATAAATTTTGGTCGGTGTCAGAAGGGTCTCGCCGATGGACTTGCCGCCAAGTTCAGCAACCGGAGTCTTAATATCTTCATTCTCTACATCCAGCACTTTTCTTACCAGAGAAAATCCATTAGAATGCACGCCAGAGGAAGGAAGTCCGATAATGACATCGCCCTCTTCTACGGTTTCTTTTTTCAGTACCTTTGACTTGTCCACAACGCCTACGGCAAAACCGGCAAGATCGTATTCGTCTTCCGGATAAAAGCCCGGCATCTCAGCAGTTTCACCGCCGATAAGGGCTGCCTCCGACTGTATGCAGCCTTCTGCAACGCCGCTTACAATCTGCGCAACCTTTTCCGGATAATTCTTTCCAACTGCAATATAATCAAGGAAGAACAGAGGTTTTGCACCAACGCAAAGAATATCGTTGACACACATTGCAACACAGTCAATGCCCACTGTGTCGTGTTTGTCCATCAAAAATGCCATCTTCAGTTTGGTACCTACACCGTCAGTACCGCTTACCAGCACCGGGCGCTCCATTCCTTTCACGTCCAGTTCAAAGAGGCCGCCAAAACCGCCAATATCATCGGGTACATTGCCAAATACCATGGTCTTCGCCACATGCTCTTTCATCAGTTCTACTGCTTTGTAACCCGCAGTAATATCAACACCGGCTTCTTTGTAGCTTTCGCTGAAACTTTTTCCCATTCTTATTTCTCCTCTAAAATTCTCTTAAATACTTCCTGGTAAGCGTCTTCAACGCCGCCCATATCTCTTCTAAATCTATCTTTATCCAGCTTTTCGTGGGTTTTGCTGTCCCAGAATCTACAAGTATCCGGTGAAATCTCATCGGCAAGTACGATGGAGCCATCTGCTGTTTTACCAAATTCCAGCTTGAAGTCGATTAAATCGATTCCGTCCGCTGCCAGATATTCTCTCAAAATAGCGTTGATGTCGAGGGCCATTTTCTTGATGGTTTCAAGTTCTTCCTCTGTAGCAAACTCCATAGCGAGAATGTGATAGTCGTTTACCATTGGATCGCCCAGATCGTCGTTCTTATAGCTGAACTCTAAGACTGTGCGTTTCATTGGATAGCCTTCTTCAACGCCGAGTCTTTTTGCAAGAGAGCCTGCCGCAATGTTTCTTGCGATGACTTCAAGGGGTACGATAGAAACCTTCTTTACAACGGTTTCTCTATCACTTAATTCTTCTACAAAGTGGGTCGGAATGCCCTTTTCCTCTAACATTTTCATCAGGAAATTGGACATTCTATTGTTAATAGCACCTTTTCCTGTAATGGTGCCTTTTTTTAGTCCGTTAAAAGCGGTAGCATCGTCTTTGTAGGATACAATGCAAAGATTTTCATCATTGGTTGCAAATACTTTTTTTGCTTTTCCTTCATAGAGCTGTTCTTTTTTTTCAATTGTCATTTGTTTCATCTTCTTCCTATCTAAAATTCATTATTTATTATACTTTTCTTCAATTGCTGCATTTTTAGAAAGAACCTTATTAGCAGCTTCTTTTCTTTGGATGTCAAGCTTTGCTGCAATTTCACTATCCTCTATGCCAAGCATTTGAATAGCAAGAAGTGCCGCATTCTGGGCACCATCAATAGCTACGGTTGCAACAGGAATACCACCCGGCATCTGTACCGTAGACAGGAGTGCATCCAGTCCGTCCAGTGTAGATGACTTTACCGGAATTCCGATAACAGGAAGGGTTGTGCTGGCTGCAATGGCGCCTGCCAGATGAGCTGCCTTTCCTGCTGCTGCAATAATTGCGCCAAATCCGTTTGATCTGGCATTTTGCGTAAACTCTTTGACTTCTGACGGCGTTCTATGGGCGGAATATACGTGAACTTCGTAAGGCACATCAAATTCGTCCAAAGTCGTCATTGCTTTCTCAACTACAGGAAGATCGCTGTCGCTTCCCATGATGATTCCGATTTTTTTCATGTATTTTAACCTCCAAAAGAATTGTTATCATTTTCTTCTAATCGCTTTTCTGTTGCAAGACGGTCAAGATAACTCTGCATAATAATCACTGCAGCCTGTTTATCAATGACCTTTTTTCTCTTGCTGCGGCTAACGTCCGCCTCGATTAAGACTTTTTCTGCCATGACCGTAGTCAGTCTTTCGTCTTGCCACACGACCTGTATATTCTTCATTCCGGTGCTGCGCATTTTATTCTCCAGCATGGTACGAAACTCGTAAACTTTTTCTGTCTGAATGCTGTCGGTACCGTCAAGCTTCTTCGGCAGTCCGATGACGATGGTGTCGCACTCATACTCTTTTACTAAATCTAAAATTTTGCCGGTGTCCTTGCGAATGCCTACCCTCTCCAAGGTCATCAGACCCTGCGCTGTAATACCAAGGGCGTCGCTTAATGCAATACCTACTGTCTTATCTCCCACATCAAGGGCTATTTTTCTCATGTGATTTACCTCTCAAAAGGAACATCGGCAGGGAAAATAATCCTGCCGATGCTTCTATATTACTTTCTCAAGTAGTCTCTCAGAATCTCTTCTACCAAGTCATCTCTGTCAATGCGGCTGATCATGGTTCTCGCATTATTGTGACTTGTAATGTAGGATGGGTCACCAGAAAGAATGTATCCAACCATCTGGTCGATTCCATTATACCCTCTCTCTTCTAAAGCAGCATAAACCGTCTCCAGTACTTCTTTGGTAGTTCTCTGCTGAGTCTTTGCTGCGTCAAACATAATTGTCTTTCTTTCCATGAATTATGACCTCCTTCATGTGGCTAGTACGGCTCGTACTTATAGTATACTATGATAAAAGTTCTTCTGCAACCTTAAATGCAGCAGAAATTTTTGTCGGATCTTTTGCTCCCGCCTGCGCCATGTCGGCTTTACCGCCGCCACCTCCGCCGCAGGCTGCCGCAATCTGTTTAATCATATTGCCGGCGTGAAGTCCTTTCGCAAGCAAGTCGTCGGTAATGGATACCAGGAAGGTAACTTTCGGACCATTGACTGTGGCGAATACCATAACAATGCCCTTGTGCTGCGCTTTGATATCGTCAGACAGATTTCTCAAATCGTTGATGTTATAATCTTTGAATTCTTTGGTTACCAGTTTTATACCGCCGATTTCTTTAGCTTCTTTTACCATATCATCAACTTCACTGCCCATGGCAGCTTTCTTGAAGTCTTCCAACTCCTTCTTGGTGTCCTTCAGTTCTTCTATAATGGAAGCTGATTTCTGTACCACAGCTGCTGGATTTGACTTTAGGTTCTCGGCAATTTGTTTTACGGTTTCTTCGGCTTCCATAGCTTTTAAGAGAACACCTGTACCAGTTACGGCTTCGATTCTGCGAACACCTGAGGCTACGCCTGTTTCACTGACGATCTTAAACACGCCGATCTGTCCGGTATTTGCAACGTGAGTGCCGCCACAAAGCTCAATGCTAAAGTCACCGCAGTTTACCACTCTGACTTTATCGCCATATTTCTCGCCGAACAGCGCCATTGCACCCATTTCCTGTGCCTCTTTCATAGAAGTTTCCACAGTCGTCACAGGCAGAAATTCGGTAATCCTTTCGTTGACTAACAGCTCAACCTGCGCAAGCTGTTCAGGTGTTACTCCCTCAAAGTGCGTAAAGTCAAAACGAAGCGCGTTTTCATTGACGGAGGAGCCTGCCTGTTCTACATGGGCTCCAACCACATCTCTGAGTGCTTTCTGCAGCAGATGTGTTGCAGTGTGGTTTCTAGCCGTTGCATTACGCTTAAACACATTAACACCGCAGGAAACAGTATCTCCTTTGGAAAGGCTCCCGCCCTCGATGAGCACCTTATGTGCAAAAATGCCTTGTGATTTTTCAACAGCAGTCACTTTTGCGCAGCATTTATCGGTTGACATAATTCCGTTATCGGAAGCCTGTCCGCCGCCTTCAGCATAGAACGGTGTTTTGTCCAAATATACCACCGCATTCTGGTAGGTTTCGGCGGTTTGAGCTTCTTTGCCGTCTATATAGATTGCAAGAACCTTTGCTTCGTCTTCTGTTTCTGTGTAGCCGGTAAATACTGTTTCCGGCACGTTTACAGCAGCTTCGGCTTCTTTCCACGCTTCTTCCTCGGTGGATTTTCTGCCGGCTCTTGCCATTTCTTTCTGTTTCTTCATGTTTGCGTTAAAGCCATCCACATCAGCTGTGCAGCCAGCTTCCGCCAGAATTTCTTCAGTCAGTTCCAATGGGAATCCAAAAGTATCGTAAAGTTTAAATACCTTCTCGCCTTCTAAAACTGTTTTATTTTCTTTCTTTAATTCTTCCACGTATTCCAGGATAATTGAGGTTCCCTGGTCAATGGTAGAAGCAAATTTTTCTTCTTCTACAGAAATAATCTTCTGGATATAGTCTTTCTTTTCTACAAGCTCCGGATAGGCCTCGCCGGACACTTCGATAACTCTGTTTGAAAGCTCCACGAGGAACTTGCCTTCGATTCCCAAAATCTTACCATGTCTTGCTGCTCTTCTGATGAGTCTTCTCAGCACATATCCTCTGCCTTCGTTAGAAGGAATAATTCCGTCAGCAATCATAAATACCATGGAGCGGAGGTGGTCTGTAATGATACGAATGGAAACGTCAGTCTTTGCAGCACCGTCCTCGTACTTGACGCCGGACTTTTCTACAACGCCGTTTAAGATGTGGCGGATCGTATCTACATCAAAGATGGAATCTACACCCTGCATAATACATGCCATTCTCTCAAGCCCCATGCCGGTATCGATATTCGGATGTTCCAGATCGCTGTAACTGCCGTCTTCTTCTTTAGAAAACTGTGTAAATACATGATTCCAGAATTCCAGATATCTGTCGCAGTCACAGCCTGGTTTGCAGTCGGGCTTACCGCAGCCGTATTCCTCTCCTCTATCAAAATAAATCTCGGAGCAAGGTCCACATGGTCCCAATCCGATTTCCCAGAAGTTGTCTTCCTTGCCAAGACGGACGATTCTTTCTTCCGGAACACCGATTTTCTTCCAAATCTCTACAGCCTGGTCATCATCCTGATAAACGGTTGCCCAGATTCTGTCAACCGGCATTTTTAAATGTTCTGTGATGAACTCCCAGCCCCAATGCAGGGATTCTTCTTTGAAATAGTCGCCGAAGGAAAAGTTCCCCAGCATTTCAAAGAATGTACCATGTCTGGAAGTAATGCCTACGTTATCAATATCGCCAGTTCTGATACATTTCTGACAAGTGGTCATTCTCTTGGAGGGAGGTGTTTCCACTCCTGCAAAGTAAGGCTTCAGCGGCGCCATACCGGAGTTGATAATTAAAAGTGATTTATCGTTCTTCGGAATCAGTGACGCACTGCCTGCTGCATAGTGACCCTTGCTTACATAAAAATCTCTGAACATCTGTCTGATTTGATTTAAACCTAGTTTTTCCATGTATATTTACTCCTTGATGAATTAATATTTCCTTGAACATTCAATTATTTTATCATAAAACAACCCGTTTGTCCATTGATTTAGCGGTCTTTGAAACTTTCTACGGTGTTTTTTATATACTTTTCCAGTTCAGCAGCCTGCCCGGTCTCAAAATAGTAAACTTTTATCTTGGCTTCTGTACCAGAAGGTCTGATGATACACTGGGTTCCATTTTCTAAACAGAAACGGATCACATTGGATTTTGGCAGTCCTGTTTCTCCAAGGAAATCTATCTTTTCTTTGATTCTGTATCCTGCGATAGTATCCCCTATCTCAGTGCGAAAATACTCCATGACCTGTTCCATGGAAAGCTTCCCATAAGGCCCCTCAAAGAAATAATTGACAGTCTTGTCGATGCAGAGCCCATGTTCCTCATAAATCTGATGGAGCCTGTCTACAAGATCAAGTCCTTGCTTTTTATAATAGGCGGCCAGACAGGCACAAAGCATAGCGCTGCTGACGCCATCTTTATCTCTGATAAAAGGATCCATCAGGTAGCCATTGCTTTCTTCAAAACCGAAATAATAGTCCTCTGTTCTGCCCTCCTGCTCCAGCTTTGTAATAATCTCTCCGATATACTTAAAACCAGTCAAGGTGTTAATCACTTTCAGTCCATGTTTTTCTGCAACTCGCTCAGCAAGCGGCGTCGTCACAATGCTCTTGATGATAAACTGTCCTGCTTTCGGCGGTTTTACGCTGCAAAGATAATCTAGCATTAAAACCCCCAGCTGATTTCCCGTCAGCAGCACCTTCATGCCATCATGGTAGATGCAAACACCTACTCGATCACAATCAGGATCTGTTGCTACAATCAAATCACCGCCAACCTGATCCATGGTTCTGAAGCCTTCCGAATAAGCGGTGATTTTCTCCGGATTCGGCGCCGGACAGGTGGTAAAATTCTCATCAGGCATTTCCTGCGCCGCTACAATGACGGTATCTTTCTGCCCGATGGCCTGCAGTACCTTCCTGACGTAAACATTGCCTGTGCCGTTGAGCGGCGTATAAACAAGTTTCAGATCACTTTCCTTAATTTCTTCAATATCAGCTGGGCACATGGAAATGATTTTTTCAATAAAGCTTTCTGATACCCTTCTGGGCACCAGCTGAATGCCTTCGTCTGACGAAGCAATTTCACCGAAATAATCCAGTTTATCGATTTCTCTCAAAATCTCTTCGGGCACGCTGCCCACAATCTGATAACCGTTGCTGTTATATACCTTATAACCATTGAAAATTTTCGGATTGTGACTGGCTGTAATCATAATTCCCATAGTGCAGCCCAGTTCTTTAATGGTATAGGAAAGCAGCGACACCGTTGCAAGCTCCGAAAAAAGCCACACCTCTATGCCGTTTCCTCTAAGAACTTTTGCGGTTTCCTCCGCAAAAATTCTGGATTTTCTTCTGGTGTCATAGGCGATGACCACTTTAGGGCGTTCAGTGACTTTATTCAAATAATTGGAAAGCCCTTGGGTAGCCCTTCGCACCACATACTCATTCATACGGTTAGTGCCTGCTCCCAGTATGCCCCGAATGCCAGATGTTCCAAAACGAAGGCTGGCACAAAAGGAGTCAATGACTTCTTCCTCTTCTTCTGCAAGCTGTGCAAGCTCCGAAAGAAGCTCTATATCGCCGAAGTGCTCAGCCGCCTGCTGCCATCTATGATATTCCTCTATCGCAAAAGTTCTGATTTCTTCTTTATTCATAACGCTGACTTCACGTTCCTCTCTATCTGGTGATAGTAATATTTTAAACGGAATGCAATGTGGGGGCAAGATGTTTTTCGCAGATTTACCAGGTTTTCGCCTAAAAGCACAGTAACTTAACTTAAAATCAATTTAGGGCAAAAAAATGTATAAGAAAATCTCGAAATCTTAACCCAAAATTAGAAAATGCTAAAAAAGTGTATAAGTGAATTCCATATCACACTTCTCAAGCGATCTATAACCGTTCTTTATCTCTGAATCCAACAGAGATTCTTGCATTTTACGTATGTTTTTTCAATGTTTACCTTTAATCTTACGCATAATGCAAGTCGCACATTATTCACAAAAAAATTTCTTATACATTTTTTGAAAAACAACGTAATTTAGGTTAAGAGTCGCCATACGCAATAAATGCTACATACGGCATTTACAAGAAAAACCCTCTGCACATGCAAAGAGGGTTTTTCTACATTCTATTCGTTTATTCTTCGTACAAATCAATACCGCAGTTGGTATGTACCTTCTGTACGTCATCGTTATCTTCTAAGATGTCGATAAGCTTTCTCAGCTTCTTGATATCGTGCTCTTCGGTCGGCGCGCTTTCCATAGATGGAACAAATTCTACGTCAGATTCTACAAATTCATAGCCTGCGCTTGCCAATGCCTGATATACGTCTGCGTATGCAGATGGTTCAGTGTAAACAGTAAAGCTGTCTTCTTCTGTTACCATGTCGTCTGCACCAGCTTCTAATGCTGCTTCCATCAGAGCGTCTTCGTCGATTCCGTCTGTTTTTTCGATAATAAGAACGCCTTTTCTTGAGAACATGTAAGATACACAGCCTGGAGTACCTAAATTTCCACCGTGCTTATCAAATGTGGAACGAACAAAGGAAGTGGAACGGTTGGTGTTGTCAGTCAGACAATCAACAATGATTGCTACACCACCGGGACCGTAGCCTTCAAAGGAAAGTTCTTCGTAAGAAGCGCCGCCCAGTTCTCCTGTACCCTTTTTAATCGCTCTCTGGATATTATCATTAGGCATACTGATTGCCTTTGCTTTTTCGATTGCCACTCTAAGACCTGCATTGTATTCAGGATCTCCACCGTCTTTTGCTGCTACTGTAATAGCCTTAGCATATTTGGTGAACATAGCTGCTCGCTTAGAATCCTGTGCCGCCTTTCTTCCGGCAATTGTACCGTGTCTTCCCATGGAGACACCTCCTATCTTTATCTTTAGAAATTTTCAACTTAAACAGTATACTACACTATAAAAGGATTTTCAACGCATTTTTGAAATTTATCTCCCTATTGCTGCTGCCGCAAGGAGTTAAAAGCTAAGACGATTGAACCAATCATCTATATACCCATCCCTTTTATTATGATGCTTCAGATAGTAAGCATGTTCCCAAACATCCAGTACAAGAATAGGATAATAGCCTATTTCCAACGGATTATCCTGATTGGCAGTGGTGACAATCTCAAGCAGACCGTCTCGATTCGCTACAAGAAATGCATAACCCGAACCGAATACCGACATTGCAGCTTTCTTAAACGCCTCTTTAAACTGCTGAAAGCCACCGAACCTTCTTTCCAGCAGCAAAAGAAACTCTCCGCTGGGCCAGACTGCTGTTTCCGGCGGTGCTAGACGACTGAAATACAGAATGTGATTGTAAACGCCGCCCGCATTATTGCGCACGCTGTCCTGAATTTCTATGGGTAAATTGTCATTCCATTTGATTAGCTGTTCCAGAGTCCAATTGTGCAGCGCAGGATACTGTTTGATGATGATATTGAGATGATCCACGTAGGTCTGTAAATGTGCGTCGTGATGCAGACGCATGGTTTCTTCATCAATAAAAGGTTCCAGTGCATCATAGGCGTAAGGTAGCGGCGGATTTACAAAGGGATAGTGCTGTTTCAAACTTTCTTCCATCTCTGTCCTCCTAAGATAATGTCTTCCTTTCAACATATGAATTCAAACTAAAAAAAGTGTCTGCTCTTTAAATTTCTTAAGAGGGTACAGACACGCCCTTCCATTTGATGAAGGTAAAACAAAAACGCTCTAAACTAAATGGTGGTTTCATTTTGTCAGATTCAGAAAAAGAATTCTACAAATAATAAACCACTTGCTTATCTGATGGCTTTCCTTATACAAAGAAAAGATATAGAGTCAAGCATATGATATACCGCTTAGCTCTATACCTTTTTTTCCATCTAAGATCTCCATTAAGTTTATGCCTAACACAAAGGTTAAATCCCTGAAAAGTTATTAGATCTGTTTTTTTCGAAAATATCTTACTATTCTCTTTATAATAATGTTATGGTAATTTTTTCCACTACCTCATCCACAGATATTTTAAAAGCGCCTTTATAAACAGAATCCATTGTACTATCTTGTTCCGGTATCGTACTCGGATTATTTTTCAGCGCATTCTCATCAAAACTAACAATGATTTCATCATCAGTGTATGAGGAAACCTCATAAAGGGCGGAATCCTTATAGAACTGCAAGAGAAAATCAAACAAACTCTGCTCAGAAGAATTTTCAGGTTTTTGTATCAAGCAAGCTGTATCCACTTTCAAATCCGCACCACTTAGCAAATCATCCCCGCTTTCATTCTTGCGAATTTGCGGAAACAAAATGTAATAATATTCTTCATCTTTCTCTAATGTCACAGAACAATCAAAGAGGGCATAACTATGCTTGCTGCGGTAAGGATGATACCACTCCCCCATATCAACAGACTTCTGAAAATCGATGAGTTCCAAATAAGTCACTCCACCCAAGCACTGCATTGTAATCAGGTATCGATTAGAGCCATCATTCCAGCTGCCTAAGGAGGCAACATCTATCACATGAGGCTGCTTCCTGATTAGCCCAATTACTTCATCGATGCCTGCATCTGCACCAAAATGATACTCTGACGGGCAACATGTAATTTGAAAATTCTCTAAAGGAAACTGAATCTGCTTTCCAATCAAAAACGGACTGTACTCCACAACTTCACGCTCTGATAATCCGCTGGGTCTTCCCAGATACTCCAAACCTTTTTCGCCAAGCCGTAGTGCACCCCAAATAATAAAAGGTGATAATACGATGGCGATAATGCGTCTTGCATTTAATTTATCCATTTTCTAAAGCCCTCAATAATATGTAATTGCACAAGCCGAGGCAATAAATGCTGCTGCTGCAGGACTGCTACATTTTATATGAGTTTTTCCATCCCATCCAAAATGCGCAATTAGATTATTATTGCTGTCATAACCATATACTACAATATCATGATCGGTCGTTCCACTCCCTGAAGGATTGTTAAAACGATCTACATAAACTACCGGAATGTTTCTTACCTTTAATTGTGTAAGAATCCCGTCTATTACTGTTCCCGAAGCAGTCCAATTAACTTTAATCCTGCCGCCTAAAATTTTTGTTAATTTTAGGCTTTTCTAATATTTCTCCCTTATACTTTAACCGTTTATTTTCTGATTGTCAAACTTTCATTCTAAAAATCACAAATAAATCACATATATTAATTAAATATAAAATTGCATTGAATAATGATGCAGTAAAACTACGTACCTTCCAAAAATTAATTCTAAATAAAAAAAGACATAGGATCAAGCATATGAGATTCATCTTGATTCTATGTCCTTTTCTTTTAAAACTCTTATATAAAGCTTTTACGCTAAAGTGTCTGCCCAGCAGAATCACCACTTAGCAGACACTTCTTGTTACTCTCGTTATATCTACTTTTCCATATTCTTATGAGCCGTCGCCATCATCAGCTTAATCCGGTTCAGCTGATTTACATCACTGGCGCCCGGATCGTAGTCGATAGCAGCAATATTAGCCTTTGGATTCATCTTTCTGAGTGCTTTCATCATGCCCTTTCCCGTTACATGATTCGGCAGGCACGCAAATGGCTGCAGGCATACGATGTTTTCTACGCCACTGTGAATCAGTTCCACCATTTCACCGGTCAAAAGCCAGCCTTCACCGCACTGATTACCGATAGAACTGATAGCTGACGCCGCTTCCGCCGTTTCTTCGATATAAGATGGCTCCGTAAAATGTTCGCTTGCAGCAAGAGCGCTCCTCATCGGCTTTCTAAGCCATTCCACAACCTTGATTCCAAGCTGATTCGTCATCATCGCTTTATAAGAGCCTGACAGATTTTCAAAGTTGAATTTTTTGCTGTGCATACCGTAAAGAAAGAAGTCCAGTATGTCGAGAACCACTGCCTCCCCACCTTCCGATTCGATAATGCCGACAATGTCGTTGTTGGCGTTAGGGTGATATTTCACCAAAATTTCACCGACTACGCCCACCTTCGGCTTTTTCTCACCAGTTCTTTCAACTTTATCAAAATCCTCTACAATACCTTTGAGATTTCTCTCATATTCCCCTTTGTTAAAGTGAATCACATTATGTATAATTTTGTCATGCCATTTATCCAAAATCTGCTGACAGGTACCTGGCACTTTCTCGTATGGTCTTGTCGCGTACAAAATCCGCATAACAAGATCTCCGTAAACACAGCCAACTGCTAGGCGAAGCCCCATCTTAGCAGTAATCTTAAAGCCCGGATTTTTCTCTAGTCCAACAGCATTAAAAGATACCACCGGAACCTGTTCCATATCCAAATCTTTGAGTGCTTTACGCAGAAGCGCCACATAGTTGCTGGCGCGGCATCCACCCCCCGTCTGAGACATGAATACAGCCGTTTTATCCAAATCATATTTTCCTGATTTTAGTGCAGAAATAATCTGTCCCAAAGTCACGATAGTCGGATAGCAAGCATCGTTGTTGATATATTTTAACCCCTCTTCTACCGAATTCTTGTCGACCGGCGGTAAAAGTACCGCATTGTAGCCGCAGGCTTTCATTGCTTCTTCCAAATAAGTAAAATGAATCGGTGACATCTGCGGCACCAAAATATTGTAGTTTTCTCGCATCTCAGCCGTAAAAAGTTTTCGCTCATAAGCCTTAAAGTTTCCGCTTGCCTTGACACCGTTCTTTTCGCGCTCGTCCATAGCCGCTTTCAGGGAACGAATTCTAATTTTTGCTGCGCCGAGATTAGAGCCCTCGTCTATCTTTAAAACTGTGTAAAGTTTATTGCTGTCGCGGCAGATTTCTTCCACCTGATCTGTGGTAACTGCGTCAAGACCGCATCCGAAAGAATTGAGTTGAATCAGCTCCACATCATCGCAGGTCCCTACAAAGCTTGCCGCTTTGTAAAGTCTGGAATGATAGACCCATTGATCCAGCACGCGCAGCGGTCTTGGCAACTGTCCCATGTGCGCCACGGAATCCTCCGAAAGGACAACCATATCGAAGGAATTAATCAGTTTGTCAATGCCGTGATTGATTTCCGGATCCAGATGATATGGTCTTCCCGACAGAACGACAGCCTTTTTTCCCTTCTGTCTCGCCAATTTCAGTGAGTATTCCCCTTGTTTTCTCACATCGTTTTTAAAGCGAACCTGTTCCTTTCTGGCGCGGCTGACTGCGCGCATGATTTCTTCTTTCTTGATATGAAAATCCTTAAACTCTTTGTAGAGCATATTTGCCAGTTTCAGGTCGTTATCGTAAGGCAGGAACGGGTGAGAAAAACGCACCATGTTTTCTGAAAAGATATCGTCCATATTGTTTGCAATCACTTCCGGATAAGTCGCTACAATTGGGCAGTTATAGTGATTTGGTGCCGTTTCATCTTCGTTGCGTTCATAGTTTAAACATGGATAGAAAATCCACTTCACACCCTCTTCCACAAGCCATTTAATATGTCCGTGAACCATTTTGGCAGGATAACAAGCCGTGTCAGAGGAAATAGTTTCCATTCCCTTCTCGTAGATGGACTTTGTCGACAGCGGCGACAAAACCACTCTGAATTTCAATTCCGTAAAGAAAGTGAACCAGAACGGATAATTTTCGTACATATTCAGTACTCTTGGAATTCCCACCGTGCCGCGCACTGCATCAAAATCAGAAATCGGCTTATATCCAAAGAGTCTCTGCAGTTTATATTCGTAAAGATTCGGTAGTTTGTTCGCGTGCTGCGCGCCTCCTGCCCCTTTTTCGCAGCGATTTCCTGTAATAAATCTGGATCCGTCGCTGAATTTATTAATGGTCAAAATGCATCGGTTTTCACAGCCGTTACATCTGCCGTTGGTATGCTCCACCTGAAAATCTTCCAGCGCTTCTTTGCTGAGCAGAGAGGATTCCGTATCTTCAAGATGGTTTTCCATAGCAATTAGCGCACAGCCATATGCGCCCATCAGTCCTGCAATATCCGGTCTGACAACTTCCTTACCAATGATCTTTTCGATACTTCGCAGCACAGCGTTGTTCATAAAGGTGCCGCCCTGCACTACAATTTTCTCACCAGCCTCTTCTGGGTTCCTGAGCTTAATTACTTTGTACAGCGCATTCTTGATAACCGAATAAGAAAGTCCCGCGGAAATGTCGCCGATGGATGCCCCTTCTTTTTGTGCCTGCTTTACCTTGGAATTCATGAACACTGTACATCTGGTACCAAGGTCTACAGGATTTTCAGCAAAGAGCGCTTCCTCCGCAAATGCATTGGTGTCCAGATTTACAGATTTTGCGTAAGTTTCGAGAAAAGAGCCGCACCCGGAAGAACAAGCCTCGTTAAGCATGATATTGTAAATAGCGCCATCTTTAATCTTCATGCACTTCATATCCTGCCCGCCGATATCCAGAATGAATTCTACGCCTGGCAAAAATTCCTCGGCCGCTTTATAATGAGCCATGGTCTCAATTTCGCCCAAATCCGCCTTAAAAGCCGTCTTAATCAAGCCTTCTCCGTAACCGGTCACGCAAGTATTTGCAATAAAGGCATTCTGCGGCAGCAGCGAATAAAGCTCTTTGAGCATGGTCTTAACCGCTTCCAGCGGATTTCCTTCGTTGCTTCTGTAGAAGGAATATAACAGATTTTTGTCGGAGTCAATCAGGGTCGCCTTAGTGGTTGTGGAACCAGCGTCAATGCCTAGAAAAGTCTCTTCCTTAGCGCGTTTGATATCTTTCCTGCGAATCTTGTGCTGGTTATGACGGTTTATAAATGCGTTATACGCTTCTTTATTAATAAACAGCGGTTCGATATGTTTGGTCTCAGAAAGCTGACTTGAATCAGATCCTTTGATTAGCTCGGCAATTTCTCCCAATGAAATCTGTTTTCTGGTTTCTGCCAGCATAGCTGCACCGATGGCGACAAAATACTTGGAATCCTCTGGAAAAATCACTTCATCCGGCTTTAATTCCAATGTTTCAATGAATCTTTTACGAAGCTCAGACAAAAAGGACAGCGGTCCGCCCAGAAATGCTACGTTCCCTTTGATGGTATGTCCGCAAGCAAGTCCGCTGATGGTCTGGTTAACCACAGCCTGAAAAATGGAAGCAGCTAAATCCTCTATTGCTGCACCTTCATTAATCAGAGGCTGAATATCCGTCTTTGCAAAAACGCCGCAGCGAGCTGCAATAGGATAAATCATCTTTACGTTCTTTGCTGCCTCATTGAGTCCACCTGCATCAGTATTCAAAAGCACCGCCATCTGGTCAATAAACGCGCCCGTGCCGCCTGCACAGGTTCCGTTCATTCGCTGCTCAATGGTAGCGCCGTAAAATGTAATCTTTGCGTCTTCGCCACCAAGTTCTATAGCAACATCTGTATCAGGAATCAGAGTCTCCACCGCTTTACTGCAGGCGATAACCTCCTGTTCAAAGGAAACACCCAGAAGATTTGCTAGGGAAAGACCGCCAGAGCCTGTAATAACAGGTCTGATTTCTATGGAACCAAACTGGGCATACATTTCCTCTATGAGTTCTTTTACTTTTTCAAAAACGTTAGACATATGCCTCTCATAACGGGTATATGTAATTTCGTTTTTTTCGTCAAGTAAAACAAGTTTGACGGTAGTTGAGCCTACGTCAATTCCTAACTTCATAATCTTACCTCCTATTTGTGTAATTGAGTATTTTATAATTTTAACACCAGAATTCGACCTTTTTCAAGGTTTAATTTAGTACTAATTTCTGGTTGTATCGCCTGATTTCCTATGTTAGAATGAATTGTTATGAAAAGTACAATCAAAAAAAGAACTTATCAGGCAATCTACCGATTGCTGGACAGGGTTTCTCCTGTTCCTTATGACTGCGGAACTCTTTGCGGTGCCATCTGCTGCAGCTGTGGTAATGACGATGAAAACCTCGGTATTTATCTCCTTCCCGGCGAAGATAAAGTCCACGACCGAACAGACGATTGGCTCACATGGAGTGCAGAATACGCCGAGGATTATGAATTCCCGGAGTCTTGGAGCGGCAAAGTTTACTTTGTACGATGCAAAACGCCGCCAATCTGTCCCAGAGAAAAAAGGCCCATGCAATGCAGAACCTTTCCTTTAACGCCTCATATTGACGAAGACGGTGTATTATCTCTGGTACGAAATGACAGCGACCTGCCCTACAGCTGTTCTCTAATCACAGAAGAAATGGAGCTGAATCCTGCTTTTGTCAAGGCAACTTATACCTGTTGGAAACATCTTCTGCGAGATCCGCTTATTTACGACCTTGTCAAAGAAGATTCCGAATATCGCCAATACCGGGAATACGAAGAATTTCAAGACCTTGAATGGTAAATTACAAGGTCTTGATTTCTTTTTTGTATAATCTGATAAGCATAATTGCCGCATAAACGACGCCGATAATTTCTGCCAATGGAAATGATGCCCAGGAAGCTGTCACACCTGCGGTGTGATAAATGATGTAGGCCAGCGGCAAAATACCGACAAGCTGACGCAAAAGTGAGCCTATTAAACTATATACCCCATGACCGGTTCCTTGAAACAGCGTCGATGACATAATACCAAAGGCTGCCGGAATAAAGCAGATGCTGATGATTCTCAGCGCCGGTACACCCATTTCCATCATTTCGTCATCCGCACTAAACATTTTCAAGAAAACTTCTGGGAATAAATGGAATAAAATAGTTCCGATTGCCATAATTACCAATGCAGTAATCTGCGCTTTCTTGTAAGTCTCCATCAGACGATGTCTGTCCCTTGCACCAAAGTTATAGCCCATAATCGGCATAGCGCCCTGATTGAGACCGAACACCGGCATAAAGATAAAGGACTGCAACTTGTAATAAACGCCCAGTACCGCAACGGCTGTTGCTGAAGTCGCTAAGATGGCATTGTAGCCTAGCAGCATAACAGAACCGATTGCCTGCATGATGATAGATGGAAGGCCTACGCCGTAGATATCTTTTACCACAGCCCAGTCGATTTTGAAGCCTTTCAACTGGATTTTCACCTCGTGCTCTTTTCTAAAGAACATGAAGATTGCAACGCACATACCCACTGCCTGACCAGTAACTGTTGCAATAGCTGCACCGGCAATACCAAGTTTTGGCATACCGAAAAGTCCAAAAATCAAAATCGGATCCAAAACCAAATTGGTCAGTGCACCGCTCAAACTGATAATCATCGGAGCTATCATATTGCCTGTCGCCTGTAGCACTTTCTCAAGCTGAATCTGAATCATGCTAAAGAGGCTGCAAATGGTAATAATTCTAAGATATGTAACGCCACCCTCAAAGATGATAGTATCATCTGTATACGCACGCATAAACGGACTGGCAAGACAAATACCTACCAATGCAAAAATCAGAAAGTTAAAAAGCCCAATTCTGATACTGGTTGAGGCTGCCTTATTAGCTTCATCAAACCGCTTAGCACCCAGTCTTCTGGAAATCAGAGAATTTACGCCGACAGAACTACCCACAGCCATGGAAATCATCAGCATTTGAATCGGCATTACAAGAGATACAGCTGTCAGCGCTTTCTGACTGACCATTGCAACGAACATGCTGTCCACTACGTTGTAAAGAGCATTGATAGTCATAGAAAGAATGGCTGGCCATGCCATGGAAGCGAGCAGTTTTCCAACCGGCTCCGTACCCATTTTGTTGCCTTGAATTTCTTTTTCGTTTGTCATAACATCTCCTCCCTCCTATCATATATAAACAAAATAAAACGGAAATACTGCGTATTTCCTGAAAGAAAGTATGGGCAAACCTATAAGCCGGGTTCTGTATTAGACAATCATCTATCTGAGGCGTAACATTACTGCACGCTCTTGCGGTCTACCTACCGGGCAGCGACGGGCCGCCGCTTTTTGCGCCCTATTTGACCTTGCTCCGGATGGGGTTTACACGGCCGTCATGTCTCCATGACGCCGGTGAGCTCTTACCTCACCATTTCAACCTTACCACGGCATAACCCGTTTCGGCGGAATGTTTCTGTTGCACTTTCCCTATAGTTACCTACGCCGGACGTTATCCGGCATCCTCGCCCTATGGAGCCCGGACTTTCCTCATGCATCACTGCACGCGATTGTCTGGTTTACCCATAACTATGTAATTATAGCATAAATCAATTATAAATTCCAGTCTTTTTTGTGGACAGCCACGGAAAACCACGCGTTGAATGCGTGGCTGGTTTTTTGTTTAAAAAATTAGAATTCGATTATAATTAGGGGACTGAAACTGCTGACAGGTATGAATTAAATGCAGCCGAACGGATTCAAATCCAGCTGCGATTCCAAAACCTCTAAATCGGTTCCAAAAGTCGCTTCCCGCAGCATGTCAGCCATATTCCCAGTAAATATCTTTTCACTTCCATAGTGCCCAATGTCAAGGACACAAATGCCGGCTTCCTTCGCCATCTGCGCCTCATGATATTTCAAATCGCCCGTAATATAAAGGTCGCAGCTTTCTTTCTTCGCATCTAAAATAAATTCACTGCCGGCGCCAGTACACCAGCCGACGGTTTTAATTTGTCTGGTTAAGTCGCCGACCCATCTAAAATACCGCTCCTCCATCGTAAGCTCCTCTGAAACCTTGCGAATCAGTTCCGCAAAAGTCATATCAAAAGGCGTCTGTCCTTTGCGGCAGAAACCGTTATCTGCATCAAAGGGATGTACACCCTGAAATTCTAAAAGAAGACCAAAATAATCATTGTTACCGTCTTTTAATTTATCAAAGCTAGTGTGACAGGAATAGACGGAAATGCCTGCCTGAATCAGTCGAATCAAGTAATTTCCAATCACATCTGTCTGTTCAATTTTCTTGATTCCGCTAAAAAGTAGCGGATGATGGGTCAAAATCATCTGCGCGCCGCAAGCGGCGGCTTCATCAATTACTGCACCGGTAACCTCTAAAGATACCAGCACAGTATCTATTTCTGCCGCCCCCATATCCAGCTGAAAACCACAGTTATCCCAGCTTTCAGCTGACTCAGAAGGACAGATTTCCTCGATAACGGCAGTCAATCTTTCTTTATTCATTCGCTGCCTCCCATTCCTTAATTAACGCTTCCAGTCTCACAATTCTATCTCTGGTTTCTTTACTCTGCTGTTGTACATCTTTCGCGTTCTCTTCGATTTTACCCAGAATCTGATATTCAGTTTCGAGGTGTTTCTGCAGATATTCCCCTGTCAATACGCCTCCAAAAGCAATAAGCGAAGCAGGATATTCAAATTCCGCACTATAAACAGGCTGCGGATTTTCCGCTGTAAAAACTGGTATCGGTCCGCTTTCAACGGTCAAAATCTCACAGAGAAACTTTCCCTCTCTGACGATTCCTTCCTTTACGATGGAAAAACCATTGCATGCCAGAAAGTGTCTAAGTCTGCCAGGGTTATTTCTCGGCTGCAGAATATATCTTTTAATAGACCGGCTTTTTTTTAGATTCCATTTAAGCATGTCTGCAATGAGAAGACCTCCCATGCCCGCCATGACAACCACATCAACTTCCCCATCGGAAAGAACATCGATGCCGTCGCCGAGGCGCAATTCGTAGTCGCCTTTAGGTTTCACCAGTTTACAGTTGGTTTCTGCCTTTTTTAAAGAACCGCCGCTGACATCGGTCATAATCACTTTTGGGCATTTATGCTTTTCCATTAAATACAGTGGCAAGAAACCATGGTCGCACCCAATGTCCGCCATGGTTTCTCCTTTTCTTATTTCGTCAGCGATATATTGCAATCTCTCGCTTAATTTCATCTTTCGTTACTCCAGATAATCCTTTAATTTCTTACTTCTGCTTGGGTGTCTCAGCTTTCTAAGCGCCTTTGCCTCAATCTGTCTGATTCTTTCTCTTGTTACGTCAAATTCCTTGCCGACTTCCTCTAAGGTCCTGGAACGTCCATCTTCAAGACCGAAACGCAGTTTCAGCACCTTCTGTTCTCTCTCTGTTAAAGTGTCCAGCACTTCTACAAGCTGTTCTTTCAGCATGGAAAATGCCGCAGCTTCAGCCGGTGCTGGTACATCATCATCTGGAATAAAATCTCCCAAATGACTGTCTTCTTCTTCACCGATTGGAGTTTCCAGCGATACAGGTTCCTGTGCAATCTTCTGAATTTCTCTAACCTTGTCTACAGAAATACCCATTTCCTTTGCGATTTCTTCCGGGCTCGGCTCTCTTCCATAAGTCTGCAGCAGCTGTCTGGATACGCGAATCAGCTTATTGATAGTTTCTACCATATGCACCGGAATTCTAATGGTTCTCGCCTGGTCAGCGATGGATCTGGTAATTGCCTGACGAATCCACCATGTTGCATAAGTGGAAAATTTGTACCCTTTGCGATAATCAAACTTATCAACAGCTTTAATCAGTCCCAGATTTCCTTCCTGAATCAAATCCAGGAACAGCATCCCTCTGCCCACATAGCGTTTTGCAATGCTGACTACAAGACGAAGGTTTGCTTCACAAAGCTTTTTCTTTGCTTCCTCGTCCCCTTTTTCCATTCTCTGAGCCAGTTCGATTTCCTCATCGGCACTGAGAAGAGGTACCTTTCCGATTTCCTTCAGATACATTCTAACAGGATCGTCTACAGCAATTCCTTTTGGCAAAGTCGCTTCGATATCGATTTCACCGGTTTCGGTCATAACAATGCCGTCATCTTCTTCGTTGCCGTCAAAATCGTCATCCCGTTCCATCATGGAAGGAAAATCTTCAGGTTCTGTTTCGCTGGCAATCTCAATGTCCTTAGAAAGCAGCGCTTCATAGATTTCGTCTACCACATTCTTGTCCAAATCAAAAGAATCTAAATAATCCGCCATATCCGTATAGGTCAGAATATTTTTCTTTGTCTTAGCTTTTTTGACTAGCTGACTGATGAGTTCGTTCTTAATTTGTTCTGGGCTCATGCCTGCAAAGGTTTCATTTAAATTGTTTGCTTTTTTTGTTTCTGTGCTCATTCTACATCTCCCTATTGTTGGTTTTTAAGTTCTCGTTGCACTTTCATAAGCTGATCGGTCAGTTCCATAATTCTATCCTGATTATCATTTTCGTCTGCCATGGAAAGAAGCGTCAAAAGCTTCTGCTCTTCTCTGGTCAACCGCTCATGGTTCCACGTTCTGATACAGTCGTGAAATACCTGTTCCTCGTTGCCGACGACTACATGATTCAAAACTTCTTGCAGCCCTGCAGCTCCTTCATCGGAAAGCCCGTCCATAATCTGGTTCAAATCAATGAAATGATGATGCGCATAGCTTTCTGCAAGAAGCTGATAAATCTTCAGGGCAAATTCACTTTCTAAAATTCCCGGATAGTCTACTAGCCTGTCTATATATCTTTCTTCCGTCAGTAAAACTTTCAACAGTGTTTTCTCTATGGGTTTCAGTGCCACATGCTCTACTTCCTCCTGTTGTGAGCGCTGTTCGCGAACCGGTGCAGACCGTTGCTGCGTCTTTTGTGTATTATCATTTCCTAAAAGTTCCATTCTAATCGCACCTTCTGCAATTTTCAGGTCTTTAGACAGTTTTTTTATGTAAATTTCCTGTTCAACAGGACTCATCTGGCGCAAAATATCAATAGCCTTCTTCATGTAGTCGATTTTGTCTTCATCCTGTGATAAATCAAAACCCACTTTAGCCGATTCCAAACGGTAGTCTCCATAAGGCAGTGCCCCATCTATCAGCTTTAGAAACGCCGTCTTTCCGTTTTTCTTAACATATTCGTCGGGGTCTTTTCCATCGGTAACATGAAGCACCTTGACCTTGCAGTCTTCTTTCTTTAGAATTTCAAGCCCCCTAAGAGCAGCTGCCCGTCCAGCATTATCAGCATCATAAGAAAGAACCACATCCTTGGTATATCGCTTAATCAGTTTTGCCTGATTCTCCGTCAGTGCAGTTCCAAGAGAAGCTGCCACATTCTCTACACCGCTCTGATACAGAGCAATCACATCCATATATCCTTCAACCAAAATAATAAAATTTTCTTTGCCTACACTCTGTCTGGAAATATTCAGTCCATAAAGATTATTCTTCTTCTGAAAAATCCTGCTTTCAGGCGAATTCAAATATTTGGGATTATCACCCGGATCAATAGCTCTTCCCCCAAAGCCGATGACCTTGCCGGAGGTATTAATGATTGGAAAAATGACTCGATTTCTAAACTTATCGTAGTATTTTCCTTTGCTTTCTGATACCAGCCCCAGCTCTACCATAATCTTTTTATCGACGTCCTGTGACAACAGGTACTGATACAGGCTGTCCCACTGCTCATCGGCATATCCGATACCAAACTTCTTCAAAATAGCAGGTGCTATCTCCCTGCGCTTCATATAAGCGTAGCCTTTATTTGCCTTTTCCGTAAAGGAGCGATAAAAGAAATTGGCCGCCAGTTTGTTAACCTTGTAATAAATATCTCTATTGTCACTGCGAGCATTTCTCTCTACGGTAATGCCCTCCTCGGCAGCGATTTTCTCTACCGCCTCAGAAAAATCCAGATTATAATAGCGTTTTACATATTCGATGACATCACCGGTCGCCCCACAGCCAAAGCAGGTAAAAATCTGCTTCTGCTCGGAGACAACAAAAGAAGGCGTCTTCTCATTGTGAAACGGACAACAACCTTTATAGTTGGAACCTGCTCGTTTCAGAGGCACGCTTCTTCCTACGACATCTACAATATTCACTTGATTTTTCAAATTTTCTATGGTAGAACTTGAAAAACTCATAGTCTGTCTCCCGATTTTGTCTTCCTATTAGTACTATTCTACAAAAAACAGACTTTTCCTTTATTTTTTTTTAAAAATATTATTTGCCAAAATAAATTCTGCGTATCACTGGAATTTCAAATGGCAAAGACTTACATAGAATTTACTCTGACAA
>NZ_CALPCF010000017.1:0-68310 GCF_943192965.1 Senimuribacter intestinalis
CTACAACGATGGTCTGCCGCCAGCAAAAGTTATGTAAATGCCACATTGCTATTACAACTTTGCTTGACCAGAACACTTAAAGCTGAAAGCAGCGTGAAACAGCGCTGCCTGATGGTCAGAAACGGCTTTAAAGCCTTTCGCAGCGCAAGAATCTTTAAAAAACACCTTGAGTTTGGCGTTTTTTAAGGGGCGAACGCAGAAATTTGGAAAAAAATCGGTGATGTTGGCGCGTTGGAACACCAGCACCAGGTCAGCAGCGGAATGTTGGCGCGCTGGTGCTGTGCTCCGCAGCCTACATGCTGCCTGCCTTTTCCTTATTAAACCGCTCTATGACATAATTCTTAAAGGCTGTGTATGCCCCGGAAGGTCTCCAGCTTTTTTTCCATGCCAGAAAGGTCAGTATCTCCTGGGGCGGTTCGATAGGAAGTGCTGCAAGCATCTCATTTTCGTAGCTCTTTGCAACCGTATCGGTGATAAGCAAAATACCGGTTCCCGCCTGCACCATATCCAGCATGATGTCCGTTTCTGCTGTATTCATAAAGGCAACATTAAAGTCAACCCCATATCGCCGGTACATCTCCTTCATCTCATTGAAAAAATGAGAATCACTTTCTCCTGTCAAAAGCGGCACCCTGGAAAGATTTTCAACTTGCATATTCTCCTCCCTGGCCAGAGGATTTGCTCTGCTGATTAAAACATTGAGCCTTTCAGTACGTAGAACCTCATAGCGAATGCCCGGGCGATTTGCGTTTTCAATGCGGGCTTTGATAATCACAAAATCCAGCCGCCCTGCTTCCAGCATTTCGTACGCCTCATAGTTTTCCACCACCTTGATACTGCCGATGACATTTTGTCTCTCAATAAAAAAGTCATTGATAATCGGAACCAGTCCAGCCGCTTTATAAAACGGAAATACACCGATGCGAATGGTGGTTTTATTATCCGCGGTACTCTGCCCGAAAGCTGCCAGAAGCTTATTTACAGAGCCGATTACCTCCTTTGCATAGGCGCAAAATTTCTCCCCTTCCGCACTGAGCACTACGCTGTGTGTATCTCTTTTAAAAAGCTTTACCGAGAGTTCTTCCTCCAGCGCATGAATCTGCTGACTGATGGCCGGCTGGCTGACAAACAGCGCCTCCGCCGCCTTTGAAAAGCTGCGCTGCTTTGCCACTTCCAGCACATAATAAATCTGCCTTATCTCCATAACCTTTTCCTCTTTTCGACTTTTGCCGCACGGTTATAACTGTATCTTATAACCGTATTGTATCTAATTATTTCCCTTTTTGCAATAGCCACAGTAAAATAATTTCAGAAAATTTTTTCAAGGAAAAGAGGTAAACAACATGCATCCAATCTTAGAAGAAGCAATGTCTATGAAGGAGGAAACCATTGCAGTCAGAAGGCAGATTCACGAAAACGCCGAACTGGGCTTCGACCTGCCGAAAACGCGCAAACTGGTAACAGATACCCTTTCTGCCATAGGCTGCACGCCAAAACCTTTGGGCGAAGGAATCACCTGCACCATTGGAAGCGGCGCGCCGGTCATACTCCTGCGGGCAGACATGGATGCCCTGCCGCAGACGGAAGATACAAACCTTCCCTTTGCCAGTCAAAACGGGGCCTGCCATTCCTGCGGTCATGACGCCCATACTGCTATGCTGCTGACTGCCGCGAAGATTTTAAAAGCTCATGAAAGCCAGCTTGCTGGCACGGTCAAACTGATGTTTCAGGCAGGAGAAGAAACCCTGCTGGGTTCTCAGAAAATGATTGACGCAGGGATTTTGGAAAATCCAAAGGTTGACGCGGCTATGGGACTGCACATGAACTTCGGTCCCTGTGGAAACTATGACCTTCACCCGGGCACGCTTGCTTACAGCGCCCATCAGATGATGCCGTCAGCTGACGAATTCAGAATTACAGTCAAAGGCCGCTCTGCTCACGGCAGCAGCGCTTTTCAGGGCATTTCCGCAGTCAGCGCCGCATCCGCAATCATGACGGCTCTGCAGCAGCTCCTTGCACTGGAGCTTCCATCAGACGAACAGGCCATTCTTTCCATCGGCAGTCTGCATAGCGGAAACGCATCTAATGTAATCCCTGATGAAGCTGTGATTATGGGAAATTTCAGAGCCTACAATCCCCAGTACCGGGATTTGCTGAAAACCCGGGTTTCTGAAATCGCAGGCGGCATTGCAAAAGCCTGGCGCGCCGAAGCAGTGACAGAATACATCGCAGGTGTAGCGCCAAACATCAATGACCCGGAAATGGCAGAAGAAATGGCTGGCTATGCAGCCCAGGTCATGGATAAAGTGGAAGTCATCCCGCCGGTTAAAGGCTCGGAAGACTTTGCAAATCTCTGCAGTCACGTACCGACCTTCTTTGCCAATGTGTGCGGAGGAAGTCCGGAAGACGGGTACGCCTACTCCATGCACAATCCAAAAGCCACACTGGACGAAGACGCGCTGCCATACGGCGCAGCAGTCCACGTCATCTGCGCCATGAAATGGCTTGCAAATCACAAGTAAAATTTGTATCATTGAACTTAAGAAAGGAATTATCATGAACGGATTATACGCACTGACAATTGTCATGATTGTCTACGCTCTCGGCGATATGATCGCCACCAAAACAAAAGCAATTATCTCCATGCTGTTCGTCGCTTCCGTGGTCTTTGCCATCGGATTTTGGAACGGCCTTCCCGCAACGATTTTCGCAGACTCCGCCCTACAGGGTTTTGCAAGCGTGACCGTGGGTCTGCTGCTTGTACATATGGGTACTACCATCAAGCTGAAAGATTTGATCAAGGAGTGGAAAACCGTAATTATCGTACTCTGCTCCACTATCGCAATCTGCCTTGGCGTTTACTTGATCGGCGGTATCATCATCGATAAAGCCATGGCTCTAATTGGCGCTCCGATTCTGGGCGGAGGCGTTGTAGCCTTTGTTGTCATGAGTGAAGCACTGAAAAACGCAGGCGAAAACGTTATCGTCTTCGGTTCCCTCGTTCTGGTTGTCCAGGGTGTTGTAGGCTTCCCTCTTGCATCTTTCTTCTGCAAAAAAGAAGCGCTGCGTCTGAAAGGTCAGATTGCATCCGGCGAGCTGATGCTCAACAAACCGCTGGAAGACGGCGCCGCAAAGCCTGCTTTCCGCATTTTCCCGAAAACTCCGGACGATTACAACGGACCGAATTATCTGATTGCAAAGCTTGCCATCGTTGCATGCCTGGCACAGTGGCTGTCCGGCTTAACAGGCGGTAAAGTCAACATGCTGGTTATCTGCCTGGTTTTGGGTGTTATCTTTAAAGAAATCGGCTTCCTGGATGAGGCTTCTCTGACAAAAGCCAACGGCTTTACTTTCGTTATCGGTGCAGTTCTCGTCAACGTATTTGCAAGCCTTGCCAACACTACTCCGGCACTGGTTCTGTCCATGATTAAACCGCTGGCTGTAGTTGTTGTGGTCGGTCTTGCGTGCTGCGCAGTTGTTTCCATCCTCATCGGAAAAATTTTCCATCAGAGTTGGTACATGTCCTGCGCCCTGGGTGTAACTGCCCTCTTCGGCTTCCCGGGAACCCTGATTGTTCCGACTGAAGTCGCAAAAGCAGTAGCTGATAACGATGAAGAGAAAGAAGTGATCTTACAGAATATCCTGCCAAAGATGATCATCGCAGGTATGGTATCCGTATCCATCGTTTCCGTTGTCTTCGCAGGCGTTATGGCAAACTGGGTATAAAAACACCTTAAAATAATGCATAAAAAACTGCGCTTTTGGAAGTTCCTTTCGGATTTTCCGGGGCGCAGCTTTTATCTTTTCTTCATTATATAGAAAATTCACTCCTAAGTCAATCAGCTTACAATCAAAGGAAGCTTCTCAAGTGCTTTAATGTTCTCACCATTTGGGATACATAGCTGGATTCATTATCATACCATGCAGCTATACGAACTTCATAAATCTTAGTGCCGCATCTTCGAGCCAATGTCTGCGTTGCATCAAAGAGAGATCCGTATTTCATACCGATAATATCGCTGGATACCAGTTCTTCCTCAGTATAGCCGAAAAAATCGTTTGCTGCCGCTTTCATCGCCGCATTGATGCCTTCTGCAGAAACAGTTTCCGTATCATCCTTCAAAGTGGCATCCAGAATTGTGAGGGAACCTGAAGGTACCGGAACGCGCTGCGCAGAACCAATCAGTTTTCCGTCCAGTTCAGGAATAACCAAACCAATAGCCTTTGCTGCGCCGGTACTGTTTGGCACGATATTAATTGCGCCTGCTCTTGCACGGCGGAAATCTCCTTTTCTGTGAGGTCCGTCCAGAAGCATCTGATCTCCTGTATAAGCGTGAATCGTAGTCATAAATCCGGTTCGGATTTCACGATAGTCATTGAGCACCTTTGCCATAGGTGCAAGACAGTTAGTCGTACAAGAGGCAGCAGAAATGATATCATCCCCGGCAGTCAGAGTCTGATGATTAATGCCGTATACAATAGTTTTCAAATCATTTCCTGCAGGTGCAGAAATAAGAACCTTCTTTGCTCCTGCCCGCAAATGCGCTTCTGATTTAGCTTTGGAACAAAAAAAACCTGTGCATTCCAAAACAATATCGATACGCATATCCTTCCAGGGCAGATTCTCCGGGTTCTTCTCTGAAAGAATTACGATACGTTTTCCGTCTACCGTAATAGACCTCTCATCGCTGGTTATCATATGTCCACAGCATCCGCCCTGTACACTGTCATATTTCAGCAGATGCGCAAGCATTGCCGGCTCTGTCAAATCGTTAATTGCTGCAACTTCCATCGTTTCATCCTCAAGAATCTGCCTGAATGCCAATCTGCCGATTCTGCCAAATCCATTAATTGCAATTTTTGTCATTTTGGATACCCTCCTCATCTATACTATCTGTTTTCTGTAAATCACATTAATCGTATCTTGTCCGGAATATGGAAATGTCCCCCATTTATACAGGGAGACATTTCCGCATTGAGGTATTATCTATTACAACTTGTCTGTTTCCATAAACTGTGCATTGGTTCCGTGAATCTTAAAAAATTCTTCCGATGCCCTAATTCCTATTTCTTTTGGACACTGTTGTATTTTCTCCAAAGAGGCTTCTTCATCTATGGTTAAAATCCTTTGATCTCTCATAATGATTTTTCCATCGACCACAGATAATGCCACCTCCTGACCTCTTGCACTATACACAAGATTCGGTACAATATTGCGCATAGGATACGTGTACACCGGAAGCATAGACGGAAAGCTAAGATCAATCGCAATAAAATCTGCTCGTTTTCCTGTTTCTAAAGATCCAACAATATCGTCTACACCAATAGCTTTAGCTCCTTCAATTGTAGCCATGCGCAGAGCTTTCCATGCCGGCATTTTTTCCGGATCATGGTATTTCAGCTTATTGAACATGCATATATTTTTCATTTCATGAATAATATTATGACAATTATTTCCGGGTGCCTGGTCTGATCCTAATGCAACATTGCCGCCGGCTTCCTGAAAGACTGTGCTTGGGCATACCAAACCGTCTATAATGCCGATGGAAGCAGGATTAACTACCATAGAAGCGCCGCTTCGTGCTATAATACGAGTTTCCTCATCATTACACTCAGTCAGGTGTACGGCAATTAAAGAACTGTCCAGATATTCCATATCCTGTAAAAACTCCGTCGTTCTTTTTCCATAACGCTTTTCAATCTGATAGGTTTCCCTGTCGCCCTGCTGTACGTGCATATGTATTTTCGTGCCGCGTTCTTTTGCAATCTTTTGTATTTTCATCAGAAGCTCCGGACTGACAAAATCGACGCCCTGAGGGCCGAATAAAATCCTGATTCTGCCGTCGCCTTTACGATGCCATCTGTCAAACAGCTCCAGATTCCGTTTGAGTTCTGCTTCTCCCTGGGCATCATCCATTTCATACAGTTCTCCCGGCTGATATACTCTCCTTTTCGCTGCACGAATAGTCTGCGCAATATTACCTCTTGCACCTATCTTTTCAATGAAACGACATACATTATTCATTTCCGCATCATAATCGCCCAGTGTAGTTGTACCAGCCTTAATTGCCTCTATGATTGCCACTTCACTTCCGGCATCTCGCTCTGTATTGGTTACCGCATTGTCAAATGGCTGTAAGCCATACATCATCCAATTATTGGTATCCTGTGCAAGGCCGCGCATCACATTGCAGGCTGTATGCATGTGCCCGTCAATAAAACCCGGTAAAATGACATGATGGGGCAGATGCAGCACTTCCTCTGCCTGATATATTTCTTCGCAGTTGTTCAAATCCACGAAATCAATAATCTTTCCTCCATCTACAATCATTGCTTTTTCAGCCTGATATCCGACGCCGCCGCCTTTCATTGTGTAAAAGTGCGGCGCTTTTACAATCATATCTACTCTTTTCATGGTGTCCTCTTATCCGCAGCCTGTATCACAGGCATTATCATTATTTTGAAACGTCTAAGAACTTCGGTTCGCCTTCCATAATGGTCGGATGCGCTTTATAGCCTTTCACACGATTATTCAGAACAGACCAGCCGTTTTTGCTGTAAAGCGGTACCCAGATTGCTTCTTCTGCAGCAACTTTCTGTATTTCTTCATAGCATTCCATTCTTCTCGTTTCGTCCGTTGTGCTTCTTGCCTCAGCTAAAAGCTTGTCAACTTCAGGATCACTCCACTTGGAACGATTCGGTGCCGGCATATTTTTACTGTACATGTATTCCTGCAGCATATCCTCTGCGGAATTGATATAGGTACCCATAATCAGCACATCAAAATCATTGTCTCCATCGCCTCCGATTCTATCCCAGAAATCAGCAGTAGAAGTATTTACGATAACGTCAATGCCGATTTTTTTCATCTGTGCCTGGAACAGTTCCGCTGTTTTTGCATCTTCATCAGAAGCGCAATAGGAAATCTCCATGGAAAGCTTTTCGCCATCCTTATACCGATATCCATCGCTTTCCAGCTTATAACCGTTGTCCTCAAGAAGCTTTCCTGCTGCCTCTAAATCATACTTGTAATAGTCTTTTCCTTCTTTCCAATTCCATTTGTATCCCTCAGGAAGGCCTGTATACATTGCCTCACAATGTCCACCCATAACTGTATTGATGATTTCGTCTCTATCAATAGCCATGTTGCATGCCTGTCTTACTGCCTTGTCAGGCACTCTCTCCGTCTGGAACATGAGTAATACTGGATAAGGAGGATTATATTCTTCTAAAGTGTAATCGCCTTTTTCAAGCAGTCCATCAAGTTCATTGGCAAATACGCAGCCGTTGCCCAGTACATCTATATTGCCGGCTTCAAATTCCATCTGTCTGGTTCCCGGTTCCGGAACGAATCTTACTTTTATGCCGGAAATATGTGCAGGACCCTGGTTTTCAAAAATAGAAGAGCCCCAGGTATAATCGTCATTTCTTGTCATCTTCAGGTAATCACTTGCTACATATTCCTCCAGTTTAAACGGACCGGTACCGTCAACAACTTCTACGCCGTAAACCTTGTTGTCAGCCTCAGCCTGCTCTATCGCATCCTTATTCATAATAGAAGCAACAGGAACAGTCATGTTTATCAGGAAATTATTATCCGGCTTGCTCATATTTACTACAACAGTCTTTTCATCCGGTGTTTCAATCGTGTCAACGAAGTCCAGATAATAAGAATAGCACGTACCGGACTCTGTCCGCCAGCGCTCCCAGGTCCACCTTACATCTTCTGAAGTCAGTGCTTTACCGCTGTGGAATTTGATTCCGTCTTTCAGATGGAAAGTATAAGTCATACCATCATCGGAAACCTCCCAGCTTTCTGCCAGTGCATCCTTAATTGTCTCACCGTCAAAATCAGTAGTCACTATCGTATCATACATCTGGTTTACATACTGCCAGTCCCCGTAAGAAGAGGTCATCTGCGGATCCATTATGCAGTTGCTTCCCTCAGAGTAAGTACCGACAACCAGTTCTTCAGATTCTGAGCTGCCGCCGTCATCGCCGCCGCATGAAGCCAGGGCAAATACCATGACAAAGATCAGTAAAGTTGCACTAATTCTTTTCCATTTCTGCTTTAACATCTTTCTTTCCTCATTTCGTTATATTTTGAAAAGTGAGTGAATTACACCACCTTTTCAACAAATCAGCTAGTCCTCATATTTTGGAGATACCAGCGGAGACAACTCATCTACGCTGCGTTTAAAACGGTCGTGCTGCGCAGTTCTGCTCCACGAGCCTTCTGATACCTCCTGCAGTTCCAGGGCAAGTTCTCTTTCATCCACACCATCGATTCTGCCGTCGTTTACAACACATTTTCCGCCTACATAAACCCTGTTAACAGAATGTCTTGTAGCACTGTAAACAATATTTTTTACAACGTCACGAACCGGGCTCATTTCAATGTTATCCAACTTGAATACAACAAAATCCGCCTTCGTTCCTTTTTCCAGCCTGCCCAAATCACTGCGTCCCAGTGCTTTGGCGCCGTTGACTGTCGCTGCATTAAAAATATCCCCGGCACTAACCGCAAAAGTTGTTCTGTCAACAATTTTTCCCATCACGGCTGCCATGCGCATTTCCTGAATAAAATCTGACGGGAACGTATCTGTACCAATTGTCATATTGACACCGTATTTCTGATACTTAGCAAAAGACTGCAGCGTATTTCCGCTTCTTGAAATAGCGATTGGACAATGGGCTACTGTAGTTTTACTGTCACCAAGAAGCTTCAAATCACTGTCGCCTGCCATATTAATCGAACTGTGTCCCGTAATATACAAACAATGCGGCACAATCACATCTTCACCCAGCATGCCGGTATCAGCCATCAGCTTAACAGGAGTCTTGCCGTACATGCGGATACTGGTTTCAAATTCAAGCGGGCTTTCCGCTCCATGGATGGTAATCCGTTTATCCATTTTGTCCGCTCTCTTCCTGACTTCTTTCAGCATATCAGGCGTACAGTACATAGTCTGCGTCGGTGCCCAAATTCCGTGTATTCTGCCGTCATAAGTTCCATCGATATCGCGGATCAGCTGTTCTGCTTCTTCAATACGGTCAAATCCCTCTTTTTCATCAAAATCGCAAACTGCAGAATGGCCGTCAGGCGAATACCATATGCTCCTTTCTTCATATCGGTCTCCTGCCCTTACCGGTGCGCCAACATATGCGCGCATACCCATTTCTCCCGCCAGTTCTGCCTCCGTTCTGGAATATCCTCCTCCATAGATCAGCGAAGTCGTACAGCCGCTTTTCAAAATCTCAGCCAAATTGAGTTTCGCCTGTAAAAACGCTCCTCTTTCTCCCAGCGACATAACCAGTGCATAGTCATAGAGCGTACCTTCATAGAAATACGGATTACCTACATCTTCTCTGTAACTCTTTAAGCTGTATACCTCGCAGGGGTGCGTATGGAGGTTTACAAACCCCGGTGTAATTGCTGCATTTCCCAAATCTTCATACGGTGCTCCCTGAGGAATCTGTGTATAGAATCCCTCAACGGTATCACCGTCTACACCCAGATATCCGTTTTCCAATGTTTTATGACATCCCTTATCCCAAACGATAATATACTTGGCTTTATAGTATTTAATTTCACTCATTTTTTCACCTTTCTTATTACAGTTTCTCAAAACTCATTGGATAAAACTCGTCCATCAATTTACCGTCATGCGTCTTTAATTTTTTCCACGCTTCCTCGCCCAAAGCCTGCAGTTCCTCACAGAGGCTTTTCTCATTAATTCCACAGGCCATACCATCCTGAACCACACACTTTCCCTCAACATAAACACGGGATATGGAATGTCTGGTACCGCTGTAGACAATACTCTTAATAATATCTCTGGACGGCGTCATCTCGATTGTACTCAGATCTACAATAGAAAAATCTGCCATAGCACCCTCACAAAGTCTGCCTAAATCCGATCTTCCCAGCGCTTTTGCGCCGTTGATTGTCGCCGCATTAAAGATATCTCTGCCTCTGGTTCTGTAAGTAGTACGTTCCTGAGATTTCGCCATGAACGCAGCAAGACGCATCTCCTGCACCATGTCCGATGGGAATGTATCTGTTCCCATACCAACATTAACACCTGCATCCGAGTATTTCGCAAAAGACTCAAGATTCGTTCCTACTCTGATAAATGGAGTAGGGCTGTGTGCTACATTGCTCTTAGTCCGGCCCAATAAATTCAGATCTCTGTCATCCCGAATAAACACCTGACTGTGTCCGGATATAAATACACAATGTGCCAGTACTACATCCTCACCCAGCATGCCCGTATCATACAATAGCTCCACCGGTGTTTTCCCATAAAGTCTGATACATCCTTCCACTTCTGCAAGATCCTCAGCAACATGAATGGTGATGCCAACACCCAGCCTGTCAGCAGTATTACGAGTTTCCTTCAGCATTGCAGGTGTACAGGTCATGGACTGCGTCGGGCCCATCATAATATGAATTCTGTTATCATAGGCTCCGTCATAATCCTTCACAAGGACTTCTGCTTCCCGAATTCTCTCAAAGCCGCTTTTCTCATTAAAGTCGTAAGTGACTGAATGACCATCAGGTGAATGCCACACACTGTCTGCCTCCATTCGGTCACCTGCCCGAATTCCTGCTCCGACATAGGCACGAAGTCCCATTTGGCCTGCTGTTTCTGCTTCCAGTCCGGAATAAGGCCCTCCATAAATCAAAGACGTCGTGCAGCCGCTTTTGATGAGTTCGACAAGATTTAAAGTTGTCTGAATCTCCGCGCCTCGTTTTCCCAGAGCCGGAAACGGATAATCCATTAATGTCGATTCAAAGAAATTAGGGTTTCCGCAGTCTTCTATGTAACTCTTGATGCTGAATACTTCTGACGGATGCGTATGCAGATTTACAAAACCCGGTATGATTGCCGCATTCCCCAAATCTTCACACTGTGCACCTTCCGGAAGTTCTGACATATAACCGGAAATCCGTTTTCCGTCTACAGCCAGATAACCGTTTTCCAAAATGCGATGACTGTCGTTTTTCCATACAACAATGTACTTAGCTTTAAAAAATTTCATAGTATTTTCACGTTCCTCCTCATTTTTAATCAAGGTTAATCTTAGAAAATGAAAGCGGAGACAATACATCAATTCCGCGATGCCGAATATCCTTTTTTTCAGCTTTTTTCCATCCCGCTTCAGCAAATTCCTGTAATTGACCACACAAAGCTTTTTCGTCAATTCCTTTCACTTTCCCATTTTCTACAATGCGCTGTCCATCTACATACACATGCTGTACTGAATGCCTTGTAGCACTGTATATCAGATTTTTCACCACATCTCGAACGGGGCTCATCTCAATGGAATCTAAACTGATAACTGAAAAATCCGCTTTACAGCCCGGAGCCAGCTTTCCTAAATCCTTTCTCCCCAGTGCGTGTGCCCCGTTAACAGTAGCTGCATAAAAGATATCCTTTGCACTTGCTGCGAAGGTACTTCGTCCCGTTATCTTACCCATAATTGCTGCCATTCGCATTTCCTGAATAAAATCCGACGGAAAAGTATCTGTTCCGATTCCCATATTAACGCCTGCCTGCTGATAACGCTCGAAAGTTTCTAAAGTGTCTCCCTCCCTTGCAAGAACGATTGGACAATGCGCCACTGTTGCACCCGCCTGACCGAGCAGCTGTAAATCCCTTCCTCTCATGTAAATCTGGGAATGCCCTGTAATACAGCAGCAGTGTGCAATAACCAAATCCTCACCAAGCAGTCCTGTTTCGTGCATTACTTCTACCGGGGTTTTCCCTCTATGACGAATGGAAGTTTCAAACTCTATAAAATCTTCACTGCCGTGAATCGTTATGCCAATACCATGTTTGTCCGCTTCTTTGCGTACCTGACGGAGCATTTCCTCTGTACAGGTCATAGTCTGTGTCGGTGCAAGCAAACCTTTAATTCGGCCGCTGCCCGAACCTTCAAGGTTTTTAGCAAAATCCACTGCCTCCCGCAGACGCTGCATACCGCTCGCCTCATCAAAAGAAAATGTAAGGCTGTGACCGTCAGGAGAATCCCATATACTGATTTCCTCTTTTGCGTCTCCTGCCCTGACACCCCATCCTATATAGGCTCGAATTCCTGTCTGTTCTGCTGTTTCTGCCTCTAGTTCGGACTCCGGTCCCCCGAAAATCAGAGATGTGGTACACCCGCTCTTCAAAATCTCGGCTATATTTAATTTTGCCTGTATTTCCGCACACTCCTCACCAAAGGATACCAAACCGGCATAATCATACAAAGTCGAATCATAAAAGTTAGCGTTCCCCTGATCCTCTTTGTAACTTCTGCCCCCATATACCTCCGAAGGGTGACAGTGAAGATTAATAAAGCCCGGGATAATCGCTGAATTTCCCAAATCCTCATAAGGGGTACCTTCTGCAAGTTTTCTATGAAAATCTACAATCTCATTTCCCCTTATCTCCAGATAACCGTCTTCCAACTGACGATGCTGTTTTCCATCCCAAATAATGATATATTTGGCTTTTAAAAAAACACTTTCTTTGTTCAAGCACACCACCTCCTGCAATATGTTCTAAACGAAATGACATGCAGCCAGATGACCATCTTCAATTTCCTTCAGTACAGGTTCCTGCGTTTTGCAAATTTCCTTTGCATTGGCGCATCTGGTGCAAAATCTGCAGCCTACCGGCGGATCGACAGGACTCGGCGTATCTCCCTCCAAAAGAATTCTCTCCTTCTTCACCGTAGGATCCGGAATCGGTATTGCAGAAAGCAATGCCTGTGTATACGGATGTGCGGGATTCTTATACAAATCATCTCTTTTCGCGATTTCCATAACCTTCCCCAAATACATCACGATAATCCGGTCGCAAATATATTCCACCACTGATAAATCATGGGAAATAAATAACATTGTCAGCCCAAAATCTTCTTTCAATTGCAACAGAAGATTGAGAATCTGCGAACGAACCGAAACATCCAGTGCGGAAACCGGTTCATCGCAAATCATAAATTTCGGATCAGCTGCCAGAACGCGGGCAATTCCGATACGCTGTCTCTGACCGCCCGAAAACTCATGTGGATAGCGATCAGCAAATCCTTTTTCCAGCCCGACAATCTCCAGCAGTTCTTCTACTCTCTGTCTTCTTTCTTTTCGGGTTCCCCTTTTCTGTATTTCCATAGGTTCTGCTATAGTTTCAGCAATACGCATTCTTGGGCTTAAAGAGGAGTAGGGATCTTGAAATACAATCTGCAAATCACTGCGCATCTTACGAAGTTCCTTTTTTTTCATTCCCATCAGCTCTTTGCCTTCAAAAACAATACTGCCGGAGGTCGGCTGCGTCAGACCTAAGATTGACCGGCTGATAGTGGTCTTTCCGCATCCGCTTTCACCCACCAGTCCCAGCACTTCTCCTTTATAAACATCAAACGAAACGCCGTCAACAGCTTTTACAAAGGATGTTGGTTTGCCAATCAGCTTATCATCAATCGCAAACCACTTTTTTATATCCCTGATAGATAACAGTATTTCTTTTTCCATTATGCTTCACCTGCCTTTTTTTCTGCAATATGCAGCCAGCATCTGATCTTCCTGCCATTATCGATTTCGAAAAGCTCAGGTTCCTTTTCACTGCAAATATCCATAGCATATTCGCATCGCGGACAGAACCTGCATCCTGTTTTTATTTTATTGGCACCGCTTTTAAAAGGTATCATATACAATTTCTCATGATTTCCTATTTTTGGAATGGACTTCATCAAACCTTTCGTATAAGGATGCAGCGGTTTTTCAAACAGACTTTCCACGGTCGCCTCTTCGACAACTCGGCCCGCATACATTACCACTACATATTTTGCAACTTCCGCTATTACGCCCAAATCATGTGTAATCATCATAATAGACATTTCTCTTTCGGACTGCAGTTTGCGAATTAAATCTAAAATCTGTGCCTGTATTGTTACGTCCAGTGCAGTAGTCGGTTCATCTGCAATGAGAAGCTGCGGATTACACGACAGTGCCATAGCAATCATCGCCCGCTGCAGCATACCTCCTGACATCTGATGCGGATATTCCTTTACCCTCTTTTCCGGAAAAGAAATTCCCACTTCACGAAGCAGGTCAATTGCCATTTGTTCAGCTTCTTTCCTGGACTTTTTTTGATGCAGTACAATCGCTTCTTCAATCTGCGAACCGATCGTATACAGTGGATTAAATGAAGTCATCGGCTCCTGAAAAATTACAGAAATCTGATTGCCTCTGATTTTCATCATTTCTTCTTCAGTTTTATCCAAAAGGTTTTCGCCTTTAAAAATGATTTCTCCTCCCGTAATTTTTCCCGGAGGATATGGAATCAGCTGCATAATGGACATAGCAGACACACTTTTGCCGCTGCCCGATTCACCTACAATTCCAAGGACCTCACCTTTTTTTATTCTAAATGTAACATCCTGAACAGCATGATTTTCATCTTTACCGTTATAGAAAGTGACAGAAAGGTGATTCACTTCAATTAAGTTATCATTTTTACTCATCTCTGACTCCTTTTCTTTTCTACATACGAGGGTCCAGGACATCGCGCAGCCCATCACCCAGCAAGTTAAATCCGGTTACTGTGATAAAGATGAAGATAACCGGAAATCCCGATATATGCGGTGAAGAGCTGATATAGTCCTTGCCGGCACTAATCAATGCGCCCCATTCTGGAATTGGAGGCGTAGCCCCGATTCCCAGAAAGCTCAAAGTAGAAATAGACATTATAATCCACGCCATTTCCAGCATCGAATAGACCACAATTGTAGGAATGCAGTTCGGGAGAATATGCTTTGCCAGAATTCTCAAATCTGAACCGCCTGCAGAGATGGAGGCTTCAATATAAGGCATCTCTTTCAGAGACAGAACCAGTCCGCGTATCAGTCTGGCATAGGCCGGCATAGATCCCAGACCTACAGCAATCGTTACATTACCCAGACCCTGTCCTAATGTGGCAACGATAGCGATTGCAAGAAGCATTCCCGGAAATGCCATAAGGATGTCCATAAACCGCATCAATGGATTATCGAGATGCTTATAAAATCCGGAAATCAATCCAAGAGGAACACCTACCAGAACAGCTACTGCCAGAGACATCAAACTATATGGAATCGTTATTCTGGCTCCGTACAGCATCCGGCTCAACAGACATCTTCCCAGTTCGTCAGTCCCAAAAGGATACCCTTCCATCGGTCCCTTCAGAGCCATTGAACCATCCGTTAAGTATGGATCATTCGGTGCAAGCACCGGTGCCAAAACAGCAATTGAAATCATAATTAATAAAATAACGGCGCCTATGGTTACACTTTTATTGTGAAAACACTTTCGCAGCATCATCCATTTCGGACTGTTATTTAACATTTCCAAATTATTCACCACCTTAATATTTGATTCTCGGATCAACAGCACTGTAGGTCAAATCCACAATCAGATTTACGACCAGAAACATAATCGCAAAGAGCAGAATGCTTGCCTGAATGACCGGATAATCATTTCCAATAATTGCAGTAATAGAGTATCTGCCAAGTCCCGGCCATGCAAAAATACTTTCAATTACCACAGAGCCGCTGAGCATATAGCCTGTTTGCGTCCCGATGACTGTAATCAAAGGAAGAGATGCATTTTTAAGTGCGTGCTTGATTACAATAGATTTATAACGCAGTCCTTTCGCCTTAGCTGTTCTGATATAATCCTGCCGCATAACCTCCAGCATTTCCGAACGTGTCAATCTGGATATAGAAGCCATCTGCGGCAGCCCCAGCATCAGCGCCGGTAAAAAGGCGTGCATCATGCCATCCAGACTGAAAAAAGAATTACCCATTCCGGAGAACGGAAACAGTCCCATCTGCAGACAGAAGATTTTCATCAGCATAAGTCCAAGCCAGAATTGTGGAATGGATACACCCGCTAATGTCAGTCCCATACAGGCTTTATCGATCCATGTATTCTGTTTCAAAGCTGCGATAATACCGAGGGGAATTGCCGCTGCAACAGACCAGATTCTGGCAAATACAATTAAATATATTGTGTTTACCAGCGCAGACATAAGGTCCTTACTAATTTCGGTCTTTCTCAAGAAGGATCGTCCAAAATCACCGTGAAGCACATTTGTAAAGTAATCAACAAACTGCTCCCATAACGGTTTATTTAAACCGAGCTGCTCCCTGATCGCCTCTATATCTTCTACGCGCGCAGAACTTCCTGCAAGTTTCACAGCAGGATCTCCCGGAGTGAATTGTACAATTAAAAATGTAACAATTATTACGCCCAAAATAATAATCGGCAATTGAATCAGACGCTTGACTAAATATTTCTTCATCTTCTCTCCTTCTTTCTCATCTTTACTCGTCTTTTTCGTTTCATTCTTAAACTCTTTTCTCATATATTTTGCAATGACCGTGCCAAAATGATACTTCCGCTAATTTCAATATTCATGACGATTTATTCAAAAATTTTCTTATATATTTTTACATTTTGAGTAAAAATATTTTTATTCTTTACCGTATTTGTCTGATAATTCTCTTATTTGACAAATAAAAAACCGTAAGCTGCAATCAAAGTGCTGCAATCTTACGGTTTTCGAAACTTTAATTTTCCTCTATTTTTTCTTTTGCTTCAGTCCATATTTCAATAGTTTATAATTTAAAGCCTGTTTTGAAATTTTCAGCTTATTGGCCGCTAAAGAAATATTCTTAGTTGAGTCAATAGCCCGGACAATCAGACGTTTTTCATATTCCTCGACCCTTTCTGTTAAACTCAGGCTGTCCTCATAATTCATCATGATGGACTTTTCATCTTCATAATGCGTTGTCAAATAAAGCGGTAAGTTTTCCATTTTGATTTCACGGGAGCTAAGTACATTAAAAGCTCCCTCAACCACATTTTTCAGTTCCCGCACATTGCCCGGCCAAGGATACTGACAAAACAGTTCCATTACATCATCACTTACTCCAATCACCTCCTTATTCATCTTTCTGTTATTCTGATTGATAAAGTAATTGGTCATAATCGGAATATCAGCAAGACGGTTTCGAAGTGCGGGAATTTCTATCAGTACTGTACTGAGCCGATAAAACAAGTCCTGTCGTAAAAGCCCTGCTTTAATACAATCCATAGGATTTTTATTTACAGCACTGATAATTTTAACATCAAACGGAATCATCTTATCGTCTCCGATACGTCTTACGCGTTTCTCCTCAATCGCTTTTAAAATTTTGGCCTGCATACTGACTTCCATTGAGTTAACTTCGTCAAGAAACAATGTGCCGCCGTCCGCAAGTTCAAAAAGACCGGCTTTATCCTCCGCTCCGGTAAAACTGCCTTTTACCGTACCAAACAAAATACCCTCCAGCAAATTCGACGGGATTGCAGCACAATTCTGCGAAATAAAGCGATGCGCACACCTCACCCCGGAAGTATGAATACTCTGTGCAATCATCTCTTTTCCAGTACCGGTTTCTCCATAGATCATCACAGCGGAATCTGTATTGGCAATCATAGGAATCTGCTTCTTTATTTCATTTACCTTCTGCGAGGCAGTAACTATATCATCAAGATGATACAGAACATCCGATTGCTTTTCCATTTTTGGCAGGTTAATGTATCGACGCTGAATATTCTTGTCACGACCATCGTCAATACTCCTGGAAAAATCAATAGCGCCTACAATCTTGCCGCCCTGCATAATGGGCAGCGTACTGCAGATGTTTGTAACGCAATCTCCATGTCCTGTAGTCAGGTGCTCCACCCTGTCATAGATGGGCTGCCCTGTCTTCAGCACCTGCATAATTGTACTGTCCTCCTCGGCTAAGTCCGGATGAATTTCCAAAATCGTTTTTCCTACAATCTGCTCCATCTGCAGGCTGTACACGTCTGTTCTGAAATTAGTGTAATATTTGATAACGCCTTTTTCATCCGTAACCATAATTCCGTCGAAATAGTTGTAAATATTTAATATCTTTTCGATATTCAAGTCTGACATGCCGGACACCTCGTCTCAAAATGTTATTTTCATTCTATCATAAAAACAGATAATACGAAATCACATTTTAAACTAAATACCTGTATAGCATCCGGCATACATTTTTGCAGGAATAAAATGTCCCATTCCGTACTCTCCGACAAATTTTCCATTCTCCACTGCAATCCTGCCGCGAAGCAGCACAGTTTCTACCTTGCCGATCTGCTTTCTTCCTTCATAAAGATTGTAATCCACCCCATTAGGATTGTCTGCCAGATGTACCTCACCTGTCCATGCCGGGTCAAATATAACAATATCTGCATCAGATCCAACCTCCAAAGTCCCTTTTTGCGGAAAAATTCCGTTAATCTTTGCCGGTCCGGTGGCTATCAGTTCCACAAATTTTTGTCTCGATATTTTTCCGGTTTCTACACCATAAGTCCAAATCATAGAGAAACGATCTCCTGCTCCCGGTGAACCGTTTGGAATCTGTGTAAAGTCTTCTCTGCCGGCTTGTTTCAACTCTGCTACATCAATACCGCAGTGATCCGAAGAAATACCGGTGAGCAGACCACTGTTCAAAGCTTCCCATAGCGCATCGATATCTTCCTGATCGCGAAGCGCCGGTGAGCAGACATACTTTGCAGCCTCATTAAAATCAGGATTCTCAAGTGCCTCTTTTGTAGTAGTCAGATAGTGTGTACAGGTTTCACCGTTAATATTGATTCCTTTTCCCTTTGCTTCCACAATTTCATCCAGCGCTTCACGACAGGTTACATGTGCGATATATAAAGGGGTTCCCACTTTTCCTGCTAAATAAGCCGCCCTGCGTACACCCTCCGCTTCAGTAAACGGCGGTCTTGAAACGTAGTGATACTTCGGTGTCAACTGTCCTTTTTTTACACATTCATTTCTCAAAAAGTCCAGAATTTCACCATTTTCAGCATGAACAAAGACAGTTGCACCTACCTTCTTTGCCTTTTCCAAAATACGATAATAAGATCCATCATCAACATGAAGAGGTGAACCATTGTAAGCCATAAAGATTTTGATATTGGAAATTCCTCTCTCCGGGAATTCATCAATTTCATCAAAAATGCTGTCCATAAGATAAGTCACCATTGCATGAAGGGAAAAATCCACGCAGGCCTTATTTTTTGCGCGGACATTAATCCGATAGTCGATAGAATCAAGCAGCCCTGTGTCCGGATCCTGTGGAGCAAAATCTATAATCGTGGTTGTACCTCCCACGATAGCCGAATCCGTTGTCTCATAACCTGCTGTGTCTCTGTCGCCTACATTGCAAAGCGCAGAAAAATGCGTGTGCTGGTCTACTCCTCCGGGCATTACCAGCTTATCTTTTGCATCAATAATCTTATCTGCGCTCGTATTAAGATTTTGACCTATGGCGATTATTTTTTCATCTTCAATCAAAACCTCACCGATGAATTCATTTCTGTCTGTAACAATTGTACCGTTTTTAATCAAAGTTCTCATATGCTCATGTCCTTTCAATGTTCTTATAAATCCACAATCCCATTAAATCCTTTAATTTCTTTTACCTCCGGCGCTTTCCATGTATTTGCTTTACTGGTCTTTACGTTCATTTTGACCAGTGCCTCCGCCAGTTTTACTGCAGGCATCACTCCATCCAGCACAGGCACACCCAATTCCTCGCGCAGCCTGTCGACAAAATCCACAAAGCCGGCGCATCCTAAAAGAATACACTCTGCGCCATCTTCCTCAACTGCTCTTCTGCCTTGCTCTGCTAAAGCCTTAAGGCCTTTCTCAGGATTTTTTCCGAATTCCAATACAGAAAGCCCTGTGGTTCTGATAGACCTGCAAAAGCTTTCAGCGCCATAAGCCTTAACAACATCCTCTGTTACCTTCCGTGAACGATCCAGTACAGACACCACACTAAAATACGGAGCAATAAACTTCGCTGTAGTAATTGCAGACTCACATATCCCCAGGACAGGTTTTTCTGTCACTTCTCTGGCTGCAGCAAGACCCGGATCACCAAAGCAGGCAATAATAAATGCATCTGCATTTTCTTCTTTATCTCCTTTTATTACTTCCTGAATTACTCCGGGAACCGCCAGATACTCATCAACATAACACTCGATGCTGTCAGGCCCTGTTAATGGGCTTACTGCCGTGATTTCCGTGTCTGCATCCGCATATCTTACTGCCATATTGTAAATACTGTCCGTCATTGACTGTGTTGTATTGGGATTAATTAATTTAATCTTCATTCAAATGCCCCCCTATCTATTTTCTGTAATGTTCTCAAAAGAACCTCAGCACCATCTCTGATATGATCCGGATCTGAGTATTCGTCAAATCGGTGACTGATTCCGTTTCTGCTCGGAATAAAAATCAGTGCAGAAGGTACCAGAAAACTCATATTAATCAGATCATGACCTGCGCCGCTATACATTCTCATAGACGAATAATCGAGCTCCTCTGCAGCTTTCTCAACAATTTCGCAGAGCTGCGGACTGCAAACGGTTTCCGGTTGTTTAATAAACTCTTCTACTGATAGTCCTTTATCCTTCCACCTTGCCAGAAGCTGCTTGATGACATCATACATCCGGTTCATCGACTTGTCGCGGAGCTCGATGATAAACTGTGTCTCACCCGGAATCACATTGACAGCGCCGGGAGTTACACTCATAGTACCTACTGTACACACCATGGTATTTCCGGTTTCCCGCACGCTGTCCATTAAGTCGGTAATAATCCGGCAGGTCTTTTCCATAGCATCATTTCTAAGTCTCATAGGTGTGCTCCCGGCATGATTCGCATCACCCCTTACTGTGGCCTTATAACGCAGAATACCAAAAATACCTTCGGCAATTCCAATGGTTTTTCCCTCAGACTCCAGGATTCCACCCTGCTCAATATGATATTCCAAATAAACCAAATAATCATTCTTATTACGTTTGCAGCTGGCAAAATCCTCCCTGGAAATATGCCGCTCCGCCATCGGCTTTATCATGGATTCCTCTAAAGGTGCTCCGGCAAATGCTTTGCTGCCAAAAGTTCCGCCAACCACATTTCCCTCTTCTTCATTAAATGCTATTATTTCTATCGGATGATCGTTCTTCCATCCTTCTTCCCTTAGAACCCGTACCGCCTCAACAGCGCCCAGAACACCTAAAGCTCCATCGTAAATACCTCCATTTGGCACAGTATCAATATGTGAGCCCATGGCAATCTTCTGTTTGCACCTGCCTGTTGAGGAAGGAAGAACTCCGGTCAGATTTCCCACAGCATCAATACAGGTCATCAGTCCTGCCTCTTCCATTTTTTTTCTGACAAAATCCCTTCCCTCATAGAAATTTTTACTGTAGGCCATGCGATTTGCACCTTTTCCCGGTACAAATCCAATACTTCCCAGTTTTTTCAAATCTTCCATTAAACGTTCTATCCTGACGCTCATTGGTTTTCACCCGCCTCTGCAAGTTCATTGAGAAATATTTCCAATGCATCCATTCCTTTTGTAATCTGTTCCATAGATGTAGCAAACGAAATACGAATATATCCTTCTCCATAATTTCCAAAAGCATCACCCGGAACAACAACAACCTGCTTATCTTCCAGCAGTTTTTCTGCGAATTCACTGCTGGAAAGGCCCGTATCTTTAATTGACACAAACGCATAAAATGTTCCTTTGGATGGTTCATAATGAACCATCGGCATAGTCGAAAGACGTCCGGCTAAATAGTCTCTGCGCTCTTTATAGCACTTTACCATATAGTTCAGATGCTCGCGGCTTCCTGTAAGGGCTTCCACAGCAGCGTACTGGCTCGGCATCGCAACACAGGCACTGATGTTCTCCTGCAGCTTGGTGATATTCGCAATAATCTCTGCAGGACCTGCCGCATATCCCACACGAAATCCCGTCATCGCAAAAGTCTTTGAAAAACTATCAATCACAAGGGTGCGGTTTTGCATTCCGGGAAGAGCGGCAATACTGGTAAACTTTACGTCATCAAAAACAATGTGCTTATACACCTCGTCACTGATGACCAGAAGATCGTGCGTTACGGCTAAAGCAGCCAGTTCTTCCAAAACGGATTTTTCAAGTACTGTACCCGTTGGATTGCAAGGTGAATTAATAATAACTGCTTTTGTTTTTTCGCTAATCGCTGCTTTGACCGCCTCTATATCAAGGGAAAATCCATTTTCCATATCTGCACAGACACTGACAGGAACGCCGCCGCACATGAGAATCTGCTGTAAATAGTTAGTCCAGCAGGGTTCTATTACAATGACTTCGTCTCCCGGATTCAGGATAACCTTCAGCCCCTGATATAATGCCGCCATAGCGCCGGGTGTCATGGTAATTTCACTGACCGGATTGTAATCCAAACCCAGCTCTGCTTTTAAATATGCGCTGACTGCTTTACGGAGCGGCAGAATTCCTGCATTCTCTGAATACTTGCTTTTTCCTTCCTGCATAGCCCTGCAGCCGGCAGCAACAATGTTTTCCGATGCCGTAAAGTCCGGCTCGCCGATAGTAAAACTAATGGGATTTTCATACTCCAATGCTTTATTAAACATTTTTCTGATTTTGGAATATTGGATTGACTTAGTATTATCTGATATCATGTTCATAAGCTATATCTCCTTTTTATCTGTTATCTTTGCACTCTTCCCGATCCATCACCTGCTGCCAATGCCAGAACTTCTTCTACAGATACCAGATTAAAATCTCCCTCTACAGTATGTTTCAGACATGAGGCAGCTACTGCAAATTCCAGTGCCTCCCTATCAGACATACCGGTATACAGTCCATAGATTAAACCTCCGCCAAAACTGTCGCCGCCTCCTACCCGATCAACAATATGAACCGGGTATTCTCTGGAAAACATTGCAGATTCACCATTATACAGCATTGCTGCCCATCTGTTATCGCTGGCAGAAATACTGGTTCGCAAGGTGATTGCTACATATTTGCATCCGAAACGATCTGCCAGCTGCTTCGCAACGTCTCTGTAACCGTCATGATTCAGTCTGCCGCCTGCAATATCAGAAGATGCTGCCGCAATACCGAAGACCTTTTCGGCGTCTTCTTCATTGGCAATACATACGTCAACATACTTCATAAGCTGACCCATGACCTCTCCTGCTCTTTCACTGGTCCACAAATTCTTACGAAAATTCAAGTCACAGCTGACGGTAATATTTCTTTCCTTTGCAGCCTTTACTGCATCCAGACAGATTGCAGCTGTATTAGATGAAAGCGCCGGAGTAATTCCGGTAAAATGAAACCATTCAGTGTCCCTGAATATTTCATTCCAGTCAAAATCTTCCCTTTCTGCTTCTGCAATCGCAGAGTGTGCTCTATCATAAACTACTTTTGACGGTCTTTGTGACGCGCCCTTTTCCAAGTAATAGATACCAACCCGGTTCCCACCTTTTTTTATACAGCTTACATCTACACAATGCCTGCGAAGTTCCTTTACAGCTGCTCGTCCAATTGGATTATCAGGTAGTTTAGTCACAAATGCTGCATTTAATCCATAGTTTGCCAGAGAAACAGCCACATTAGCTTCTCCCCCTCCAAAAGTTGCCTGAAACTCAGGTTCCTGCATAAATCTAAGATAGCCTTTAGGCGCCAGTCTCAGCATGATTTCACCAAATGTTACAATTTTCTTCATGTTTTACCTCCAATCATTGTCATCCGATTATCTATCTTTGTCTTACGCGATTCACAATTTCCATTGCATTCTTACTTAGCTCTGTTACTGCATCCCAATTACTTTCTTTTAGAAGCTGTTCTTTTACCATAAACGAACCTCCGCATGCAATAATACTTTTCTCCTGTAAATACTCTTCAAGATTATTCAAGGACACACCTCCTGTAGGCACAAACCGGATAGAGCTAAAAGGTCCTGCCAAAGCAGAGATTGTTTTAATTCCGCCAAACTGAACTGCCGGAAAAAACTTTACAACAGAAAGGCCCTGCCTCAGCGCCATCTGGATTTCAGTCGGCGTCACACAGCCGGGCAGCGGAAATATTCCTCTCTCCAGTGCAAAATCAACAATTTTCTCATCAAAACCGGGACTGACAATAAATTTAGCACCGGCAGCAGCAGCTCTTTCCGCTTCTTGCACAGTCAGCACCGTACCTGCTCCAACAAGCATATCCGGATATGCCGACAGCATTGCTTCAATAGCATTCTCTGCACCCTGCGCTCTGAAAGTAACTTCTGCACAATTAATGCCTCCCTCTCGCAATGCCTGCGCCAGACGTGCTGCTTTTTCAGTTTCTTCCAGCTTGATAACCGGTATGATACCGGCTTTTTGTAAGTGTTCTCTCATATCCAAACTCATCCTTTCCACAGATTTCTACCTTTACTATACCAATTCCGATACACAGGTAAAATCGCGCACTCGTTTGATTTTTTTGGATAGTTTTTTGATTTTAATAGTACTTTTAGATAAAAAAAGTATCCAAAGTAATAATTTTTTGCATTAAAAAATGGTTATTCTGTTTTTCATTTCAGAATAACCACTCATATAAGCGCTTATAATTCATCAAAATTAATTTTGTCTGTAGATAGCGGCAGACTTTGGAGTAACTGTACTCGATTTTTTACGTGCATTTTTTCATAGAGGCTGTGCAAATGCTTTTTGACGGTATTTACACTGATATGCATCAAATCCGCAATGCGTTCATTGCTGTATCCTTTTACTGCGTAATCAAGCAGTTCGGACTCTCTGCCTGTAAGGCCAAATTCTTTACTGATACGCTCATGATAGCCTTTGGCAAAGAAATAACGGGTATCTCCTTTCTTTGCCTCATAATACAGCCGGTAAGCCAGATGTTTTTGAAGCTGGTCCATAATAAAGAGTTCTCGTTTGGTAAAATCTCCACTTTCTCTTTTTCTATAAAAAGTAATCATACCTACCACTTCTTCGCGAAAAACAATGTTCATACCCATGGCATATCGAAATTGCTGCGGCAAATAAAATTTTTGATAAAAATCAGACTTTTCCATAGCCTCATCGGACAGAAGCTCGCTTTGCACCCAGGCTGCACTGCGTCCGCTGATCTGCAGCCACTGAAGAGGATTACCTTCTCCTGCAGTCTTTTCAAAAATCTCTGTTTCTTTTTCATCCAGCCCATATGAAATACTGTTCTTTATCTGTTCTTCCTCTACCAAAGCGAATACGCCGCCGTCAAATCCCACCAGCATATGAAGCCATTTTAGCGCTGTTCTTCGCATTTCATCAAAAGAATAAATAAAAGACACATTATATGCAATTTCATTTAAAAACATCCATTCACTTTCCTGTAAAAAAGCCATGAAGAGTCCTCCTCTTTGTATGCATGTTTTCCGCAGTTTTGTTTTTGCAGAAAAGCACATTCGTTTTCTATATAGTTAATCTCCTGATTCTCCCATAGTCAGATTCAAGCTTTATCATCATACCATTTACCGCATATAAATTTCAAGAGTTTTTAGTAAAAACAATCAGTCTGCACAACTCCGCATGCCCAGCTTACCGCGTCAGGACGATACAGTCATACCTGACGGATTTTCCCTTAATTGAGTAGCTCGGCTTTACGCCTGCCAGATACGGGCCTTTCAGCGGCCTTTTAATCACGATTCTGCGTGGGCCGCAGGAAATCGCTGCCTGAAGCAGTGCATCCTCTTCAGCGCAGGGCTGCTCCAGCTGCTGCAGCAGCTGAAACTTCTTCTTAATGAGGCCGCTTTTCTGTCTCTTTGGAAACATAGGGTCAAGAACCACGACATCCGGATGTACTGTCTGTTCTTCCAACGCTTTAATACTGTCCTCGCTGTGCAGCTGCATCCGGCTTATAACCTGCTCCAGCGCAGGCTCTGCAAGGCCTCGGCGCAGCACATCATAAAGAAGCGCCGCAATCACCGGATTTCGTTCATAGAGATTCACTTGAAATCCTGCTCCTGCAAGCAGAAATGCATCCTCTCCCAAGCCTGCGGTTGCATCCACTGCGCTCAGCATTTCTCCGTCCTTTGCGCCTTTAAACCTGGCTGCTTTTACTAAAAGCTCTCCGTTCAAATTGTTTGGTTTGAGCCGTGGCTGCAGCTTTCTGAAATCACCGCGCAGCCCATGACCGTTTTCGATCAGTGACAGACCGTCCCGGTCTATTTGCAGGTACGCAGGTGCAATATCCAAAGGTTCCCCTTCCTGCTCCCGCACTGCTTCAACGCCCAGCCGCTCCTCTATATCACGGATAACCGCAGCATCCGCATCAGTTTTTGCATATAAGAAAATGTTTTCACTGTCTTTCATTTAATCAGAATTTCCGTTTCTTTATTATATTATGACCTCTTTAGTATACCAAATCAAAACTGTAAACGGAATAGATAACGGAAAGAATTTTAAAAAGGCTGCGCCGGGTTTTCCCAAAGCGCAGCCTTTACATCTTCTACATCTGTATCATTACATATTCAGTTCTTCCACTGCATGCACCAGCATTTCGATGGCTGCAGGAATGGAATCTTCGTCAAGGTCAAACTCCGGACTGTGAAGCGTCTGGGTAGTGTCACAGCCGATTCCTACGTAGGTAGCGATACCGCCGTTATCCTGTACCTTGTTAATCATGACAGAAGCATCGTCAGTTCCGCCAACGTTTCCCTCAAAGTGGATTTTTTCAAACCAAGGCACTTTCTTCGCAGCTCTTTCGATGACTTCCATCATGGCGTCACTGCTCTGGGCTGCCGGAATTTCACCGAAGTCCTCATAGGTGTATTCCATATCGTACGCCTTTGCAGCACCATCCAGAATGTCAAACACTCTTTTGCGGGCATAAGCAGCGATAGTTCTGGTCTGTCCTCTGTACTCAATGCTCATAAACGCGTTAGGCGCGATGGTATTTACTACAACACCTGCGTTGAGGATGCCTACATTGACTCTGCAAAGTCCCTCTTCGTGGGGCGCGATTGCGTGGAGATTCAGTGCCGCTGTGCAGGCTGCCAGAAGAGCGTTCTTTCCGTTCTGAGAAGCGCCGCACGGGTGTGCCGCTGTACCGTGGAAAGTAACATCAATCTGATCGTCACTTAAGAAGTCCTTGCAGCCGCAGGCGATGGTATTGGATGGCAGCGGCCATCCCTCTGCAGTCAGCGCCATGTGTACAGAAATAAAGTTCATCGCATCGTCCAGATGGCCTTTGTCGACGATGGACTGTGCACCGTTGTAGCGTTCTTCTGCCGGCTGGAAAATGATACGCATTTTCCCTTTCAGCTGGTCTTTTCTCTTCATCAGTTCCCATGCAAGACCGATACCGATAGCTGTGTGTGCATCGTGACCGCAAGCGTGGACGCAGTCTTTGTTGCAGGAAATATACCCCTCATCAAATGGTCTGAAGCCTTCTTTCTGCGGTTCTTCATAAGGCAAACAGTCTATATCGAAACGAAATGCGGTCACAGGACCTTCTTTTCCGGTGTCCAGTTCTGCGATGACACCTGGATAGCCTTCCGTTCTTTCTACGTATTCCGGTTTTGCACCCTGCGCAACGGCTCTTTCCATTTCCGCCTTTTTCTCTTCATCAGAAAGCATTTCAAAGCCAACAGTATCGACATTGATTACATCGGTTCCCATCAGGCATTTGTAGCCTTCCTTCTCCAGAATTTCAGCAATTCTGGCACTGGTTCTGATTTCTCTCCAGCCGATTTCCGGATAATGATGGAATTCTCTTCTGTACTCAACAAATTGATTCATTCTTCTCTTCTCCTATCTTTTACTCTTTTGCATTCATCCAAGGCCTGCCCCAGCAGTGCAACGCCTCGCCTGATCTGCTCATCTGTCACATTAGAAAAACACAACCTAATATGCCCTTTCCTACTGTGACTGTTATCATAAAACACCCAGCCGGGTGTTATTAGAACACCTTTTTCTTCAGCAATTCTAAAAAGTTCTCTTTCATTTATACCGTTCTCCAAAGTGCACCACAAAAGCAGCCCGCCTTTAGGCTTCTTATAAGTAATACCTTTGGCACTAATCTTATCAAGCTCCTCACAAAGAAGATTAAGCCTGGCACTGTAAACCTGCTGTACACACCTGATATGCTTTTCAAACTCACCCGATTCGATATACTCGTTGAGAAAATATTGACCGATTCCTCCGATAGTAGTCTCGTCCACGCTAAGAGCATACCCCATCATATACATCAAGTCCGGCGGTCCCACTGCATAGCCGATTTTCATCATATACGGAAAGGTCAGCGTAAAAGTATCTACATAGATGACCATTTTATTTGCATCTAAGGCATAAAGACTTGGAATTTGATGATCGCTATAAACAAAATCTTTCTGATAATCTTCTTCAATAACCGGCACATTATAGGTATTTGCAAGGCGAAGCAATGTCTGGCGCTTGGCAAGAGACATGGTAATTCCTGTCGGATTGTGATAGTTTGGCTGCGTATAGATGAACTTCGGCTTCCGCTCTCTGAGAGCCTCCTCCAAAAGATCCATCTTCATGCCGTCCTCGTCCATAGGAATCGTGATAACTTCAATACCTCGATTATAAAAAATGCTGTAATTGTCCGGCACCATAGGCGCCTCTGCCACAATACAGTCGCCTTCTCGCAGATACATAATCATCAGATAAGTGATTGTTTGATTGCTCTCTGCTAAGATTTGGATATTTTTTGTAGTCACATAGATGTTCTGATTGGTCAAAAGCTTTCTGACGTTTTCTCGAAGTCTCTCTGTCTCCTGCAGAAACTCCTTCGTGCTGGCAACCTTACTGCTGTCAAAAATTCTGGAAACCACATGCTCCATCCCCTGCACAGGATTTAACCTTCTGTCCATAATCAAACCGCCAAAAGGGATCTGCTCATCGGGCTCAGACTTCCAGTAAATGTCGTTAAACCGCTTCTCAGCTTTGCGAAACTCGTAGCGAAAAGCTTTTTCTAAAGGAAAAAAACGCTTTCCAAACTCCTGGCTTTCCTGCGGAACCTTGACAAAGTAGCCCTTAGGTTTTTCCCTGGACACCACACACAGTTCCTTAGCAATAAGCACATCATATGCCTTGATGATAGTATTTCGATGGACGCCGATTTCTTCTGCCAAACGCCGCTCCGCAGGAAGTTTATAGCCTGATGGAAGTTCTTCCCATAAAATCTTCTTCTCGATTTCTCGTGCGATTTGCTTATAAATCGGTATGCTGCTGCCCTTATCGATCTTTAGCTTCACCCTATCACATCCTATTCTGCTAAAGCAATCCCTTTTTTTGTGTAAAAAGGCTTTTCACACGGGTTTCTGCGCAAAAAGCCTTCTCCATTCGTCGTTTATATTATTTTAAACTTCTGCGCCGAATTATGCAAGAGGTTATGCGTTTTGGGCTCTCAGTTTTTTTACATATCTGTCCCAAACAGTTAGCATCAGGATACCAACAATCATAATAGCTACGATTGCAATGAACAGATAACGATAACCGCTTTCTCCGAAAGTATCCAGAATCTTACCGGAGCAGAACGGAACGATAACTTCCGGCAAATAGCCCAGTGTACATACTAAACCGATTGCAGTACCTGCAACTCTGATAGGCACACCACCTTCATCCATCATGGAGAATACCATGATGTAACCACCGTACATACCTGCATAAATCATGATACAAAGCACGATGAATAAAGTAGAACTCATATTGCCCATAACCACCATCAAAAGTGTACCCAGAGCCATCATAGAGAACGTAACATACATAACCTTGGATCTTCCCAGTTTGTCAGCAATAGCGCCACCGCCAAATGCAGCGATAGGTCTTACATACTGTGCAGCGATTGTAACAAATGCACCTGCTGTTGCCGCCATTCCAAATCTGGAAGTTGCATACGGTGTAAAATAGTAGAATGCAATGTTCATTACATAAGTACAGCAGAGGATTGCAGACAGAATCCATACAGCTGGCATCTTGATAACTTCTTTTACCTGTGCAAGGCTGATTTTTTCTTTCTGTTCACCAACTTTTTCTGTTGTATCCGGTTTATTTTCTTTCATGATGAAGAACAGCAGTATGCCAAGTGCGATTGCAATTGCAGAATAATATACAATTACACCATTAAGTCCTGCGGCGTCGCCTGCTTTTTTGCTGAAATATCCAAAGATAGAAACAATCGCAATACCGTCAACTGCATATACCAGACCTCTTCCACCGTCCATAAATCCGTATGCTTTACTCTGTTCGTTTTCGTTGGAAATCTCACGAAGACTCTTCAGAAGGGATGGCCAGAATGCGAACAAGGAAGTGAATCCCCATAATGCGTAAATACCCAGCAGCATTACGTAGTTAGGATTCAGCAGGTGCAAAATTCCACCAAGTCCAGTCAAAATCAAAGATACTGACATCAGCTTCCTGGTGGAAACCATGTCGGCAACAACACCGCCGAATAAATAGGAAATCATTCCAAAAATACCAAACATGGAACCGAAAGTACCCATCTGCGTGTTGTTTAAATGATATGTTTCCAGATAGGCGTCATAGAAATATGATCTGAAATATGGCATACCATAAATCATAGCGCCTGCGATGGTGATAATCACCAGGTGAAACATATGCTTTTTAAGCTTACTTTCTCCGCTCATTTTTCTTTCTCCTTTTTAGAAAATTTTTAAAATAGTTATGATATCTTTTTTTATTATACGAAAAAAAGACTCAATATAAAGTACCAAAAAATTAAAAAAAGCATTTTGGACTAGTCCAAAATGCAAAAACACACCAAAAGGCTCCACCTTTTAGGTAGAGCCTTTTGGCTGCGATATTAATTAAGAAAGAACGTTCAAAAGAAATAATCTGTAACCCTATCTCCTTTTGACACTCTCAGTATACCAATAGAATGTGACGATTCTGTGAAAAAAAGTTATCGCTATTGTGTTGAAAAAATTAAGATTTACTAAGAGTTGTTCTATCTTTTTCTTTCTTCAACGGTAATTCTTCAATGCATCAAAAAACTCTTCTGCCTGTCCATTGGGATTTGCGTTTCTGGTTGCTTCCAATTCTATGTCCTCATATTCATATCCGTGGATAATAACCGCAATATCTTTTCCAAATGTTTCCTTTAAAAAGTTTTCCTTTTGCAGCTGTTTTATTGACACAGCGCATAAATCCAAAAGCTTTTTCCACTTTACATTTCGATGTTCAAGTAAATAATCAAGTGTAATTCCATCCTGCTCCCAGAAGGCGTAGTTCCAGCGTTCTTCTCCAATTTGTCCTTCCTCGTGATTAAAGCTTATCTCAAAGTCTGTAATAGTACTGTCATCATGATTGATAAACAGGGATATCGCATAGATGTTTTCTCCTTTCCAACTACTAATAATCTTTCGAAGTTCTTTTAGAAGTTCTCCCCTGGAAAGAGGGCTTTTACTCGGCAATTCAGGTATTTCTTCTCCAGTAATGAGTGACTTTACAATAGGAGGAATACGGCAAGGATATGCATCTTTTCCATCGATAGATAGCATACAGTCATTCAACATATTCCTCTCATCATAATTAAATTTCAAACTATATTTAGTCTCAAATAACTTATTATTAAATACTGAAATGTCATTCATTTCAGCGCAAACTAATTTCCCTATCTGGTCATACTCGTAAAACTCTAAGATCAAATCAAAACTATCTGCACTGAAGTAAGAATTTAGAAAGCTATTTCTAATTACTTTGCCCTCTTTATATTTGGATACAACCATGCCTGAAAATTCATCAGGGTCTGTTAAAATAGAATATTCAACATCCCCTTCTCGATCTATCCATTCAAATCTTTGAAATTCCACTTCGTCGCAACAGTGCTTCTGTACTAGCTTTATTTCTCCTTGATGAAAATAGTAACAATAATCAGGTCTGCTTCTTTTTGTAACTTTTTTTAGTAAGTTTCCTCTTGAAATATTCATTGTCACTATTTCCTCAATTAAACTTGGATTGTAATAACCACGTATCATGCAAAGACCGCCACGGGAATATTTTTTATCAAAATTATCCCTATTTATTAAATCTATTTTCATTCTTTTTAAATTGGTTTTTGTATAGTATACCAGTATATTTTTATCTATGTAATCTTTGTACTTGTTTATTTCTTCATATACTCCCATCTTTTTCAATACCTCTATTTAAAAATATCTCCTGTTTGTTATTAAATTCTAATAAGTTTTTACCAAAAGCACCTATTGCTACAACCACTGTTAATATACTTAACACAATCCATTACTTCTTAAATTTAAAAATCTTCTTTTATTCTTATATATCTATTAAGGTTTCTGGCGCTTCGAAGAGTTGCTCAAAAATATGTTAATTAGTTAAATAAATACTTTGTTCTAATTTTCTTTCCACTATAATCAAACACTATCATCTTCTTGATATAGTCATACATAGTCTGTACAACAATATAGTCTGTGCAGTAATCAATCTGATAAAAATCAGTTCTCTTTCCAAGCTCCTCAATAGAGATTAGAACTTCTGTCACACCTGTTTCTATATCGATTTTTACAATGTTATCGGAAAGATCTTTGCAGTAAACATAGCCATCTTTGTATAAGCTGTTATCCCAGAATGTGTCATACTTTCCATCCTCTAGGGTTGCTACAGTCCTCCCTGTTCCTGTTTTATAATTATATACTGCAACTCTATATTTTTCATTATCATCTTCGCCCAAAATAATTATAGTGTCATCAGATTTTCGCAGGATTTGATACGGATAAATATCATAGAAAAATTTGTGAGTTGTCTCCTTGCCGCTGGATAAATCTTTTATTACCAGACACTGTTTCTCGTTATCTACTACAAATAAATGGTTATCATATAGCTGGAAGTGTTCAAAAGCATATGCCTCTCTTTGAAGAAGAACTTTTTTCTCTCCTGAAAATTGATTTACTTCCACTACATTTTCATGCCATTCTTCATATTGGTCAAAAACTGATTGTGCCAGATATAATTTATTCTCAGATAAAAGTTCTACAAATGCCCTGTCAAATGCTAGTTCTTCACAATTACCATTTAAAGTAATCAATAGTAAATCAGCAGGAGGATCACCCCATGCAAGACCGCCAAAAGCAAAGATTTTATCTCCGGCAATGCACATTTTCCATCCCCATTCATGAAATGGTAGTTTCAGGTTTTTTATCAAATATGACTTGTTATTCTCAACGTCATACAAATACAACCTTTCTCCGAAAATAAAAGGAGCTGTAAGAATGTTATTTCGATTCGTGTATAGAATAAAATTTCCCTGTGCATGATCGCCAAGTTGTCCTATTTCTTTCACTTCATTGAATGCAATATCTTTATTCATATATTCCGCAATGAGAAAATATCCTCCCTGCAGCACAATTAATGCCAGCAAAATTCTAAATATCATTTTACGAATCTTCTTCATGCTACACTCCTATCAACGACTATTCAATAATATCGACTCGCAGAGTTTCCTTTTCTCCTTCACCTAAGTCAATATAGTATACGCGGACTTTACTTCCGTTTTCAATCGGCTGTCCTTTGGGATAGTAGAAATAATTATCATTGACACGGAAGCCATTCCCCTTAAATGAGGTAAAGTCTTCACATATACCCTCTAATATTTCATATTTGCCTGCATAGTAAGCTTTCGAATAAGGATCTAATCCATTTTCTGCAATATCATAAAGTCCCCAAATTCCAATAGGAGCAAGAAGTATGGCACCTAAAACACCAAACAAATCCCATCCGTCTAATTTTCTCTCTTTAAACTTTAGTATTGCTTTATACACTAATCCAATTGAACCCAAAACAAACACTATGCATAGAATCAGATTATCAGGAAAAGTATGTTCTGGTATTTCATACACTGTTTGCATGTGCATATTATCTTACGCCTCTGATATCATATTTTCGTCCTCTATATTTAGAGTATCGACCCTGAGCTTTTTCACGAATTAGATTCATAGTTGTTTTTGAGACATTTCTATATTTTTTAGTCCATGCTGAATTGAATGATGATACTGCCATGTTAAAGGAATATGCCATTTTAGAAGTACTAATTCCAGCACCTACTGATATAGATCCGTTACTCAAGCCTAAGGATAATGTTACATGATTAATGGTTATAGACACGCTTTGACTTATCCCCGCTATCTTTTTATAACTGTTTTTTTTTTGTATCTGCGAATATCAAAAAAACACTGCAGTTAAAGAAATATTCTTAGTTATCACCGATTTTAAACTAGTTTCACTTAACATTTTTCGAGGATCTCTTAATAGTTTTTCTAACACATTTTCAGAATTCGCCATATCCGTGCCAAGTCCTCTTTTATTAAGTATAAATATGTACCGGTTTATTCTTAAATCTCTTCACGTTTGAGTTAAGCTATATCCAATCAAATCCATAATCCAGGAACATCAATCTAGAACCTATCCCTAAATCTACCTGTACACCATATCTGACATTTAACATCTGATGCCCACTCGGATCAACGTAATTCACCGGATTATTCGCACAGTACGCATACAAATGCAAGGTATTCGGGTCATTCTCACTACCCCTGTACGTATCCTCCGTCAAGAACCTCTTATCCGCCGGGTCATAATACCTGGCATTCAGGTAACAAAGCCCAGTGCTCGCATCATAAATCCCTCCGGTATAGCAGATCTCGTTATACAGATTCCCGTGGACAGTCGTCTCACCAAAATCACCGTATTCATAAGAGTTTGCACAGTTTCCGCTGCTGTCCAAAATACTAGTCGTGCTGGCACGGATATCCTTGTTGTAGAAGTAATAATCCTTACCAGTTTCAGCATCCCGTTCAGCAGCAATGATATTTCCGGCATCACCAAAAGGTTCAGAGTATTTCTGTTTGTATAGCCACTTGTGTGCACTATGCTTCCCATCTGATAATCATAGGCGGTGTATAAGGATACTCCTACTGCCTCCACAAACTTACTGGTGCGCTGTCCTAACCCGTTATACCCGTTGTCCTGGCGGAAAGTATAAGCGCCATTTTCCATGCAGGTTATCATGCACAGTCTGTTATCTGCATCATAGGTGAATTTCTTTTCTGTACTGCCGTTTTTAAGACGGTATTTTTATTTTTGACAACATGACTTTCAGATTAAACTTTGTTAAAAGTAGAGACAAACCATTTGGGTCGTCTGTCTCTACTTTCTCCTTACATTAACCGCACTATTCTTTTGCTACCTCCAGTTTTACGACTTCTTCTACATCATCCACACATACGTAAGTAATTCTTACATATCCTTTCTCCGGTACAGGATTATTTATGAAACGTACAACCGAGAATTCTTTACCGTTAACAGTAAATCTAACATTTCCTCCTTTGGGTTCAACTCGTTCAGTAATTTCCCCTTCTACAACTTCATAACCTCCACTGTAATATGCATTAGCATATCGTTGCGGCATTCCACCTCCTTTTCCTTCTACAATCAGTGTAATAACCAAAAAAACGCATATCAGGAAATCTCCTAACAATTTTACCGAGTCTTTTGAGGTTACAACATCCTTCTCTCTAAATTCTTTGAATCGATTAATCGAATAAATCACCATCGCAATAAGGAATCCTAAAACCACCACTATAAACGTTGGAAATGGATGTTTTGATATTTCATATACCGTTTCGAATGTCATAGCAGTTATCTCCTTCCTTAAAATCTGCGTTTTGTTGACGCATGCATTCGCCTGTTTTCTACAGGCACCTTTTTGTTTTTCATGCCACGCGACTGAATTATATAATGCACAAGCTTAATAATAGCCACCATATTCTAGAAAGCTTCATCCCATCCTGCAAACTCGAAATAAGCTTATCTACAAGCGCAAGCGCCACTAAATATATAAAGTAGATTTCTTTTTCGTTTATAAAATAATTAGAGCCAAAAATCATCTATGTTGTCAAATTTGCTCACAACATTTCCTCTGCCAGTCTTCTAAATCATCTTTTATTATCTTTAATTTTCATCTTCTTTAAATTTAATGCTCTCTATTTTTTCGCATTCTCGCATAAGGTCATAATCTGTCATTTCTTCAGGTGTGGACCAATCAAACAGTATCACAAAACCATCTACACAAGTACTTGTCTCATTCTTCCAAAAATTATACGAACTTGAGTTTGGATCAAATTCAAAAATAGTTACTTTTCCATACTCTGAGTTAAAAGTTTTTCCTGCCTTTGCTCCTGCTCCTTCACCATCTTCGTCCCACGGAATTTCTATTTCTTTACCGTCTGTATAGCCAAGATATTCTGCAATTCCATCAATGCTTTTTTCTATCAACGGCTCTTCAGGCTCTATTCCGCACATGAAAAAAGAAACACATGAGACTATAAGCAGGAATGCCAAAATAACCTTTTTGATTACATTTTTCACAGCTGATCTCCTCTATGCAATTAAACATTAACACCTACTGGGATGATATTTAATCAAATCGTCCCAGTAGGCATGATTCTTACACTATAGCTTCCAATTAATTCCTTTTTCGTACTAATCACTTCCACCATTCTTAGTTTCATTTTTGCCTCTGTTATGAAAAACTAGTAGCTCCAACTTTTTGGAAAGAAATCTTCTCGTCATCTTTTATCATTTTACAGCAAATAATGAATTAGATTACTTAAATAATAACTGTAAGCACTTATCACGATTACATATTTCTATTGCATCTGCTTCCCATTTATCAAACTAATAACTACTCTACTAATGACCGAACTTCGTGCTCACACTTTATCTCTTTTATATAAGAAAGTGCCTGTTCTTCTGTTTTGCTGAAAATAACACACCGTAAAGCATCAATACAAACAAAAATATCTTCTTCTGTAAAATATAAAAATGTTGCACCCATTTCTCGACACCCGACTAATACCATTTTATGGAGCAATCCAAAATAACCTATATATAAACATTTCCAACTAAGCAAGTTTAAAATAAATCTTGTTTCAAATCCCCATGTTTTTTTTGCATATGTGTCAGTAACCAAGTTTCCATGTGCACCTATACAGCCCACAATATCATCGTTTTTATTGTTTTCATAAAGCTTATGAACAATATTTATAATTTCTTTTTCTCCATGAAGATAGGTTCTCATAGGAATATTTCCGTCTAGTGCCCTCTGAAAAAAGTTTTCTTCTCCACCTTCTAATACCCCACAGCAGATAATCGAATACGGATATTCATTCAATAACTCAAAATATTTATCCGCATCACAGGATTTGATTGTATCTACAAACATTTTATTCATTTCTCTTTTTCCTTTTAAAACGTGTGGTTTATATAAATAACATTCATATTTCCTTTTTATGCAGTTTTCCATTTTTTCTATATTTTCATCTGTGAGGACTTGGCGAATCAGTTGATTCGCCAAATCTATATATTCTTTTTTCTTGTTCATATTCAATCATTTAAAGTACCCTTGGTTAGAATTCAGATAACCAGCATAATACCATCTGGTCGTCTGTGTCTTAATGCTAATTCAAGAAACTGTCTATTTCTTGTTGTACATTTTTTGAATATTTAATTCCAAAAGCACCCGTGTAAATTGTTAGTTGAACTGATGTCCCCTCTGACAATTTTTTGTACATTTTTTTAGGAATACTAAGTTCTATTTTAGTTTCGTCATCTGCTTTAATAGTAATATAATACACTGTTGAAAATGGTCTCGAACTTTCTACAATCATCTTCTCAGTTACAACATATTCCTGCTTTAATTTGGATTGATAAAAAGAACTGTTTATTTGAGTTAGTTGTCCAAACATTCCTATCACACAGATGATGATTATTACCAAATCTACAACCCAGTAAGAATTTCTTTTGTTACTATGTATATATAATAACCACATTAAAATTCCAAGACTAATCGCAATTACTGGAAATATCACTTTCAGCCATTTAGTTGTCTCCTCATCTGCATAAAACACATATTCTGTTGGAATCAGTACTGTTGATGCCGGAATAAGCAATGCCCATAATTTGAGTTTCTTTTTAATTGCAAGAAATCCAAATATCACTATCTCATAGCCTATTAACATAATAATCGGCAAACAGTTCATATCCTTTGTTATCCAAAAAATGAAACCAATGCACAAATTCACTAACCATAAGATAACATTCCTTTTGTCCAGATTTTTTTATCTAAACGTTTGAATGATTGATCCATATTCACTTTTACCGATAATCTATCTATCATACATCTATTGTTATTCTCTCATCAATTTTGGCATCACTCAAATAATCCAAGGCTAGTGAGATAGCTCCTCCTAAGCTACAGAGACTTGTAATTACATATGTTATTTTTTGATATCTTCCCTTTTTAATATAACCACTTAAATAATTCAATGCATTACTAATACCTGCGGAAGAACCGATTCTAATCGTATATCCAGTAAACCTCCATATTGCTTTTCGGATTTTCATATAAAAACTATTGACTTTTAATAGTTAGTTTCCTTAGAATATAACTCTATAACTCTCGGGAATAAATTCCCCCAAGAGTTACAGATATTTTGCTATTATTATTTTTTAGCGTCTAAGAATATTCCAGGCAGCCATTATGTGATTTCTGAGATTCACGCCAATTCAAGCTTTTCTTCCTAAGAACCGCAAAATATAATATGCTTTACTTGCTGCGCCTCCTGCTCTTTTAAAATGATTCCGTTTACTTTGTCTCTCATTACGAAGCAACAGCTATTTTCCCTGGTAAGATACAGAGTTTCTTTCTGTTTTTTATAGATTACACGTAAAGCAACACCTGCACAGCTCATCCTTCCACCCTTTTCTTTATTAACTTTGTGTGGAAACTTTCTGAAAATACGACTCACTATCTTTTTTTCTTCCTCTGAAAGTTCTCGAAGAAAATTCAAACGTTTTCCAGTCTCATCGGTTTCCCACAACTCAATTTGCATTACATTTTTGTGAATCATTTTCTCCTTTGTCCATGGGAGAATCATGCATCCTAGACCCGCCGCCATTGATATTAAAAGCCTTGTACTAGGATACCACTTGCAATATAGCAACAAGTTTACCCCCAAAATAACCACTCCTGCAAAACTTATATAAATTTTTTCTTTAATATCCATTTCACGCCTCATTGATATTTCAGGAATTATCTAGCTTACCCATCGTTGTGGAATCATTCCAAGCGTTTTCATTTTTTCAAAAATGCATCTGCATAAATTAAACCAAATCATATGCCACTGCTCTATGCAGGAAAAATAGGTTTTGCATATCCCAAAACACCTTCCCAACATTCTTTGATTAAAAACAATAAATCACGGCTAACTATCAATTTCCGTTCGAAAGACCAATACTCCCACGTCATGTTCACGGGTTCCAAAGCTGCCAAACCATCTTCGCTTATTCGATACAACTTAGTTGAAATACTTAATTTCTCGGCCAACTCCTTTGTGATTGATAATCGACCACAAGAATCGCACCTATGCGTATCGTATTTAATGCCATCTTGATAGATTGCTTTCGGGGGCAAAATATTTGTATTTCCGCTTAAGCAATACCCTACTATCATCTTTTTTATATTGCATACTGGAGAAAAATTACTCTCATGTATTCCCTTATTAATCAAAAAATCATATAATGGAACAGATAGAATCTGTGCTCCGCTGTCAGAAGCATATCCACAAAAGGTAAATTTAAACATCTTGGCACATGATGGTTCAAGTTTAAGAATTAGGGGACTCTTCAGTTTTGATGCATTACAAATTTCGCACAATTCTATTTTTGATTCAAGTTCTTCTCTATCACGAAAATTTTCATATTCCTCAAATTTGATTGGAAATTCAATCATTGCAGCAGAAGCTTTCCTATAGTCTTCCTCAGAAAATCCCAATTCCTCGTAATAGTCGATATGGTAGAATGGACTTAATCCATCTAGTTGTTCTTTCAAATCGTTATAATCTATTTCTCTGTCATTCATAAAAAAAGCTCTGCCATCACCATATATCATAGTGGGCACTTCAAACGTTCCATAATCATGATTAAATTTTCTTTCACGCAAAATTCGTTCTTTGTTAAAACACCCTATTACTTCATCTTTGATTCTTAATTCTAAGAAAATCTCTTTATGCATCCTTCTTCTCCACTGGTTACAAGACCTTTAATCTGAACCCATATACATGTCTACTACAATTAAATACTGCCTTCAGTTCTATCTTTTTTATAATCAGGTCATTAGGATAAGCCTAATGACCTGACTTTTATGATAAAACAATTAACTTAAGTTGGACTATTTCCAATGTTTTTCAATTTGATTCATTGCAAGTTGTCTTAACTCTGGCATATCACTATACACATACCGTATTATTTGTTTCATTTTTTTCTGCGTCATATTTGAATTAGGACCGCCTACATTTGCAATGACCTTTTTATAGCGTTTTGATATCTTTTTATGTAATTCTTTATCTAACACTACACAAGCAAAGTCTTTTTCATGAATATCAAAGTATCGTCGATATCTTTTTTCAATTATATGATGGATTTCAATTCTTCCTTTCTTTTGTCCTTTAAGCATCTTATTTAAGGATCTATATGTTCCTGTAATCAAATGCTTACCTTTTTTTAACTCCTTGATAGTAGTTGGTACTACTATTTTTAATTTCTTTAATTTCCCTGTAGCCTGAATGCCTTTTTTTACATAAGAGCCTGGAACAAAAGGAATAAATGTAGCTCCAATATCCCATAATAGATATCCTGCAGCTTTCCATGAAGGTGCCTCCAAAAAACTTGCAGCACTCCACCCGATGCTTGCTACATCAATTACTGTTTCCCAGAAATGCCCACTCGGATCGACATAATTCACCGGGTTATTCGCACAGTACGCATACAGATGCAAGGTATTCGGGTCATTCTCACTACCCCTGTACGTATCCTCCGTCAAAAACCTTTTATCCGCCGGGTCATAATACCTGGCATTCAGGTAATAAAGCCCCGTGTTCGCATCATAAATTCCTCCGGTATAGCAGATTTCGTTATACAAATCCCCGTGGACAGTCGTCTCGCCAAAATCACTGTATTCATAAGAGTTTGCACAGTTTCCGCTGCTGTCCAAAACGCTCGTGGTGCTGCTTCGGATATCCTTGTTGTAGAAGTAATAATCCTTACCAGTTTCAGCATCCCGCTCAGCAGCAATGATATTTCCAGCATCACCTAGAAGATTCAAAGACTTCTTCCCTGCACTGCCATCGGTAAAGACCACACTGCCGCATCCATAAGCATAGTGCGTCTCTTCGGAAGCCTTGCCCTGTACCTGCTCATACTTGGCAATACGCTGCCCCTGCCCGTTATACAGATTCTCCTGCCGGAAAACTTCCGCGCCATTTTCTGTATAGGTCACCGTATCTAGCCTGTTATCTGCATCATAGATAAAATCTCGAACAGTATCCCCGCTGACCTGCCGAATCTGATTACCGTTGGCGTCATAAAGGTAAGCAGTGCCGTCACTTGCAACCAGCTGATTCAAGCTGTTGTACGTATTCGTCGTCTCCACCTTGCCAGTTCTGAAATCCTTCACCGTCAAGCAGTTTCCAATTTCATCATAGGTGTATTGCTTGCCGGCGCCCAATATTATTCTGCCTAAATTATCATACTGATAATACCGGGACTCGCTTACCTGATTTTCCGTTTCCTGAGGATAGAAATTTTTCCTTACCTCTTCTATAATCTGGTCATCATAATTATAGGTATAAGTATATTTTTCAGCCTCTCCATCCCGTTCACTGTCTGTTACTGTGATAGATGTATTTCGATCCAGCTTATCATACCCATAAGTCTTCAATGCATAGCCGGTGCCACCGAGAGCCTCTCTGTTGTCCTTAATCGTTTCAATCTGCCCACGGACGTTGTATGTGTACTCACGAAGCACTGCGCGGCCTGTGCTCGTAACCGCCGTAATCTCAGAGAGTCTGCCGTAATCATCATAGGCATATTCCAGTGCCTCTACCTGACTGTCAAATCCGGACGGATAGCTTACCCGTACAAGGCGGTCATCATTGTCATAAGCATAAGTAATCCTCCTTGCTTCAAGCTGTCCTTCACTTGGCTGTGCACCCTCACAAGAAACCTCCGCCTCGCTGATCAGGTTTCCACTTTCATCATACCTTGTTTCCGTCCATCTGTAAAGGGTTTTGCTTCCGCTCTCAAAAGCATAATCCTTCATCTCTGATACGTTACCGCCAGTATCATAAGAAAACTCTGTCCGCAGTGTCTGCGCACCTGCTGCATCAAAATAATTGATTGCAATTTCCCTGTCCAGACTGTCATACTCGTAAGTCCTGTAGTTTCCTGCAGCATCCGTCTCTTTGGAAAGGGTTCCATCCTCAGCATATCCATAGGTCTTCGTAATTTCTCCATCAGCGGCATTTCCGATGGTGGATTCGCTGATAACCTGCCCGGAAAGATTTGTAACAGTTCTGCTCTTCGTACCGTTTGCCATGGTAATCGTAACCGAAGAGGCTTCATTTCCCTCTGTTGGGTCTGCATAGCTAACTGAGGTTTTCACGGCAGATACGTTCGCATCCTGTACAAACTCCGTCAGTCTGCCCTCTATGTCATAAGCCATCGTGTCTGAATTAAAAAAGGAACTATGGTCGACTCTTACTGCCTGATTCTGATCGTTATAAAACGTCTTACTTTGAATTGAGAATTCTCCAGGTCTGCATCCCTTCGCTTCTCTGTCGTAGTCTGCATCACGAATGGTTCGTATCTGATTGCCCCTGGCATCATAGAGATACGCAGTGATGGCAGTATCCGCCATGGTCTGCCCTTCCCCTAAAGTGACCTGACTCAGGCAATTTCCTGACTTATCGTAGGTGTAGTAGGTGGAAATACCTTGGCTATCCTGACGAAGGACATTACCACTTCCGTCTGTAAAAGTTTTGCTCACCTGACTTCCAGAAACTGTAGTCGTAATCTTAGCATAAACTTTCTCTGTATCCCCAAGGGCTGCGTTTTTATCAATGGAGCCATAATGGATAGACGTAGACTCACTTCTCTGCTTGCCTCCAGTGGTTGTCACAGTGTTTGCAACGCGATTCATATTGTCATAGGTATAGCTTACGCTCTCTGTCTGTGACTTTCCATTCTCTGTTGTAGTAGTCGTCTGGCTGCTTACCGCATCGTTTGCTGTATAGCTGGTTACAACCGTGGTGATACGGCTGCCTTCCTGCTCTGTAGCCCTTGTCACTCTGCCAAAACTGTCATAGGTATAAAAGCCCATAGACTTCAATACGCCGCAAACAGTAACGGTGCTTTCCAGCTCTCTGCCCATCAGGTCATATTTCGTAACGGTCACTGTAACGGTATCGCCTACAGTTTCCGTAGTAGTCTCCGTCTTATTACCCGCACTGTCATAGGTGTATGAATAAGTCACAGTACTGGTCACAACACCGTTGATGCTTTCTGTCTCAGATTCGATTTCTCCATAAAGGAAATCATCAATATCTCCGTCTTCTTCTGTATAGTAGTCATAGTCTGTACGGACTCCTGTAATATTGTCAAACTGTGAAGTCAGATTTCCAAAGATGTCATAGAGATAGGTGAAATCGCCTGTGACAGTACTGCCTCGCCTTGTGATTTCACGGCTTGGAAAATCTTCGTCAAATTCTCCAGTATTGTCGTATTCATACTCAACCAGTTCCTCCCACTGACTGATTTCTGTGGCTTCTTCTGTCACATTTAAGGTATCATCGTATTCTGTAGTCGTCACATAAGTGTCAATCTGCTCTGTTACAAGACCTGTTTCTTCACCAATTACCTCATAAGTAACCTGCTCTGTGGTCTTTGCCAGCATTTCATCGCGATAGGAATATGCAGTGACGAGACCATTTCCGTCGACTACCTCCAGACAGTTTCCCGATGCCACGTCAAAGGCAGCAGTTTCTTCGCTCAATGTAAAGCCATCTTTTTTCACGGCAGTTACAGTCTGTTCCATGCCTTCTGCGCCTTTACTGCGAGTAAACAAAAGACTTTCTCCGTCTGGATAGACTGCTTCCTTTACGCTGCCATCTCTGTCTGCCTCTATCTGATAGACATTTCCTGCAGCGTCTGTCATGATTTTTAAGTTTCCATTTCCGTCATACCCATAGGTAAAGCTTGCGCCGGTTTCTCCGCCTGTTCCCAGCCTTGTCGCCTTTGCAAGACGTCCATCCGCATAAGTGTATGACATGCCGCTTCCGTCAGGCATGATGACTTTCTTGACTGTTGCAGGGTCAGTGCCAGCCTTATCGTTATATACAAAAGTCATTTCCAGATTATTGCTTGTCATGACGCTTTTGACAAGCCCTGTATAAAGATCATAGGTAAAGAGAAGGAAATTTCCATTCGGCTCTTCCATATATACAAGCTGCCCGGATGCACTAAAATAGTAGCTGAGATTCTCCTTAGTTTCTACAAGGTAAGCTGCTTCTATCGTCTTTTCTACTTTGCCATCCTGTGACCCAGTACTCTTATCCGGAAGCTTTATGGTAATCTTTCCTTCCTCGCCGGAAAGCTTGCGAAGTGTCAGGTATTTTCCCATGGATGAAATATACTCGCCGCTTGCGTTAGGCTCCTTTGTAAAGAAGAATAACGTGCCGGAACTATCCTTCATCACAAGCCTTTGCCCTGTTTCCAGTTTATCGCTGTAATCTGTCGAAAGAAGCTCAATATCATAATTATGGTTCCAGCCGATACCAAAAGCTGATTTTGAAGATGCCATACTGTTGTAGGTGCGCGTAAGTTCCACAGGAAGCTGTTCATTCGGCAAGGTCAAGTCGGTCTGCTCATAGAAGAAGTTCCCCTGACTCTTTTCGATAGCGCCGCTGCCGGAAGGCAGCTGAAAATCTGCATAGTTCCAATATTCTTTATATCCAAGGCGTTTGATGAACTCATTCTCATCAACCACAGTACTTTCTGCTTCGTCAGAAAAAGCACTATAGCTGATGACCGCTCCCTTATTATCTCTTTTAACAGCACGAACCCGGTAGTAAAATCTGGTCTCGTAGTCTGCGTTAGGCTCAACAAAGCAGCCTGCATTTACTTCCGCCAAAGGCTCCTGCAGCAAAGGATCAAAGCCCTTTTCTGTACTGCGATAAATTTCGTAGCTGATATCCTCCGGCAAACTTTCCGGAATCTTCCACTTCAAATAAGTCTTATAATTGATCTTATCCTTGGCAGAAAGACCTTTTGGACGGTAGTTTTCCATTCCGTCTATGACAAAGGTTTCCGTCTCCACCCTGTCAAGGGTAAGCATAACTTCTGATGGCATGCCGTTTTCTTTGACCGCCTTGATGGTCAGACTTTCGCTTGTAAGAGAGCCGTCTGACAGAGATAGAATCTCCACAGTTTCCCCTGCTTTAATCTCTACAAAATCTCCCGTCGTCTTTGCATAGTAAGTACAGTCTTCCTCAGATTCCCTTAAGGTAAAGCTGACCATATTTTCCATGGTAACAAGCCCTTCGCCCTTTTCATTAAAGGAAATTTTCTCTGCTCGTGCATTTTCTATGAGCGTGCTACTATAAGCTGCGCCGCCGAAAAGTCCATGGGTTACAGCAGCGACACAGTATGGTCTTCCTTCCTCATATTTTCCCTTACCGTCTTCTGTTTTTAGACTACTGGTCTGGCTGTTTTCTTCTGCTTTCTGATTCTCAATGTACCAGTCGGCGCTAGAAAGGGTAAAGCTTCTGAAAAAGCCTGCAGTCAGCTGCATATATGCTGCATCTGTGCCAAATATAATCTGCGGACTGTCATAGCTTTGATCGTCCGGTCTTTCGATACGAAAAGCCGGATCTACAATTGTTGGCGCTGGACAATTCTCGTCCTTATATATATCACAGGTTACAGTTTTCACGTTACCTGCAATGTCCATTACTTCCAGTTTGATGGTATACCAGCCGGCTGCATAGTTTTCGTTATACAGACCTATGTCGCCGAAAAGCGCATCTTCCTTTTCTGTATCACCAGAAAGCACCTCTCTGTAGCTTTCATCTGCCGCTGATTTTTCTTTGATATATATTTTCCAGCCGGAAAATTCTTCATCTGCAGCGCTGCCTCTGATGATACCCTGATCTGCCTCTGCAATCTCTGCTGTAGGAAGAGTCTTGTCCACTCTGATATTGATGGTTCTCTCTTCGCCCGGCAGACCGTCCTGATCAATTGCCCGCACGCTGAGTATATATGTACCTTCTTTATCCGGAAGCACTGCGGTAAAAGTGCCGGAAAGTGTCGTAATGCCGGTAATATCGGTCCAGTCCGCATCTTTTTCTTCTACTTTGTACTGCAGACCGGTAATCGCTTTGACAGAAGATGGCATGTTAAACTGCACTATCGTTTCTCCGCCCTTTGAGGTGGCAGCAGTAAGCTGCGGCTTTGCAATGCGGTTAGCTATCGTAATTTCTTTGGTGATGGTCTTTCTGTTTCCTGCCGCATCGGTTAGGTTCATCTTCAGCACATAGGTACCGTTTGCTATTTTTCTTGTATCAAAGGCTTTAGAATTTGCACCGGAGGTAGAGCCTGAAGCGTTGTCATAGATATCGCAGACTTTTTCACCAGCTGCGCCATTCTCTCCCTTTTGATGCAGGCTCATGATATTGCTGACAACCGGGCTTCCGGTATCCAGGTCTGGAGTTCCGGTAATGTACGAAATACCGGAAAGCTCATTTGTCTCTGTAATTTCACCTTGATTTTTTGCTGAAATGCGTCCTGTCGGCGGCTCATTGTCAAACCAGTAAGGAATCTCGCTGATGCATGCATTACCTGCCTCGTCGGTAACCTTTACATAAATAGCATATCTTCCCTGTATCACAAGGCTTTCTTCGATATAGAAAGTTGCCATGTATGCGCCTCCCGACTTGGAAAGATACAGACTTTCAGGCGTCTTGTATCGCTCTGGTACAGGATTGGTGCCCGGCCAGTCAAGGACATAGGTGATGTTTTCTTCTTTAAATTCTGTGGTAATATCGTCTTTGATTCCTGTCAGCTGCACCATCGGCTGCGGGTTGGTCCTCCATCCGGAAATGCTTGGTGATACACTTTCTACAATATACGCGGATTCGACCGTTGGAGCCTCTTCATCCTGTATGCCGTTAATCTGTACAGGCCCTCGTGTATGGATTGTGCTCGATCCATTGTAGTAGTCCATTCTAAACTCAAGACGGTATGTACCGCTTTCAATGTCATCAGGAATCGGTATATCCATCGTAAATTTTCTGCCGGACTGGCTTGTTTCAATGGTTTCAAAGGCACCTGCCGGATTGACCGCCTGTCCTGTTTCTGTATTGACAAGACGATACTGGATACTTGTAATAGCGCCCGATAGAGGAGTTTGGTATATGATATTTATTTTCTCTCCTGCTTCATAGGAATCATTTAATAAGTTCCAAGTATCCATAACGCCGTCACCATCTCCAAAATACGTAACGGAAAGTTTTGGACGATAGGTGGTACTTGTGTATCTGCTGCCGTAAAATTCCGCATATGCAGTGCTGCTTTCCTGCGCATTTCGTAACATAATGCCGTAATTGCTCGAACCAGTAGAAATATTTCTCGCAAAGAGGGTCAGATTAAAACGTCCCGCTCTTTTATCTACACCAGATGTTGTCATACTGGAGGTTCTGGTTGCGCCCACGGTCGGCTGTTTATTCCATGTGATGGTCTTTTTGTCCCAACTGCTGGTAACCTTATATGCTTCAATCGTTCTGCCGCTGTAACTGTCTGCATTTTCATATACGGAAAGTTCTGCGCTGTCTACAAGGGTGCCATTGATGACACTTTTCAGGCTTAAGAAGTTGATATAGGTTCTGTAAGTACCGCCGGAGCCTTTGCCTACAGGCATACTCTGTCTTGCTGTGGTATAGTAATTAGTGGAGGCACTGCCGCTGTAAACATAAGCATCCCACAAACTTTCCCCGCTGCTGGTATTCGCCCAGGTGTTAGTCGGGTCGATGGTAACCGGATACTCACGTTCTTTTGCTTTCAAATATTTCTTGTCGATGGTTAGAGTCAGGATATATGTATCCGTTTCGTCCTCTTTTTCCTCGATGGTATATGCTAAATCCTCGCTGTAGGCTTCGCCTGTCGCATCGTTCATGTTTGGAGGCAGTATCTGGTTAACCAGTTCCTTGCTCTTCTTATCATAAAAACCAATGCTTCCATCAGCTTCTGATACTTCTGCCACAAGTCCCGGCGCGCTGATTTCAAACTGCAGTTCGTTTTTTGCTGGTCTTTTGGTCAGCACGATATTTTCTTTAATGCCGGTGTTTAGGGAGATATATTCTACGTAGGCAAGGGCTGTCTCGTCTTTGTAGGTGGCCTTGACGTTCTTTTTCTTCACATTACCATAGGCATCTTCAGTCTTTTCTTTTTCTTTCTTTACTTTTACCTTTTTTCCGAAAAAATCTTTATATGTTTTTTCGGTCGGTGCGATGGTAATCTGGTAGTCGTCTTTTTCCAGCAGAACCGGCGTCTCTTCCGACAACGCTTCAGGTATGTACTGATAGGAATCTCCTGCAGTATTTCTATATAGGTAGCCGCTTCTGTCCTGCTTCTCTTCGCTCTGCGCTAGGAAAGCACTGTCAAGCTCTATATATGCAGGGTCATAGTCTGTCAACTCTCCATTTTCATCTTTGAATCGCACATTTTCTGTGAAGAAGATACTGTACCGCTTCTTTCCTCCCAGGTCAAAGGTGGTGTAGTCTTCTCCGCTTTCTGAAAGGATTGCTTCGTCTTCTGTCACGTCTTCTGGATTCAGATAGGTGATTGCTTCGCTGCCTGTGTTTGCGCTTGTGCCAGCTCTTTCCTTCTGCTGATCGCTGTCATCTGCGAAGGTTGCTGCCGGAATAGCGCTTACAACGAGGCAAACACTTAGTAGGATGGCAATGGTTTTCTGAATTGGGTTACATGTTTTTCTTTGATTCATTGCTTTCTCTTCCTTTCTTTTTCGATATCTATATAAGCAAAAAGCCACATTGTCTAGGTGTGGCTTTCTGGTTATATTTGTATTATATATATTTATGGTTTTGTTTGCAAGTGTTTTTTTGCTTTTCTGAAAATTCTTTAGTAATTCTTAAAACAGTGACAACTGATCTGTTTCCGGCAGTCCTTCAAACACGCCATGAGTACGCAGCGCTTCCACCGCCGTTTTGTTCAGTTTAGAACGATTCACCGCTTCCTCAATGGTGTCAAACGGCTTTTCGGCATAGGCATCAGCAAAAGCTTTCGCCGCAGTATCCCCCACGCCTTCCAGCGCCACAAAGGGCAGCAGCACCTTTCCTTCGTCGGACCAGAACTTCAATGCATGGGATTTTCCAAGGCGTGCAGGCGCAAACTCGTAGCCTCTGGAATACATCTCATAGGCAACTTCCAGCACCAGAACATCCGCCTGCTCTTTGGCAGTAGCGTTGTTTCCCATGGCTTCAATCATCTCAATTCTGTCTAAAATAGCCTGTGGCCCTTTCATGATAGTATCTGCGTCAAAGTTTGCCACCGTACTGGTAAAGTGGGTCGCATAGAATTCCACCGGATAGTAAACCTTGTACCACGCCATACGGAAGGACATCATAACATAGGCTACCGCATGGGCACGCGGAAACATGTACTGGATTTTAATACAGGAATCGATATACCAGTCCGGCACACCATGCTCCTTCATCACCGCCAGCTGTTCTTCTTTCAGAGGTCTGTTTTTACGAACGTCCTCCATAATCTGGAAGGAGGTCTTATTCTCTATACCTTTCAGAATCAGATAGTTCATGATGTCGTCACGAGTAGAGATAACTTCTCTCATGGTTGCCGTGCCGCTTCTGATATAATCCTGTGCGTTGTTGAGCCATACATCCGTACCGTGAGAGAATCCAGAAATACGCACCAGATCCGCAAACTTATCCGGCTTAGTGTCATCCAGCATCTGCCGTACAAAGGCAGTACCAAATTCCGGAATCGCATAGGATCCATGGGTGTATTTGTAGTCCGGATTCTTGATGTTAAGCGCCTCGATGCCGTTAAAAATGGATAAAACCTTTCTATCTGTAAGGTCTGCTTTCATCGGGTCAATTCCGGTCATATCCTGCAGCTGACGAATCATGGATGGAATATTATGCCCCAGAATATCCAGCTTCAGCAGGTTCTCGTCAATCTTATGATAATCAAAATGCGTAGTAATGATGTCACTCTTCACATCGTTTGCCGGATGCTGCACCGGACAGAACTCGTAAATTTCGTGGTCGTCCGGCACGATAATAATACCGCCCGGATGCTGACCAGTGGTTCGCTTTACACCAGTACAGCCCTGAGTCAGCCTGTCCGCCTCGAATTTATTAATCTGCCGATGAAATTGATCGGCAAATTTCATCACATAGCCGTAGGCAGTTTTTTCTGCAACAGTACCTACAGTGCCTGCCTTAAACACGTTCTTCTCACCAAAGATTTCACCTACGTATTTATGTGCTGTCGCCTGATATTCCCCTGCAAAATTAAGGTCGATATCCGGCTCTTTGTCGCCGTTAAATCCAAGGAAAGTTGCAAATGGAATTGTATAGCCGTCCCTGTTCATCGGTGTGCCGCATTCCGGGCAGTCCATTTCCGGCATATCGATACCGCAATCATAAAGCTGCATATCGCCCCAAATCAATTTCTTACAGTTCGGGCAGATATAGTGAGGATCCAGAGGATTTACCTCAGTAATTCCCGCCATAGTCGCCGCAAAGGAAGACCCTACGGAACCTCGAGATCCGACCAGATAACCATCCTCCATGGACTTGTGCACCAGCATCTGCGCCGATACATACATGACCGCATAGCCGTTATCAATAATAGATGAAAGTTCTTTTTCCAAACGTTCAGCAATGATTGTATCCATATTCTCGCCGTAAATGCTGTGTGCCTTCTGCATGCAGGTTTCCCGCAAAGTTTCTTCCGCACCGGCAATCTTCGGAGGGAATTTTCCCTTTGGTACTGGCAGAATGCTGCCGTCAATCATGTCTGCGATGAGATTGGTATTTTCGATGACGACTTTGTATGCCGTCTCTTCACCAAGATAACGGAATTCTTCCATCATCTCATCGGTGGTTCTCATGTAAAGACCCTGCCCGTTTTCAGCATCCTTAAAGCCCATGCCGGCAAGGAGTATATTTCTGTAGATGGCGGACTCCGGTTCATCGTAGTGGGCGTCGGTGGTTGCAACTACCGGCTTTCCCATCTTTTCTCCCAAAGCCACAATCTGCCTGTTATGTTCACGCAGCTCTTCCTGACCGGAAACCATTCCCTGTTCAATCATAAACTGATTGTTAATCAGCGGCTGAATTTCCAGATAATCGTAAAAGCTTGCAATTTCTTCAATTTCTTCCTGGCTCTTACCGCCTGCTATAGCACGATACACCTCCCCGGCTTCGCAGGCAGAACCGATGATAAGTCCTTCTCTGTGCTCTGCGATAACTGATTTAGGAAGTCTGGGTCTTTTATAAAAATATTCCAGATGAGAATAAGAGACCAACTTGTAAATATTTTTCAGGCCCTCCTGGGTTTTCGCAAGCAGAATGATATGGTTAGTCGGATTCTTTTTATAATCAATAGAACCGTCCTCGTTATGGCAGTCTCTGTCGTCAAAGACGTAACCCTCCATACCGTAGATAATCTTGATGTCGACAGGGTTTTCTTTATCGCCTGCCAGCTTCTTTGCAGTCTTTGCGGCATCTGGAAAGCTCTGCACTACACCGTGGTCTGTAATGGCCACAGCCGGCTGTCCCCACGCAGCAGCAGTTTTAACAAGATTTGCTACTTCGTTTAATCCGTCCATAGCGCTCATCTTAGTATGCGCATGAAGTTCCACTCGCTTTCCGCCTTCGTAAGTATCCTTTCGTTTTTTCACCTTACCCTTATTGATATCCTTAATCATTACAGTCAGGCAGTTATCGTAGCGATCCCATTCAGTCTCACCGCGGACTTTAATAAAGTCTCCGCTTTTCAAAAGGCTGTCAATCTCTTCCCACTTATTATTAGAGCAGAAAGTCTTCAGACAAACAGAAGTCTTCTTATCAGTGATTAACAGTGTTACCAGTTTCTTCTCATTTCTGATTGGTCTAGCGTCTTTTTTGAAAAGGATTCCTTCTAAAATAACTGTACCTGTATCTGCCTCTAGTCCGGACATAGGAATTGCTTCACCAAAAATATCTTTTCCCATAATCCGGTTTCCTTCTGCCGGTGTTTCCTTCTCGCGGCGTTTAAACCCGCCGTTCTGACCGCCAAAGCCACTATTGCCTCCGCCATTTCCATTATTACCGCCAAAGCCACCACCTGCCGCAGGCTTTGCGCTCTCACTTTTATGCATCTGCGCTGCTTTTTTTGCTTCTTCAAGGGACGCTTTAATGTCAGATTCCTCCGATTCGATCCAACTTTCTGCAGCCTTCATGTAACTGTCTTCATCGTTGACAAAGGTCACATCTTTGTGAATTCCAAAGTGTTCAGCAAGAAGCTGCTTAAACTGGTAAGCAACCTTTTCATTGAGCTGCTCAGTTGCCAGTCTGCCCAGCGCATAGATCTGCAGTTTTTCTCCTTCACAGATAAACTTGCTGCTTTCGATAGATTTGGTAATCGCCGCATATTTCCCGTTGATAATTTCTATCATATGAGGAATGAACAGCGGAATAATTTCCTCCTCAGAAAGAATCACATTCTCGTAATTATACTTGAATTTAACATCTTTCAGCGCTTCAATCTCATGCAGAATCACGCCTTTAAGCTTCGCCATGGAAAGGCAGGGCATAATAAAATTGAGCCGGAGGCTAATGGTTAAAACTCCGGTCTCACTTTCGATGACTGCTTCTGTAATTTCGTATGTATACTGGCTTTTGTCATGTCCCGAAAGGACATCCCAATCTATGTTCTGTTCAATTAATGCTCTCATTTATACACTCGCTTTTTTCTTTATCATGTCAATTAATGCATCTACAATGTCGCATTCATTTACGGTTTTAATAACCTGTCCTTTTGCAAAAATGACACCTTTTCCATCGCCGCCGCACGCCCCGAAATCCGCCTCTCTGGCTTCACCCGGACCGTTGACGACGCAGCCCATGACAGCAACCTTCAGTGGACGCGAAACAGCAATTTCACTAAGGCGTTCTTCTACCTGTGCCGCAAGGCTCTGCAGGTCGACTCTGGTTCTGCCGCAGGTCGGACAGGAAATCAGATCAATCTGCGGCGTTCTGATGCCAATGCTTTCCAATATTTCCCGGGCATAAACTACCTCTTCTACAGGATCTGCTGTCAAAGAAACCCGCATCGTATCACCGATACCAGCAAGCAGCAGCGCACCGATCCCCACTGCCGATTTTACCTTGCCGCGCTTCAGTGTGCCTGCCTCGGTAATGCCAATATGAATGGGATGCTCGGTTTTCTCAAAGACTAGTTTATGCGCTTCGTAGTTCATCCGAACATCAGATGATTTTAAGGAAAGCACTAAATTGTCATATCCCATATCTTCAATGAGCGCAGCATTTCTGAGGACGCTTTCGCACAGACCTTCTGCCGTAACGCCGCCGTTTTTCTCCAAAATATCTTTTTCAAGGGAACCGGAATTAACACCGATTCTGATTGGCACGTTCCGCTCTTTTGCTGCTGTTACGACCGCCCGAACTCTTTCGGTACTTCCGATATTTCCGGGATTAATTCTGATCTTGTCAGCGCCTTGCTCGATTGCCGCAATGGCAAGACGATAGTCGAAATGAATGTCTGCAACCAGAGGCACGGACACCTGTTTTTTCACCCGTCCAAAGACCTCTGCCGCTTCCATATCGGGCACAGCGATTCTGACGATTTCACAGCCTGCAGCTGTCAATCTGTCAATCTGCGCAAGCAATCCCCTTTCGTCTCTAGAATCCACATTGGTCATGGATTGAATGGAAATCGGTGCTCCGCCGCCAATTTTTATATTTCCGCAATAAACGCTTTTTCTCATGATGTAAATAACCTCGTAATGTCATTCCACGTAACGAATATCATAAAACCGAAGAGCAGGATCATCCCTGCGCCGTGAATTTTTCCTTCTAAATTGTCGCTAATCATCTTTCCAGTAATCTTTCGAATGATGACGAAGATAATTCTTCCGCCGTCCAGCGCTGGAAGCGGCAGCATATTCATCAGTGCTAAGTTCAGGCTGATCAAAGCTACCAAATACCCGAAATAAATCATGCCGTAATTCTTTGTCTCACTGACAAGGGAAACAATACCCACTGGACCTGACAGTTCGTCTGTAGAAACTTCACCGGAAACCAGCTGTGCCAGCGCCGAGAACATCCCCTTTGTCATACTCCAGGTTCCCTTTGCACCGTTTGATACCGCAGTCAACGCATTATGACTCACCTTGGAAGTAACGCCAATGATATACCTGCCATCTTCCGTTTTCTCCGGTGTCATCTCAAAAGTCTCTTCTTCTCCATTCCGCTCCACCGTGATGGAAAGCCTGTCTTCACCGCTGCCGATTGCTGCAGCAATGTCATTCCATTTTTCAATAGGCGTACCGTTTACCGATAAAACCTTGTCTTCGGAAAGAAGACCTGCTTCATAGGCAGGCGTACCTGTTTGAACTTCATCGATAGTAGTAGTTGCTGTTCCAATATATCCCATCACAAGAGTCATTGCCAGAATTGCAATAAGCACATTCATAGCAGAGCCTGCAAGGAGTACCGAAATCTTTGCCCAGACCGGCTTGTTGTTAAACGCTCTGCTGCTTTCAGATTCCTCATTCTCACCTTCCATCGCGCAGTATCCGCCGATAGGAATCAGTCTGATAGAATAAAGCGTCTCACCCTTTTGCCGCTGAAAAATCGCAGGTCCCATACCAAATGCAAACTCGTTGACTCTTACACCTACTGCTTTCGCCACAGTAAAATGCCCCAGCTCGTGTGGGAAAATCAACATAACAAACAATATCACTGCATAAATCACTGTCATCACAAAACCTCTTTACGAATTTCTTTATCAATATTTATAATCTCATTTAACCCTAAATTATATGTAGGCGTGTGATCATCTAGTATTTTTTGTATGTTTTTTTCGATGTCCAAAAAGGCAATCTGTCCTTTCAGGAACCTGTCCACCATAACCTCGTTGGCAGCATTGAGTACTACTGGATAGCTGCCGCCTGCTTTTGATGTTTCATAAGCCAGATTAATACAGCCAAACACTTCTGTATCTGGCTCTTCAAAGGAAAGGCTTGCGCCTTCTTCGAAAAAGTTAATGCGTTTACCCGCATCAGGAATCCTCTGCGGATATCCCAGCGCCACGCTGATAGGAATCCTCATATCGGCAGAGCCCATCTGGGCAATGACAGAACCATCTTCAAACTCTACCGCCGAATGCATAATGCTCTGGGGATGAACCAGAATCTGAATATCAGAAAGCGGCACATCAAAGAGCCATTTTGCCTCGATGACCTCAAGCCCTTTGTTCATCATGGTTGCAGAATCTATGGTAATCTTTTTCCCCATACTCCACTTGGGATGATGAAGCGCCTGCGCTAGTGTAACATCTGCCAATTGCTGACGGCTAAAGCCGCGAAAAGGTCCGCCTGAGGCAGTCAGCAGAATCTTTCTGATTTTCTTTCCCTGGTTGCCCTGTAAACACTGAAAAATTGCGCTGTGTTCGCTGTCTACAGGAAGCATTCTAGCGCCTTTTTCCTGTACTGCTTTCATTATCAGTTCACCGCCTGCAACCAGAGTTTCTTTATTGGCAAGGGCGATTTCCTTGCCTGATTGAATGGCGTGATAAGTAGGTACCAGACCGCGAATCCCCACCAGAGAATTTAGGAGAATCTGGCTGTCGTCCTCCGCTGCAGCCAGCAATCCCTTTTCTCCCCAAAGAAAGTCCACCTTTGGATAGGCTTTCGCCAAGCGACATGCATCTTCTTCTAACTCAGTGACCGCCTGTTTGGGCGAAAACTTTTGAATCTGCTGTTCAAGAAGCTCTGTATTCTGACCGCAGGCTAATGTTTCTATTTGAAATTGTTCCCGGTTCCTTTCGATGACATCCAGCGCCTGCGTGCCGATAGAACCGGTACTTCCCAAAATTGTAACTTTTTTCATCTATACTATAACTCCCCTAAAAAGGTTAAAAACCCTGCATTTCATTTAGCCTAAAAGGATAAATTGAATGTAGTAGTAAACCACCGGTGCGGTGAATAGCACGCTGTCGAAGCGATCCATAATACCACCGTGTCCCGGAATTAGATTCCCATAATCCTTGATCCCCATTTTTCTCTTATATGCTGAGGCTGTTAAATCGCCGCACTGTGACAGTACTGCTCCGATCAAGCCGATTACAAGACAGTGAAGCCAGATTCTCGGTATGACAAAATAACCGAATAGACCGCAGCAGATTACACTGCCCAAGGTTCCTCCGATTGCACCCTCGATGGTTTTTTTCGGACTCAGCACCGGACAGAGTTTATGCTTACCGAAGAGATATCCGCTGAAATAGGCGAAGATATCCGTACAAAAAGCTGATAAAAGTACCAGCCAAATCAAGATGGAATATTCGCCGCTACTATCTACCAGTACCACATGATAAGAGAAAAATACTACGTAGATAATCCCCAGCATAGTTGCCATTCCATCTTCAATTTTCCGCTGATCGATCTTAAAGATATAAATGGAACTTGCCATAATGCACGCTGCCAGCCAGCCGGTCAAATACATTTGCGGCTCGGGTGTCAGTCCATGAATCAGATACAGCACCACCATCGCACAGTAAGCAATTTTTTCTGAGGGATGAATATCCATGGCTTTAAAACCGTTAAAAAACTCTCTGACACCAATCAAGCCCACCAGAATACATGCGGCAGCAAGCCAATAGCCCCCCAAATATACTACAGCTAAAAGTGGCACCATACAGAGCCCTGAAATCACTCTTGTCTTCATAAATACTTACTTCCTTCCTCCGAATCTCCTATCGCGATTCTGGTATGCTTCGATAAGCCTCTCGTATTCTGCTGGCGAAAAATCCGGCCAGAATACATCGGTAAAGGCAAATTCGCTGTAGGCGCTTTGCCACAGCATGAAATTGGAAAGCCTCTCTTCTCCGCTAGTCCTTATAATCAAATCCGGATCAGGGATATTGCCGTTTTCGTCACCGGTATAAAGATATCTGCTGATTAGTTCCTCTGTAATTTCTGTTTCTTCGTCTAAAGCGCCTTTGCGTATGTCCTCATAAATACGTCTTACCGCTCTGACAATTTCTGCCCTGCTTCCATAGTTGAGGGCTATATTAAACTGAAGACCTGTATTGTTTGCCGTCGTCTCCAGTGATTTTTCAAGTCTTTCTACTGCAATTTTCGGAATAACACTGTAGTCTCCCAAAACCTTGACTTTCACATTATTTTCGTGAAGTTCGGAAAGTTCACTGTCCACGTATTTAACTAGAAGTTTGAAAATACCACCCACTTCTTCTTTAGAGCGCTTCCAGTTTTCTGTGGAAAAAGCATAAACCGTCAAATATTTTACTCCCAGTACAGAAGATGCTTTGACAATTTCTTTCATTGCCAGCATGCCTGCGTTGTGTCCTGCCAAACGAGGCAGCCCTTTCTTCTTTGCCCATCTGCCGTTTCCATCCATAATGATAGCAACGTGAGCCGGAATTCTGTTCTGATCTATCATGTTTCCCTCATAACTTGGGGGCTATCTCAATGTATGAAACAGCCCCGCATTTTATAAAATCTCTTTCATATTTTAGATCTCTAAAATTTCTTTGTCCTTTGCTGCCACAACCTCATCGATGTCTTTTACAGCCTTTTCGATGGTCTTCTGCACAATGTCCAGTTCTTTCTTCAGATCGTCCTCTGTCAGTTCTCCGTCTTTTTGCTGTTTCTTCAGGCTGTCGTTAGCTTCTCTTCTCAGATTTCTAACTGCAACTTTAGCATCTTCTCCCATTTTCTTGGTAGTCTTAGTCAGTTCTTTTCTTCTTTCTTCTGTCAGCTGCGGAATGGTCAGTCTGATACATTTTCCATCGTTAGACGGCGTAATACCGATTTCTGCCATATTGATTGCCTTTTCAATGTCACCGATGGACTTTGGATCAAAAGGTGCAATCATCAGGGTTCTTGGATCCGGTACAGAGATATTGGAAAGATTCTTAAGCGGTGTCGGGCTTCCGTAATAATCCACTGATACCTTATCTAATAATGCAGGGTTTGCTCTGCCTGCTCTGACTGTGTTCAAATCCTCTTTTAGAACTGCAATACTCTTTGCAATTCTTTCTTCTAAACTTTTACTCATTTGGTTCCTCCTATTTGATAATCGTGCCGATTTTTTCGCCATAAACTGCGCGCAGGACATTTCCCTCTTCAGAAATGCCGAACACATGAATGGCAATGTGATTGTCTTTGCACAAAGTTGCGGCTGTCAAATCCATGACTTTCAGGTCCTTCTCCAAAACTTCCATGTGGGTCAGTTCATCGTATTTAACCGCATCCGGATTGGTGTTCGGATCGTCCGAATACACTGCGTCCACATTCTTTGCCAGTAAAATTACATCCGCATCTATTTCCACAGCTCGAAGAGCTGCGGCTGTATCGGTGGAAAAGAACGGGTTTCCTGTTCCTGCACCGAAAATAACAATATCCTTGTGTTCCAGCTGACTGATTGCTTTTCTTCTGGCATATGGTTCAGCAATCTCTCTCATCTCAATTGCAGTCTGCACCTTAGCCTTGACGCCTACTGCAAGAAGTGCATCCTGCAGTGCTAAAGAGTTCATTACCGTCGCCAGCATACCCATATAATCTGCTGTTGCACGATCCATATCTTTGCTGGTTCTTCCTCTCCAGAAATTGCCTCCGCCCACAACGATGGCAACTTCCACGCCGAGATCATGGATTTCCTTGACTTGTCTTGCGACTTTCTGCGTCATCGCCTCATTGATTCCGAATTTGTCACTGCCGGCAAGCGCTTCTCCACTAATCTTCAGAAGAACACGTTTATATTTTGGTTCCATTCTATGCTCCTTTGATTTGTTTGCTCTGTGAGGTTATTCTAACATGACGACTCCTCTAAAAATAGAATCGCAAGTCATGCTTCAATGTTCTCTCAAGCGCCAAAATCTTCGATTTTGTTTGCGCTGTGAGGTTATTATAGCATGACGACTCCTTTAAGAATAAAATCGTTAGTCATGCTTCAATGATTCCTTCCTTGCGGCAACGCCGCTTTGAGATTATGGAATCATTATAACATATCTTTCCCTAAGGGTGAACAGATTTTTCGCTTTTATTGCCGACTTTTCCCATTAAATTTCTGTCGTCATACTTTATAGAGTTCCCACCTGCATTGTTCAATAATATATTTCAGCTGATAAATTTTTTCGATTCCGCAGATTTCTGACTGACAGGTGTAAATAAAAGCATGAATCCCTGCCAGCCTGCTTTCCTCCACACACTGAATCCGATCCACAGACACTGCGATTCGCTCGCCGGAATCCTCATAATACTTGAATTTGTATGGAACCGGCTTCTTATGGCCTGCAAAGACTGCAACTACGTCTATAGGTTTTGCCACGATCTTCATAGCTTATATCCTCCCATCATCACATAATTTCCATCATTGACGCCGCCTTCCAAAGGCTTCATATCCGTATTGACAAAAGTCCCTCGATAAATGGCTGTTTGCCCAAATCGATCTCTAATCTGATCCACCACTGTATTTAAGTTTTCATCTTCTACAATTCGCTGCAAATCATAGATAGACAGCTGGTACTCATCTTTGCGAACAAAAGCAGACAAATGAATACCTATCTGGCGAATAGGCTCTCCTTTCCAGCACGCAGAAAACAGCTGACACAAGTAATCGTAAATGCCAGTGGTGTCGTCCAGAAAAAAAGACAGCTGCATCTGATGGCTATAACGAATAAACCCATTAGTCTTAACGCTGATCCCGATCAGCGACGCCTTGCACCGATGCCTTCGCAGCCTGCTTGTTACTCTGTCGGTCAGTGCCAGAATATAGTGCTGCGCCTCCTCTTTATCCGTCACATCATAGGGCAGTGTCATGCTGTTGCTGAGACCTTTCTGCAAAACCTGATCATTGGGCACTACTCTATCATGATCAATTCCATTGGCGTATTCCCAGATCAGCTGTCCATGGCTTTTCAAAAGGCTGCGCAAAAGTGCCTTATCGCTATGTGCCAGGTCCCCTATCGTATTGATATTAATCTTTCTGAGTTTCCGCACGGATGCTCTGCCCACCATAAACAGTTCACCTACAGGAAGAGGCCATAACTTCTCTTCAATTTCTTTGCGATTTAAAAGCGTGTGCACCTTGTCTGGCTTCTCTAATTCCCCTGCCATCTTCGCCAGTAATTTATTAGTACCCACTCCGACATTGACGGTGAATCCCAATTCTTTTCGAATCCGATCCCTTATGCTAAAAGCGGTCTCTATCGCTTGTGCACAATTCCGATTGCCCCTGTCCAGTTCCACAAAGCACTCATCTACGCTGAAACGCTGTATCACTGGTGAATATTCCTGCAAAATACTGTACATGGCCTCACTGCACGCCAGATAAAGGTCATAGTCCGGAGGAAATACCTGCAGATTCGGACATTTGCGGAACGCCTCAAAAAGGCTCTCGCCAGTTTTAATCTGGTATTTTTTCGCTGCCATAGACTTCGCTAAAATAATGCCGTGACGATCTTTCGGGTCTCCTGCGATGACAGAAGGAATCTGTCTGATATCCTGTCCGTATCCCTGCTCCAAAAGTTTCACAGCGCTCCAGCTGAGATATGCTGAATTGGCATCCACATGTAAAATCGTCATCCCCTACACCTCCTAAGAGAACGTATGTTCTTTTCGTAGTTTCACTATATCACGTTCCTTGACTCCATGCAACAGGAAACTTTTCCCAAAATCTGCTTTCATGAGACCCTGCCTACTCCCGCATTTTACGCAAACAAAAGCAGAATGCGCGCTAACGGTTATTTGCCGTCAAACCAACATCCTGCCTTATAAATTTGCCATTTCTAGTATTGCAGAAATCCTTTGCCGCCTCTGTACCTCAGTTCACATTCAGCAATTCTCCCCCCCAGTCTGCAATTCCTCAAAATCATGGTTTGCTCTTTAAACTTCTACAATCGCCTCAATTTCTACCGGTGCATCCATAGGAAGCTGATTGGTTCCCACAGCAGTTCGTGCGTGTCTTCCCTTTTCACCAAAAACATCATAAAGAAGCTGCGAAGCAGCGTTTGCTACAAGATGCTGCTGCATAAAGCCTGTCTTGCTATTGACAAACACCTGGATTTTCGTAATGTTTTTTACCTTATCCAAATCTCCCAAATAGTCCTTCAGCGCTGCCATTAAATTGATAATGCATCTTCTCGCTGCCTCCTCAGCCTGTTCCATAGAAACAGTATCTCCTACCTTGCCGCTTACTAAAAGCTTTCCATCAACAAAAGGTACCTGTCCTGCAACAAATAGAGCATTTCCCAGTTGTTTTACTGGAATGTACATTGCACCTGGAGGAGACGCTAAGGGTAATTCTATTCCGAGTTCTTCAATTCTTTTTTCTGTAATCATTAAAATCACCTCATCTTTCATCATTGTCTTTACTAATTTGATTATACTCCGCAGGAGTTTGTTTGTCAATATTCAGTTGACAAACAGTCAATTAATTTCATGTCATCCTCTGCTGCATACGTCATCGATAGGATTCCCCTATCGGTTTTGCTTACAATATGTCTTGCTGATTGCCACAAACCATGGTAAAATAATACTGGTTTTGTCAAAGACAAGTTAGCTTTAGGGAGGATTATCGCCAATGAGTCAAAACAAAGAAAATAAACAGACCAAAGAACAAATTTTAGATTTTATGACCCGTACCGCAGAAGGCCTTGCACAGATGTTTGGTCACTCCTGCGAAACACTGATTCACGACATGAGTATACCGGGTCACCCTATTATCGCTATTTATAACGGTCATGTCAGCGGAAGATCTGTAGGCTCTACTGCCGATATTTTCGGTGATGATATCATGGCAGAAGGACACCTGCAGACAGTAGGAACACGCACTGCTCAAGCAGAAGATACAGATACTGCGCCTTATCATTTTAAGCCGGAAACTGATATCATCAACTCCCTCGCGATTACCAAAAATGGGAGATATATCAAGTCTACGACTTTTAACTATGTGGGGGAAGACTATCACTATGCACTGGGAATTAATTTTGACTACACGTCTTTAGGCAGCGCTATGTCCACCTTGGAAGGTCTCGTTGCCATCGGCAGCGATCTCAATGATGCCATCAAAGACTCCAGCAACAATCAACTGGAAGAAATCTTCAAAGACTGCCTGTCCATCGTTGGAAAAACGCCGCAGGCTATGAAAAAAAATGACCGTCTGCAGCTCATTGCCCTTTTAATACAGCGCAATGCCTTCAGCTTTCAGAAGTCAATTACATACGTTGCAGAGCAGCTGAACGTATCCCGTTATACAATCTATAAATACTGTCACGAAGTGGAGGAATCGCTTAAATAATTCACTTAACACATTCACTAACTGACAATTCCCTTAAAAACCGCAAAAGATACTCATACGCCTCCCTGCCGCGAACAACAATCTCAACACCTCTGGCAGAATTAAAAACCAGAATCGAAAGTCCGCTTCCAATAGCGGTCTTTTTTATAATTTCAGCCGCTTCCATCGCGCTTATTCCTGTAACCGCTGCCTGAGCCTGTCCTGCACATTCCTCTATAGCAATCAGCTGTGGAGCAGCCTCCTGCCACCGTATTGCATCATTCATCTTTTCCAAACCTCCTATCCGAAAAATAAAAGCGACATTGCTGCCGCTTTTATTCATACTATAATCTCATTTTATGTACACATTACTGTGCTGCTTTTCTAGCCTCAATCTCTTTTTTCAGTTCCGGCAGCTTCTTTTCAATTTTGTAAATATACAGCAGAAGCAGCCCCATGACTACATATACTGCAAGCTGTGCAGTGAACTGCAGATGGAAAAAGGCGCTAAGCACATTTGCCGGCTGGGTTGCAGCAGTTGGATCAAAGCCGACTGCATCCAGTACAAATCCGGCAACCGTAGTACCAAATGCCAATCCAATTTTTGTTCCAATACCATATGCGCTCATAATGACGCTGGTATTCTTGTGCCCTGTCTTCCATTCGCCATAGTCAACACAGTCCATAATACACTGCGGTACCACTGCGCTTACCATTACAGGCCCGAGAGACTGCACGGTGGTGATGACTACATAAAAAGTGACGCTAGGCACACCTGTAATAACTGCTGCAAGCAAGCTGAGAGCTGCCAGCGTACATCCAATTAAACCTGTACCTGCATTTCCGAATCGCTTATACAGCGGCACCAGAAGCAGAACCGGTACTAGTCCGACAATCGTGCTCGGTACAGAAGCATAGGACATGGCGTTAACATCTCCCAAATTGTAAGTACAGTAGTAGACCATGACAGCACCTCCAATGGAGGAAATCAGCATTTTCACCACCTGCATTGTCAGAACCGCCAAAGCAGGTCTGTTTTCTACCAGTGCTTTTATCATCTGTCCCGCACTCGGCGCAGCTGATTTGACGTTGCCCTCCTCTTCATAGTCTTCATACTCATAGCCCTTTACTGTGCAAGTGCCGACATAACCAATAATTGCATACACAACCGCATAAATTGCAGCAAGTTTTGCAAAGGCTGTCGCTTCGCCGTAGCCTGCCAGCCAGCCGACAAGTGGCATTGTTACTGCCGGTACAACAGCGTTAAGGATGGTATTATACACGTTGTCATAGACATTCAGCTTTGCACGTTCTGCACCATTAGATGTCAGTTTTGGTCTGAGGGAATCCTTAGAAATACTAAAAACTGTCTGAGACATTCCCAAGCCTATAAAGGATACCGCAGCCCATACGACCTTCATAGTATAAGATAAATCCGGCGCTGAATAGCAGAGCACCATGAAAATTCCTACCGGAACCAGCGCACAACGCATGAAGAAAATGCACTTATTCGGTCTCCTGCTCTTTTCTACAATAATTCCCACCATAGGGTCATTGATAAAGTCCCAAATACGGGCAATCATGATAATAAGTCCGGCTGCTGTTCCACTGATACCGAGAAAGTTTGTGAAAAACATCAGCAGAAAGTACATCTGGAGCAGCATCTGCAATGTTGCTGACACGTTGAGAAGCGGATACCCCATCAGTACTCTCATAGGCAATTTACGGTCGTTGTTGTTTGTTGACATTTTGCCAATCTCCTTTCAATTCTATGTCTATATTATACCATTTTACGACAAATTGTCAATCATTTTTAAAACATTTTGTCAATTCATTGCAAGCTTCTGACACTCTTTCTAAGGCTTCCTCAATCTGCATTCTCGAACTGGATAGATTCATTCTTGTCATCCTCTCACAGCCCTCTCCGTAAACTTCTCCTGTTTCCACCTCAAAAAGGGCCTCTCTCTCAAAGAAATCGTGGAGCTCTTTTCCTGAAATACCAAGAAACGACCAGTCAATCCAGCAGACGGTTGTTCCCTCCACAGGAAATACGTATGCCTGCGGCAGATGCTCTCGTAAAAATTCTTTTACCCAAACACCGTTTTTGTAAATATAATCTCTTACAGCCGTAAACCAGGCTTTTCCTTCCGGACAGTAGGCGCCCAAAACAGAAGCATATTCAAAAGGTCCCAGACTTCCGTAATGATCCGCATATTTCTGCTCTTCGTAACGTGCACGAAGCTTTGCATCAGGAATAATCGCATGGGCATGATTGACGCCGGTGAAGTTAAAAGCTTTTCCCAGTGATGTGACAGTAATGGCATACGCCTGTCCTTCTTCAATGGAAGCATAAGGCTTAGCCTGATGTCCTTCAAAGGTCATTTCTCCAAAAATCTCATCACAGATAACCGGCATCTGATACTTTGCTGACAGCGCCGCTACTTTCCGAAGGTCCTCTAGTGGCCAGACCTTGCCTATAGGATTATGTGCATTGCAAAGCACCAAAAGCTTATTTTCGGGCGCCTGCATTTTAGTTTCTAAATCCTCAAAATCCATCTGGTACTGCCCATCTACAATTTTCAGCGGATTATGTACCGTTTTCCGTTTCATTCGAGTCGCCGCCTGCTCATAGCGATAATAGACCGGCGTCTGTACAATAATCCCGTCGCCTTCTTTCGTTGTCATGCGAATAGCCGTGGCAACTGAAAAAATCGTTCCCAGCACAGGCACAATCCATTCATCCGCAATGTCCCAGCTGCGCATCTCTTTATGCCACCACTTTACCGCATCCAGATACTGCTGCGTTGGAATCGTAAAGCCATAAATACCTCGTTCCGCCGTTGCTTTTACTGCCTCCCTAATGCTGGGCGCTGTCGAAAAATCCATTTCGGCTGCCGAAAAGCTGGTAACACCCTGCTTACGCAGCGCCTCCGGTCTAAAGCGTGCTTTCAAATTTTCTGTTCCCTCATAGGCTCCTGCTCTATCAAAATCGTACATCATTTAATCCTCTTTCTTGCGCCAAATCAGTGCCCCCCCTCAATAGCGCCTTTCTTTATATCCTCATAGCGTCCTTTTTCAAAGGAAAACCCGCCGTCAAACCACCGATTATCAGCAGCAATCACTTCATCTCCTGCCATCACCCTTCTAAAGTGTTCGACTGCCTCTTCACCCAGTTCTTCTCCAATCAAAGCTTCCCAGTCTGAAACAGTTACCTTCTCTCCTGCTCTTCTTCGTTCAACAATTAGTAAGACCAAATCGTCTAAACTTCTCTTGCCGCCGGATTTCTTTCTGAGCAGATAATCCGTCTCCGCCAGATAGATAAAACCTCTCCCATAAGGAACACGCTGAACCTGATTGTCTTCCCACGCTTTCTCGTAAGCCTCTTCACAGCTCATTGACTGATATGGGTTGTTGTAATAATTGGTACACTTTTCAGTAATCCAGCCTGCTGCCTGCTCAGAGCCTGCAATTCCACGGCGAAGAGGAATCATTACACTGTAAAACTCTGCGGTACCTTCACTATACCACGGTCCCTTCCCTGCCGGTTCATCAAGAGCCGGCCAATTATGCACAATTTCATGGGCAAGGGTGTTAAGCGCCTCTTCCATAATCAGCGGCATCGCATCACTGTAACCAAACACGAATCCGCCGTCAAAAGCGGTTCCTCCATTAGAAATAGAAAACGGCTCTTTGCGGAAAAATACACTGTACGCTAAGTCTTCATCGCCGAAAAACTCGCACATTGCAGAAAGAAGTGTTGGCAGCTGCCTAGTAACTTTTTCCTGATCCGGTAAATTTTCATCCAGCCAGTAAATATTCCGCTTTCCGCTTTCATCACTGACTCTTTTGATTTTCCCTGCCAAATACAGTGAGAAAGTATAGTCCTGTGGCGTTCCGATATAATCAAGATTTCCGCAGCCTTTTATCGCTGCAGCATCAGCATCTTCCGGCATTTTCGATTTATCCCAGATAAAATGAATGTGGTACTTTCCTTCCTCCACTGCTGCAAGAGATGCTACACCGGGAATCAATGCGCCATTTTTCTCCTGAATCGTATCAAAATATGGATGACATCTGTCCACGCCAGTCAAATCTCTAGGCAGAAAACAGTAAGAAAACCGCACATTACCTACAGTTTCTCTTTTCACGCGCCATACTCGCTTGTCAAAACCGGTAACATCCTTTTCCACGGTTTCGCTAAGAGAAAGCGCTCCCTCATCGTCAAAGGCACAAAGACCCTCCTCTGTAAACTGTGCCCCCGGCACCCCTGCGACCATCTTCCATAAATCCGCCAGCTTATCGCCTGCAGCAAACTGCGGGCTTTCCAAGGTCATCTCAACATCCGCATACTGAAAATCATATTCTTCACTCATATACGGTCTAAGCTTTATCCATAGCTGTTTTATAGTGTCCATCATGTCCTCCATCAAATTATTTCTTGTGTCATCTTTATTATACAGAATAAATTTCATTTCGTCAACTCTATATTGACAAAATGTTTATTTATTGCTATGATGAAGTCATACAAAGAAGGGAGATTATTATGATTTCATACATTTTAAAAGGCCGCCTTATCGACGGTATATCCGATACCCCTATAGAAAACGGACTCGTTGCCGTTGAAGGAAGCCGCATCGTCTATGCCGGTGCGGAAACCGATTTTGATGCTGCAGCTTTTGATACAGATAACAGCACAACTTTGCTTGATGCCGGAACCGGAACCATCCTGCCCGGCTTTATCGACTGTCATGCTCACCTTTTCGGCGATGAAAACGCCGGAAGCTTTGCAGATGGCAAAATCTTTGGCGATCAATTGCTGGGCGCCGCTTATCAATGTGGTCTGCTTCTGGATGCCGGTTTTACTTCTCTGCGGGATATGTCCGAAAATGGTCTGTATCTTTCCCGTGCGGTGGAACGCGGCATTCTTCGCGGTCCTAAAATCATGCCCGGCGGAAAAATCCTGGGAATTACTTCCGGTCACGTGGATATGAATCCATCCTTATCAAAAGAAGAATTGAATCGCCTGGATCATACCTCCAGACTCGTCGATGGTCCGTGGGACTGTGTGCAGGGAGTCAGAGAACAATTCCGCGCCGGGGCAAAATTCATTAAAATCTGCGCTACTGGAGGCGTTTCTTCTCCTACAGACCGTCTGGATGACGTTCAGTTTTCCCCGGAAGAACTAAAGGCAATTGCTGACGAAGCAAAACGCCATCACAGCTATGTCTGTGCCCACTGCACCGGATATGAAGGCACTTATCAAGCGCTGCTTTCCGGTATCACCTGCATAGAACACGGCGTGTACTTAACACAGCGTGAAATTGATTTGATGAAAGAACTGGATGCTACTTTAGTCACCACCCTCGCTGTGTCTTTGGGCGTTGCCAATATTCCCGGTCTTCCTGAATGGATGGAGAAAAAGGTCAAAACCTGTGCAGCTGCAAATGTCAAAACTATTGAAATGGCACGCAAAGCTGGAATTCGTATTGCACTGGGAACTGATTTTTCCAACAGCCCAAACAGCCCTTATCTGGAGAACGGTAAAGAATTCGCTGCCATGTGCAGAGCTGGCATGACACCGATGGAAGCCATCAAAGCAGGTACATCAAATGCCGCACATCTCCTTTGCGAAGATGCCAGCACCGGTTGTCTAACGCCTGGAAAACTGGCTGATATCGTCATCGTAGATGGCAATCCTCTTTCCGATATCAGCTGTCTGACTCATGCCGACCACGTAAAAATGGTTATGGTAGATGGAGAAATGAAAAGAGAAAATCTACAGTAGATTTTCTCTTTTCTTAAGACATAAAAAAGCCCCATCATTTCAGCACCAATGGCATTAAGTTAAGAAAATCTCACATCACAGAAAATGTGGTGTGGGATTTTTTTGAGAATAAGTATTGACA
>NZ_CALPCF010000018.1:0-52163 GCF_943192965.1 Senimuribacter intestinalis
ACCCTCAGATTTGGCGCTTACCTACAAGGTTATTTTGTCCTTGATTTATGCGGATTTATTGGCGTTGAAGTGGCGGGGTAAGGGTTTTATATGTCTCCCCTTAAAAATGACGTTCTATTGCGTAACATATATCTGGCAAATTATTGACAAAATATGCATAAGTATAGCATAATATTACTAATCTAATAAGCGGAGGGAAACAAAATGTTTTTTACAGAAAAATTCCAAGTAAGTAGTGACGCATTAAAGTCATATGGCGCTGTTGATATTTCTCTAATATGTGACGTCCCATTATTTGTTGACCCTATGCTGATTTTTAACAGCAATAATGAGAGATATACTGAATTACATAACAATATTATTCATTATTTTTATTTTTTATATACCAAAGCCACACAAGGGCTTACCCCTAAAGAAATTGACGCGTGGTTCAACTTTAGTGAAGTTCCAAATAACTGGTTAGGATATTCACTGTATGGAAATAAAGGATTAGCTCTAGGGAAAAAATATGCCAATTTTTTATATGATAATATAGCATTTGCGGTAGATTCACATAGTATATCTAAATCCACACATATAGAAAAAGTAATGCTCTTATATGAAGGCAGTGGAAAGGATAAAATCAGTGATTTGACTGTAAATTTAATAAAAGGTTTTCTTTGTGAGTATACAGAAACATTTGCCTTAAAATATATCAAAAAAGAGTTCCTTGAAACATTTCCTGTAGACAAGGCTTATTTTAACTATGATACAGAAAGTTTTGTTAGTAAAGAATTTATTCTGCCATACATCTACAATGAAGACAATAAAAAAGAATATGTCATTTTAACTCCATATGATATTTTAAGAGAGGACGAGCCAGCAATAAATAAAAAGGATTTTTTGAATAGTTATGACCGCATCCGTACAGTGATAGAAAATGATTCCTTAAGGGCTTATTTAAATAATTACATTGGTTTAGCTGTTAGGAGATATGAAGAAAATCAGCGAAAAAACAAAAGACCAATAAAAGAAAAGTCTATTGTAAAAATTGAAAAACAAGCATTTCAAGAAGTGGTAAGAGAATATCCAGAGCTTTATGATTACTATATTAAATTAAAAGAAACGGATACTGATGAAATACGTTTACAGTGCCAGGACGAGTTAGATACACAATTAAAGAAATTGTTTGTTGCATCAAAAAATATGATTACACTTTTTGAAAGCAAAAATTATCCCCAAAACGAAATGTTGACAGCAAGAGAGGAAGCAAAACAACGATTAAAATTTTTTAAGCATATTATTGAGGATTGTGATGGCTACAAAAATTTATATGTAAAAGGCGTTCAGATAGCCCAAGAGAATGATTTACAGAGGCTTTTCCGATTTGTTTGGTATGGAACAACTTACAAGGTAGATGCGGAATCGAATAATGGAAGAGGACAAACCGATTTTATTATTTCTAAAGGACAAGCTAATCAAAATATTGTTGAGTTTAAGTTGGCAAGTAATTCTAAATTAGCCCATGTATTTACGCAGGTAAAAATTTATGAGGCGGCAAATTGTGCAGACGGAAGCTTAATTGTAATATTCTACTTTTCAGAAGAAGAACAAGTTTATTCTGAAAAGGTAATTAAGGATGCAGGATATGAAGATATGATTGATGACGCTATTTTTCTAATTGATTGTAGAAATGATAATAAAATTTCTGCTTCAAAAGCATAGCCAATGATAAAAGAAGGGAGCAACCACATATTTACCATAGTGGTTGCTTCCCTCTTTTGCATACTGTTTGTCAGCGTTGATGATATGTTGTTGTGAATACTTCCTTATCACCATAAAACTAATACTAAACTGGATTGCTGTTTTGGTAGAGCATCGTTTGTTTCCTATTAAAACGCCTGTAGCTGGTCGGGCAAAGAAATACTTGATTGAGAACTTTGGCATCAATGTAAATGCATTTGATTTGATTATCGGATATCGTGCAGATGATTCTTACTTTGATTATGCGCAGCTTCTTCTTAATAATGGTCTCACGGTGGAGCAGCTTGCTTACGCTATGCAGCTTGGAAAGTTAGGCGAGCAGATTGTGATTAAATCAAGATTAGCCTTTTCTAATTTGATGTATAAAGGATTTAGCGCCGCTGAAAAAGATCAATATTATGTCCTTCGCAAAGCAAGAAATGATGAGGCAAATCAGCTATATTTAGAAATGCTTGAGAAAGAAAAGGACGGACTTTATATTCAGGATATTATGAGAGGAGGCATTAAAAACGATGACCCACGCATACCGAGAAATATATCTAAGTAATGCCCAGTCAGTACTTGGCGACGCCTTTGATTACGCAGTAAACACTTGCGGCATTAGCGGAAATGATTTTGTGAATCTGTTTATTGTGAGTTCTGTCAGCAAGAGAATGGAAAATGGAGAGCCTGCTTGTCTCACGGGGAAAAGCGGCATAGAAATCGCAAGAGAGGTTGTCCTGGAAACAAAGGGACAGGAACTTCAAAAGGCCCCGCAGGAACGTTTTGGACGTTCAAAGGAGTATTGGATTGGATGGGCAGTTGCCTACTACCAATGGGCTTCTGGCAGAAGATACAGCGAAATCTTTAGCGTTAATACCTTTGAGGACTTGCAGAAAATGTACGATACCCTTCATGAGGCGGATGTAACGAAATTCGCTGATATTGTAAATGTACGAATGAAAGAGTATTATTTTGAAACCAATTTGAAACGGATTCGTACAATTTATGGACTTACGCAGGCAGAGTTAGCGGAGCGTGCCGGTGTTACCCTGCGTTCTATCCAAATGTATGAGCAGAGGAATAAAAACATTAATAAGGCAAGTGTGGATACGGTGTATAAACTTGCAAAAACGCTTGGATGTACAATAGAGGACCTGATTGAGAAATGATTTTGAGAATCCTTACGGAAAAGAAGGACGTGCGGATATCGGTGCAGGCACATCATTCTTTTGTTGACGGCATACATGTCGGGAAATTTGAGGAAAGATTACAAGCGCATTTGAACGGGAAGATATAATAAAATGAAAAAATATAAAAAGAAAGACATAGAAGTTGCCCTCAAACAGATTGCAGAGAGTATCGCATACTGTAGAGCTCAGTTGGAAAATTTAATCAGGGATACACAAGAGTACCTCGAGTTTAGTAATAAAATAGAGGCTTTGCAAATTTCGGAAACCTTGGTGAAAGGTGGCGATGGTACCCAATATAGTTTGAAGGACTTGAGAAAATCCATTAATCTGGCAATGGTGGCTATTAATGATGCATTAGAGGAAGACTGCAATTTAACAAAAGAAATAGCAACGGCATTTGTTTCTGAGGAACTGTGTACGAGACTAATCAGAAAAGCCCAAGAGGAAGCTGTGCAGTGTAAGAAGGAACTGGAAAAGCTAAAAATGAAGTATGAAAAAGATTTTGATTTGTGGAGTTATGAAAAAGGACTTCATGTTGTTGCTCACAAGTATCATGAGAATTTTAGTATAAGCACGCTGTTTTCAAATACTGGGGAAGAATTATTTCGTGAAGGCAAAAAGGAAGAGGGCATGGCTTTCATTAAGGCAGCAATGAAAGATTTTGATGATATTTCTGATGAGATAACGTTATACCTTCTAGCGGGACAATATTATATCGAACATGGTGAAATTCAGGAGGGAAAAGAGTATCTGTTAAAACTCTGCACGGAAACTGCCGAGAATTATGAGGAAGCGATTGCGTCTCGCGGCCTGACTGATGTTTGGGAAGCGTATTGCTATTTGGTTGAGGAACAGATTGAAATGTCTGAAAAGCCAAATCAGCCAAAACCTATTGAGCAATGCACAATGCTTATTGGGGATATATTAAAATTACCAGAAGACAAAATGATTATTGCATTATCTGAACATTTAGATGAAAGAACTAGATACGGGGACAATCTCTCACATTTGAACCAATGGGAGAGAAATATCTATGACGTAATCACTCTGAGCGGCGAAGTGAATTCAGGGGGCTTTGATTTTTATTTGACGCATCACTGCCAGCGCTTTAATCAAGTGCGAAAAGCCCTGCTGGCTATGGGTGCTGTGAGCATGGTGCAGTTGTTAGATGATGTACAGGAAAAGTTTCCTACACAAAAAATACCAAGCAGTATGCGTCAAATTGAGGATGTTCTGGAAGAGATGACCATGCGAGGAATTGATTTTGAAAAAGAGGATATGCGTTATTATGACGCAGAAGAGGAAAATTTGATGGAAAAACTATATTTGTATATTGAGACAAATAGGAAAAAGCTTCGGTAGTTGGATTTAAAATAAAAAATTAAAGAACTGTTCGTTTTAGAGTGTGGCAAATCAAAATGAAATTTTCCTTTTCGGACAGCCAAAGTCTAACGGAATGGTAAGAGAGACAGAACTTTGACGTATTGAACAGATAATCAAACCGGAGGTATATATGAAACGAAACCCGATAAAACTGGACATCGAAGTATATCCTGAAGCAGTGACAAATTACATGAAGGATGCTGCGCTTTACGACAGCAGCTGTTCACCTCAGGCGAAGGTGATTTTTATCGATAGGGACGACGGCTATTTTCTGAAAGAGTCTGCGGCAGGAACGCTGAAGACAGAAGCGCAGATGACAGCGTATATGCACTCTTTGAAGCTGTCTGAAGAGGTGCTGTATTATGATACGTTTCATGGAAAGGATTACCTTCTGAGCCGGCAGGTGCAGGGCGAGGATTGTACTCATCCGGATTATTTGTCAGAGCCTGAAAGGCTTTGCGATACTATGGCGCTGCAGCTTCGAAGACTGCATGAAACGGACGGGAAAGGCTGTCCGGTGCAGAATAGAATTACGACGTATATGGAGGTCGTAAAGTGTGGACTTGACGGAAAAAGTTTTGAGCCGGATTTGTTCAAGGGAATTTGGCAGTTTGACTCCTTTGAAGATGCAAGACGCGCTGCCGAGGAGGGCATGCCCCTTTTAAAGAAAGAGGTTCTGATTCATGGGGATTATTGCCTGCCCAATATTATCCTGAACAATTGGGAGTTTTCAGGGTATATTGACCTTGACTGCGGCGGCATTGGAGACCGGCACATTGATGTACTTTGGGGAATCTGGACTCTGAACTATAATCTTGGGACGGCCCAGTACACGGAGCGTTTTATAGATGGTTACGGCAAGGATTTGATTGAGCCCGAAAAATTGAGAATGATTGCCGCTATGGAAATGATTGGAGGGTAACATCGAAAAAGTACACTTCGTCAGATAAAAAGGCTGCTATAAAAGAGGTGTTTTACACATTGCACAGTGGCATTTTGTGAAGTATAATAATATCAAATCAATTGGAAGGGAGGCGAACTGCTTGAAATCATTATCAGGTTATCTGATGTCAGAGGATAGAAGAATCGCCACAATTGAAAATGGAGAGATTGTTGCGGCTGACGATGCCTTGCTGCCGCTCTATTTAAAAAGGACAAGGAACATAGAGGGTTGGCTGGCAAGCCGTGCAATCGACACGCATAGGGCAAATTCACGCCTTCTGAAAAAAGTACTTCGCTTGCGCACAGCTGATGATGCGGAGACGGCGCTGTCGGTCAACGGTGCAACGATCACGGATACCTATTGGATTTGTCCTGCGGGTCAGTCGCTGAATTACGCGGATATTTGCTTTAAAGAAAATTATTTCGATGGACTTGCCCTCTGTGGTGACCCTAATAGCTTTTCGCTGAAACCGTCCAGAACGCCGGAACTTACTAATATAGGCAGTTATGAAAAGTGCTGGCGGCAAAAGGATGGCGTTTGGTGGCTTTACAAAGCAGGCACAATTCAGGAATACTTTTCAGAGCTGTTCATCTGCAGGCTGGGCATAGCGATGGATTTTTCTATGGCGTATTATGAGATGGACGGAGATTATATCAGAACCAAAGACTTTACAGAGGGTGCTAAAGTGAACTTTGAAACTGCTGACGGTTTTATGGGTGATGATGACGATTACAGCAGATGTTATGACCAGTTGTGCGAGATGGGTCCTGATTTGAGAGCGGACTACCTGAAGATCCTATGGCTGGACACGCTTTGCTTTAACATGGATCGCCACACAAAGAATTTTGGTCTGCTGAGAGAACAGGTTACCGGTAAAATTTTAAAAATGGCGCCGAACTATGATAATAATATTGCATTGATTTCCAGAGGATACAGTAAGGATGTTACGCGCAGCACTGATGGACTGATTCGATTCTTCCGTGAGTTTGTAGATGAAAATCCGGGCGCAAGGAAACTGCTTGGCGAAATGGTTCAGAATGGTGAAATTCCAATCGTAACAGAGGAAATGATTTTGCGGGTCTTTGCGGAAACAGATGCACAGCTGCTTGAGGCAGTAATTAATGAAACTTACGTGCGGGAATTTATAATGAATGGACAGGCACAGTTGTTGGATATGCTGAGAAATTCTTAAAGCAGCAGTAATAAAGCGGAAGGGAAAGAGATGAATTTAAGTATACCCCGGAGGATAGTAAAAGTTTCAAAGTATCCTCTTTTCCATGGGCAATACAGCGAGAGTGGTGAGGGTGCAATCGCTTGGGCAGGCAGTCGTCCCAATATTTTGAATGTAGCAGTTACAAGAGCAAAACAACGGCTTTACATCGTGGGAGATAAGGATAAATGGACAAGAGAGCGATATTCTAAGATTGCTTATAAATTTGTGAAAGGTAGTCCGGCCGCACTCCTGCAGAGTGTAAGTAACCCTCCCTCCTTGGGTCGTCCGTTCTTTGTGCATAAAACATTTTAAGGAGGAACTTTTATGGACAAGGTATCGGGAAAACTGACTGTATTCTTTGAGGAACCCTTTTGGGTGGGCGTCTTTGAGCGCATAGATAGGAACAGGCTGTCGGTGTGCAAAGTGACCTTCGGCGCGGAGCCGAAAAGCTGCGAAGTATACGAGTTTGTGCTAAAGAATTACAATCAGCTGCGATTCAGTCCGGCTGTGGAGACGGCGATAAAAAAGACCAGCCGCAATCCAAAGAGACTACAAAGGGAAGCACACAAACAGATGCAGAGCCAGGGTGTCGGAACAAAATCTCAGCAGGCTTTGAAGCTGCAGCATGAGCAGATGAAGGCAGAGCGTAAGCAGCAAAGTCTGGCTCAGAAGGAAGCTGAGAAAAAGCAGCAGTTCGCATTGAAACAGCAAAAAAAGAAAGAAAAACATAGAGGCAGGTGACTGTCTCTATGTTTTATTGCAAGAGAAAATAAAAACCGCAAAAAATGTTAGGCTTTTGTTACGGAACTTTGATATCCTTAAAACAGATTATAAAACAATTTAGAGCGAAAGGAGGCAGCTATAGAAAATGAACCGCAAGATATTAAACTGCTGCCTGCAATATATTGAAAGAAATTTAAAGGAACCGCTAAGTCTGGTGGCAATTGCAGAACACGCAGGTTATTCCGCATATCATTTTTCCAGACTGTTTCAAGAAGAAATGCGATGTACCGTTATGGAATATGTACGGAAAAGGCGTTTGTATAAAGCGGCAGAGGAAATTCTTAATGGAAAGAAAATTATTGATGCCGCTTGTGAGTATGGCTGGGAATCGCCAAACAGTTTTGCGAGAGCATTTAAGCAAGAATATGGTTTTGCGCCATCGCTTCTAAAGGCAATAAAACTAGGATTAGTGTTAGAAAAAGGAGAAGGGGAAACGAAAATGATCACATGTAAGAACATAAGTCAAACCGTAACAAAAGAGCAGTTAATAGAAATTTTAACAGAGACGATGAATGAAAAGGAAATTGATTATAGTTACAAAGAACTGGAGAAAATGTTTATGCTGAGTTGTCGGTCTTATGACGGTATGAAAAGATATTCCGGTGTCGAATACATCACCCATCCACTGCATGTGGCGATTTTACTGGCAGACTTAGAAGCCGAAGAGAAGCTGATTTATGGAGGCATGTTCTGTGATGTATTGAAGAAGACAGCGGGCAAGGTGCAGTACCTGGAAAAGGAACTTCCAAAAGATGTATGGGACTTAGTGAGAAGGGTTAACGACTGTGAAAGCATATGCGACAAAACGGACTCAGATGTGCTGCTGATAAAATTAGCAGAGCGGCTTCACAATATGAGAACCATTGAATTTTTAACACAGAACCAAATTGAAAGGAGAGCGCGAGAAACGCTTAACCTTTTTATGCCTATGGCAAGAAAATTAGGGAATCAAAAGATTGTTTCTGAGCTGAATGATTTGGTGATGAAATTTATGTAGTGAGGCTATAGCTACTGCGACAATTCGTTTTATGTAATCTTAAAAGAGAGATATAAGCCGGTATAGGGAAATGACCAGCCATATCTCTCTTTTTGGCTATTTTTACAATACCTCCTAGAAGTGCAGAAAACGCAGCCCGCTTCAAAGTGGCTGTACCACAGCAATCTGCACGCCTGCACCTTTGAGGGTGAAATTGAGGTTCAAGGAAGTGTCCACCTGCGCTGCATGGGTGGAGGTATAAGGCTGCGTACATAGCAGCTGATGCCAATGATTGCCCAGAGGACTCTGCTTGGGAAAGCCCAGCTGAGCCATATAGCTGAAGATGGAATTTTCATTAGTCAGAGAAAATCTGATCACTGTATATTTTCCTGATGGAAGGGAAAGGTTGAAATCCAGACTGAGTTCATCGACAAAGGCACTGATGATTTCATTGGTTTCATGAATGGTTGCATTTCGCTGGCATAAATTTTCCATCTCATCATTATAGTTGAAAGCAGTCAGGACATAGGCATAACTATCCTGCAGTGTGGTTTTTACAACAGAGTGATATTTGCTCCAGGAGATCAGGTCCCCTTTGACCGTAGAAAGCTGCTGATAGGCATAGAAAGAAGGCTTGCGAATCAGCCCTGAAGTGAGACAAGAGGGAGCGCCTTTCAAGATCGTTTCGATGTCTCCCTGGTCGCGCAGCTTGCATTGGACGAAGGCTTCCTTTGAGAGAAAATATTTTTTGGATAGGTGGATATATGCTGCGATGGAATCATAGCCGAAGGCAGAATCAAATGTCAGCTTGTTTTGCACCAGAATATTTGCGGTATCGCAGTATTTTTCTAATATCGCTTTCAGTCTGCATATTTCGGAAATCGGATCTGTATCTTTGACAGCCAAGCTGATCTTTGCGGGTGCAAGTTCGCGCAGCATAGGAAATAACATGTCGCCCATAAGCTGAAAGTCTTCCAGAGTGATGACGATATCCAGCTTATGATCGATGGACATGATGGAAGGGCTGTCTAGATCAATTTGAACATTTAACTGCATATGATTTACGATAGAGGCGTTGTTTTCCTGTCCGCTGACGGCAGAAAGGCAGCGCTTTGTTATATTGACAGCGTCATTATCAGATAATAGGTCAACCTTGGCAGGTCGATGTTCACTGAGAACGAGAGGGAGATTTTGCTCTCTGTGTATCTGCGGTGAATGACCGAACCATTTTTCGAAAAACTTTTCGTAGTAATAGGTTGTGGAAAAACCGGCATCCTTTCCGATTGCGCTGATGGTTTTCGTCGTTTCTAATAACAAAATTTCCGACAGCTCAACTCGAGCTAGGGAAAGCAGTTCGCGAAATGTGATACCGACATAATCTTTAATCAGATGCGAAATATAGTCGGTACTTAAGTGCTCGACTTCAGACAATTTTTCCAACGTAATCTTATCCGCATGATTTTCGTAGATATAATTGATGATGCGGCTGATTCGCTCTATGATGACGGGGTTGTCGCTTTTAAAATTGACGATGACTTGATCTTCGAAAGTGAAAAGGTTGAAATTTTCGTTCAAGTATTTAATGACGTCAATCATCATATAAGTGCATTGATTTTTATAGTTGAAGCTCTTCTGAGAATAATTCAGCAGTATTTGCAGCAGCATCTTACGCAACGCATCTAATTGGAGATACAAGTCGCGGTTGGCGTAGGTGAAATAGCAGCCTTTGTTCATTGCAGGAAAGTACTGTGTAAAAAAGCGGTTGCTGACCTGAATGATAGCGACAATATTTTCCTTTTCTGAAGCGGTAAGTCCGTGTACCTCGTGACCGCTGTTTGTGAAGATGTCTCCTTCTTTTAGGAGATAGTTGCAGTATCCATTTCGCAGCCAGATTTCACCTTTCAGGACGTAGACAAATTCCACATCCTGATGGTAATGAATCGGGTATTCCTCTACCCTGACGATTCTGATATTGATAGGAAAATCGTCCAGATAAGTTGTCTTCTCGTAAAGCACTGCAGCACCTCCTTTGATTCAATTATAGCTTATTTGTAATAAAATTTGCAAATTTAGCTTGACTTATTTTAGCGAAAAAATGAAATTTTATAACGATATAATTATTGTAAAGGCGATTTTTTGTTACTAAAATTGTGAATATCAGAAAATTGTTAAGTTTATTTCGCTCAAAAGTGTTAGGAGGGAAGGATATGTTAACCCCGAGAGTTAAGAGAATGAGGGAGAAGTATTTTGAAACAATTCCTCAAATTACAGCAGAGAGATTGGTATTGGCAACGGAAGCCTATCAGAAGTTTGCTGGTGATGCAGTGCCTGTTTTCAGAGCCAAGGTTGTCAATTATATCATGGAGAATATGACAACGCTGATTATGGACGATGAATTGATTGTGGGAACCGCAACCAACGCATACCGAGGCGCCAATCTGCATCCGGAATTTCAGTCCAGTTCATGGTATATCAGCGATATTGACGAGTTTTCTTCAAGAAGCAAGGATCCGTATTACATTTCGCCGGAGGATAAAGAGACGATTCTCGAAACCCTGAAATACTGGGAAGGAAAGTCCATGGAGGATCTGTCAGATGAAGCCATGCCTGCGAAAATTAAGGAACTTGAGAAGGACGACATCATCTGTGTTGGTCTGGAAAACGGTGTTTCGGGAGAAACTACCTGTGACCATGAGAAGATTTTGACCATAGGTCTCAGAGGATATATGGAAGAGTGCCAGAAAAATATCGACAGCATCATTCCGCAGACTATGGAGGAACAGGCTAAGGTGGACTTCTGGAAAGCTTGTATCATTCAGTGTCAGGGTTTGATTACATATGCGCACAGAATGGCTGAAGAAGCAGAGAGAATGGCTTTTGCATGCGCAGATGAGAAGCGGAAAAAAGAACTTCTGACCATTGCGGAAAACTGCAGAGTCGTTCCGGAAAATCCTCCTAAGACTTTCCAGCAGGCACTTCAGGCTGTGTGGTTCGTACATGTTTACTTTTATATCGAAGTTTGTACAACAGCTTGCGGATTCGGCAGATTTGACCAGTATATGTGGCCTTTCTATGAAAAAGATGTCATAAAAGAAAAGAACATCACTAGAGAAGAAGCACTGGAAATGCTGGAATGCCTTTATCTGAAGACCTGTGAAGTATATGAAGTGAGAGATAACTGGTACGCTACAGCTTTTGCAGGATATCCGATGTGGCAGATTCTGGTCGTAGGCGGGCAGACGCCGGACGGCAAAGATGCTACCAATGACTTGTCTTATCTTTGTCTTGAAGCAGCAGATGATCTTCAGATAAAGCAGCCTGTTATGGCGGTAAGAGTATGGGAAAATACGCCGGAAGATTTAATCCGCTTCGGCTGCAAGATGATTCAGGAAGGACAGGCAAATCCGGGATTTTTCAGCGACGATGCTGGAATAAAAATCAGTCTTGATAAGGGCAGAGGCTGCACTATCGAAGAGGCCAGAGATTGGACTATTGTCGGCTGCACACAGCCTGCTGCGGGCGGCGGTGCTTCAGACGGTTCCCCTGATGCAGGATATGTAAATATGGGAAAAATGATTGAGTTCGTTCTGCATAACGGTGTGGACCCAGCCACCGGCAAACTGATGGGACTTGAAACGGGAGATCCAAGAGAGTTTAAGAATATAGAAGAATTTAAGGATGCACTGAAAAAGCAGATTCTTCATCATTATGATCTGATCAGAACTGGTTACAATCTGATGCAGAGTATTCACATGAACAGATATCCTGTTATTTTCGCCTCCATGGTAACAAAGGGATGTGTGGAAAGCGGAAAATCTGTACAGCACGGTGGCGCCAAGTATTCCACGGCAGGTCTTTACGTTACGGGACCGGCTAACTTGGCGGACAGTATCGCAGCAGTAGAAAAATGCGTATTTGAGGACAAAGACCTCACCATGGATGAATTAATCAAAGCCTGCGATACCAACTTTGAAGGACAGGAAAGACTTCGTCAGCTCCTGCTCAATAAGCCGGAAAAATACGGTAACAATCAGGCGCATGTGGATGGCATCTACAAAGAGATGATGCATTTCATTGCAGAAAATGTGCAGCAGTGGCCGGATGCCAGAGGCGGATATTATGCTTTCGGCATCGACTCCCAGACCATGAATATTCCACATGGTCAGGTGACCGGCGCACTTCCTGATGGAAGACTGGCAGGCGAGCCTTTCTGTGACGCATCTTCTCCAATGATGGGAAGAGATATCAACGGACCGACTGCTACGGTAAAATCCGTTGCCAGTATGACACCGGCTGATCTCCATGAAGGTGCGCTGTACAACCTGCGTTTTGACCCGCATGGCGTACAGGGAGAAGAAGGAAAAGACCTCATAGAAGGTGTGATCAAAACCTATTTTGAAGACGGCGGACAACATATTCAAATCAATGTAGTAGATAATGAAACTTTGAAGAAGGCACAGGAAAAACCTGAAGATTATAAAGGTCTTATGGTTCGTGTTGCTGGTTACATGGCTTATTTTACTGAACTTGATAAGAGCGCGCAGGATGTAATTATTTACAGAACGCCGCACTTGAATCAGCGTTAGTAATCAAGTAGTCAGACTGACAGAAAGGAGGTTTCAATGAGTCATATAGCTGAAAGGGTTCTTGTGGGAAGCCTCCAAAAGTTCTCTGTTGAAGACGGACCGGGCATCCGGACAACGATATTTTTTAAGGGTTGTCCTCTTGACTGCAAATGGTGCCATAATCCTGAATTGATCGATGAAAGACAAGAGCTCATCAAGTCGCAAAATAATTGCATCGGCTGCGGACATTGCGTGAAAGCGTGTCCGCGGGATGCAATAACCATTAGTGCAGAAGAGGGCGTTATCATTGACAGGACAAAGTGTGATTTGTGTCTTGTCTGTGCAAATGAGTGTTATGCAAAAGCACTGCGCCCTGTAGCAAGATTCATGACTGTAGATGAGATTCTGGAGATTGCAGCACAGGATAAAGGGTTTTACGACAAAACCGAAGGCGGAATTACTGTCAGTGGAGGAGAGATCCTTATGCACGCAGGTTTTGTAGGAAGGCTCATCGATGAGGCGGGGAAACTGGGCATCAACGTGTGTGTGGATACCTCTGGATTCGGGGATTCACAGGCGCTTATGGAACTGGCACAGAAGAAAAATGTTACAAACATTCTCTACGATATGAAGTCAATCGATGATGAAATCCATAGAGCGTATACGGGTGTCAGCAACCGGCAGATTCTCGATAATTTGCGGCAGTTGTCAGCGGATCCGGAAATCGTGGATAAGCTGATTATGAGAATGCCGCTCATAAAGGGCGTCAATGACAGCGAGGATATCATTGTGCGTACAGGGGAGTTTTTCAGAGAACTTGGAATCAAGAAAGTCAATCTCCTGCAGTATCACAATCTTGGGATCAGCAAGAAGAGAAATATAGGAGGCGTGCAGGAGGAATTTCTTCCGCCAACAGAGGAGCGGATGAACGAAATAGAAGTTTATTTCAAAAATGAAATAAATCTAAAGGTGGAGATTTTGGGTAGAGTATAAAATTCAATGAAATGAAAAGGAGTAAACACTATGGATGGAACAAATTTAGGCATTCTCACCTTAATCCCTGTGGTGAGTTTCTTTGTCCTGGCGTTTCTGACAAAGAAATGTATTCTCAGTATTGTAGTATCCGGCATTCTTGGATACGCATTATACTATAAAGCGGGATTTTTTATGCCGATGCTGGATGCAATGCTGGACGCATCTTGTGATGGGGACAATAATTATATCGTAATCATTTGTTTGTTATTTGGATGTTTGGTACAGCTTCTCAGAGAGTCAAAGGGTGCGATTGCCGTAGGCGATTTAGCTAGAAAGTATGTCAAGTCGGAAAAGCAAGTGCTATTTTTGACATGGTTATGCGGAATTATAATTTTTATTGACGATTATCTCAGCATTCTTGTTACAGCTAACTGCGTATTAACTTTGTCGGATGAACATAAGACGCCAAGAGAAATGCTTTGCTACATCATCAACACAACTTCGGCGCCTGTATGCCTGATCATACCGATTTCTGCTTGGGTTGTATTCTTCTCCGGCGTATTTGGACAGCAGGCTGAAGCCGCAGTGGTTGGCGATAGTGCAATGGACATTTACTATCATATTATGCCATACTTCTTCTATCCTTTCCTCTGCGTCATCTTCGTACTTCTGGTTATTTTAGGCGTTGTTCCTAAGATGGGCGGTATTAAGAAGGCGTATAAGAGAGTGGAAGAAACTGGACAACTCTGGCCTGAATCAAGTAATTTACAGAATCAGGGAGATGAGCTTGGTGAAGTGATGGGCGCAGCTAGTACCAACAGCGGTAAGGAAGAAAAGGAAATCAAGCCGCACCTTTGGGCTTTTGTAGTACCTATGGCAGTGGTGATCTTCACAACGCTGTGGCTGGATGATATTCTTTACGGTGTAAGTATCGGTATTTTTGCTTGCTTTATTCTCTTCATTCCGACTAGAATTATGACTCTCGGCAAGTTCTGCGACGCTTGTTACAAAGGGCTGGAGGACATGCTCTTCATTGCGGTTGTATTGATTACATCGCTGTTCTACAGAGAGGCCATTAACCTGATTGGTCTGCCACAGTTCCTGATTGATGCAGCAGGTCCGTATATGAGTGCAGCATGGCTTCCGGCAGTTTCCTTTGTACTGATCGGTCTGGTATGCTTTGCAACAGGTAATATCTGGAGTGTGCCTGCTCTGTGTACACCGATTATTCTGCCGCTGGCTGCATCGACCGGTGCGAACATTCCGCTCACTTTGGGCGCAATTATTTCCGCAGCTTGTTTCGGTGCACAGGCTTGCTTCTATTCAGATGTAACCCTGATGTCCGCTTCTGCCTGCAGAATCAATAACGTGGACTATGCGGTTGCGCAGCTTCCATACATTGGAATTGTTACAGCGATTTCCTTTGTGGCTTATGTTATTGCAGGTTTTGTAATGGTGTAAACAAATAGAATGAAATGTAAGAGTCGTCCTTTATGTTGACGGCTCTTTTTTTATTTTTGTGGTATCATAAAATTTGACGATACTGCATCCTTTGATTATAATAATACCAGACAAGAACGTACAAGTAAGGAGACTCATATGCCAACTAAAGTCGGTGTAATTTCGGATACTCATGGACTTTTGCGGCCGGAGGTTTGCGCAGCGCTTTCTGTCTGCGACATGATTATCCACGGTGGTGATATCAATAAGCCGGAGATTATAGAAGAACTGGAGCGCATTGCGCCGCTTTATGTAGTGCGCGGCAATAACGATAAGGAATGGGCGGAGCATTTGCCTGCATCCTTAACTTTTACAATCGAAGACTGTAAGTTTTTCCTGATTCACAATAAGAAAGAAGTGCTGGGAAAGCCAGAGGCGCTGGCAGGAATTGATGTGGTGATTTACGGACATTCTCACAAGTATGCGCAGGATATGATAGATGGCAGACTTTGGCTTAATCCGGGCAGCTGCGGCAAGCGGCGCTTCGATCAGGCGATTACTTTTGCCATTATGGATGTGGATGGAAAGGATATCAACGTAGAAAAGATTACTATTTCGCATAACAACCCAATAAAATAATAGGTATTTAAATGAAGAGAAGCATTTCTTTAACTATGGCGGCAGCGGTTCTGATCATTTGGCTGGGCGCATCGATCAATATGATGATCCGGTATAACATGGACTGGATCGACTATACAAAATACAGCATGGATCTGACGCCTTCCCAAAAAGAGTATTTCAGCAAGGCGCATATTACTTGCGGTGTGCAGTACAATAGACTGCCCATTTCCTTTCTCAACGAGGAACAGCAGAATGACGGGATTTTTATCGATTTTATCAATCTGCTTTCTGTGGAACTGGAAAATGACATGGATATCAAATTGAATCAGGAAAGTGATTTGACTCGGGATTTTGAAACCGGGGCGATTCAGGCTGCCATTGTGGATAAGAGTCAGCTGCCGGCAGAGGACTTTCTTTTTACAGAGCCGCTGTATATCATGCACGGGAAGATACTGGTCAAGGAAAATTCGAGCTTTGATAATATTAATCAGCTTGCCGATGTGAGAATTGCAGTAGAAGAAGGAGAAGAAGATGTTGCAGAGCGGATTGAGGAACTTTACGGCGCCAAAGGCGTCAGCGTGGTCTTTGCAAAGGACTTTCAGCAGTCGCTGGACATGTTGGAAAATGATCGAGTGGCAGCGGTAGCAGGGGATGAGACGAAGCTGTCTTATCTGATTAACCAGCAGCGCAGCAATCGGTATTATAAATTCCTCAAGTATTCTTTTTCCAGAAAAGAGATCTGTGTGGCATTGAACAAAGATAACGAAGGGCTTTTAAACGCTTTTAATAAAGCGGTACTTTCCATGAAAAAGAAAAATCTCATTACCAAGACTCAGAGCAAATGGTTTGGTGCTATGGAGCCGGAGATTACCGACATGACGGAAGTAGATGTGATCTATAACATCGGTTTTTTCTTTATCATATGCGGTGCGGCTTTTACCATATGGAATTTGTCTACAGCGAAGAAGGTAACGGAAAAGACCAGAGAGCTGTTCAACAGCAAGGAACAGCTGCGGTTGATCATAGATACTTTGGACAGGGGGCTGATTATCGCTTCCGGCAGCGGAACGATTTTGGAGGTCAACGATGAGATCTGCAGGATCGCAGGCTGCAGCAAGAGGGAACTTTTGAAGAGCGATATTCATACCAACAAGTGGGTCATGCCTTATTTGCAGCAGGAGGACGAGACTGTCTACAAGCTGAAGGAACACTACTATATGAAGAATACCATGGATCTCAACGAAGGGGATAAAAAACTTTACATTGTGGAAGAGTGGACCCAGCGGTATATCAATGAGCGACGAAACATTCAGGAGGAAAAGATGATTGCGGTGGGGCAGCTTTCAGCAGGGCTTGCTCACGAGATTCGAAATCCTCTGGGGCTGATAAAAAGCTATATGTTCTTGATCCAGGACTTTGTAAAAGGTGAGGACGGCATTCATGCAGTGCGGGTTATTGATGACTCCATCAAGCGGATCAATCGCCTCATCGACAGCTTGCTGAAGTTTTCCAGGCTTTCCGGTGAGGATAATAAGGAAGTGGATATCGGTGAGCTGATCAGCAACATTTTGATTCTGGAAAAGAAACAGATGGACAGCAAGGATATTGATGTGACATTTTCTTTGAATGGAGAAAAGGCGAAGCCGGTGCTGCTTAATGAGGATCTTTTAAAGATTACTATGATCAATCTTTTGAATAATAGTATTGACGCACTCGCGGAGGTAGAGCGCAAGCGAAAAATTGAGATTCGTGTCACAATCTGGGAAAGGACGGTAAATATCGTATTTCGTGACAACGGATGCGGTATCGAAAGTGAAAGGCTTTCGGAAATTTTCAATCCGTTTTATACCAGCAAAGAGAGGGGAACCGGTCTTGGACTTTACCTGGTGCATTCTCAGCTGGAGCAGGCGGGGGGTGCGATTCGCGCAGAAAGTGTGCAGGGAGAAGGCTCTGTGTTTTATGTAGAAATTCCCGTTAAAATGGCTTAAAGTAGGAGGAAGAATATGAAGACAGGATACAATATTTTAATTGTTGATGATGAGTTTGAATATCAGAAAGTGGTGTCTATGATTTTAAGCCGGAAAGGATATCAGACCAGTACCTGTTCCAACGGGAAAGAAGCGTTGGCATATCTTAAGGATCATGAGGTCAATCTGGTGATTACCGATTTGCGCATGCCGGAGCTTTCCGGGGAAGAGCTGATTCGTACCTTGACCGCTGAAAACGAGGACATCGATATTATCGTCATGACGGCTTATGGATCCATTGAAAGTGCGGTGGATTCTATCAAATACGGCGCAAAGGACTATTTTGTCAAGAGCAGCGATCTGGAGGAACTGATTATGAAGGTAGAGCGGCTGGCGAAGCTGAAGCGCCTGGCGGAAAAGAGCGATATTCTCCTTCGGAACCAATACGAAGAAAACGTATTCCTGGAGTCCAAGAATCCGCAGTATTTGCGGCTTCTGGAACTTTGTGACAGGACCGCAGACACCAATATCAATGTGCTTTTACTGGGAGAGTCCGGTGTAGGAAAGGAAGTTTTTGCCAACTATATTCATAGCAAGGGGAGCCGAAGAAAGGAGCCTTTTGTGCCGATCAACTGTCAAAGCCTGCCGGAAAGTGTCATTGAGTCAGAGCTGTTTGGGCACGAGAAGGGCAGCTTTACCGGCGCTGTGGCGAAACGAGTCGGAAAATTTGAAGAAGCCAACTTTGGCACATTATTTTTGGATGAAATCGGAGATCTGCCTCTGGGCATGCAGGGAAAACTGCTCAGAGTACTGGAGAGCAGAAAGATTGAACGGATCGGGAGCAATAAGTCAATCGATCTGGACGTGCGGCTGATCTGCGCTACTAATAAATCCCTGGAAGAAGAAATTGCAGCAGGTAAGTTCAGGGAGGATCTGCTTTACCGAATCAACACCTTGACTTTAATTATTCCGCCTATTCGTCAGAGAAAAGAGGATCTGGAGGGGCTTATAGAGTTTTTTATCAGAAAGACGGAAGCGGAACAAAAGAAGAAAATCGAACATATTGACGGGCAGGTCATGTCTATGCTGCTGGGATACGACTATCCGGGCAACGTGCGGGAACTGAAGAATATCATTGAGCGCATGGTGGCGTTAAGCGATGGCGGCAGAATTACCATGGACGATTTGCAGCAGCCTTTGTGCGGAAAACTTCCAAAGGAACCATTATTTATGGGGGAACAGAAAGCTTTGAAAGAGGCTAGAGCGGATTTTGAGAAGTACTATATAGAAAGGGCATTGAAAAGCACAGAAGGCAATGTGACAAAATGTGCTGTGGTCTTAGGGATTACCTCGCGGCAGCTTTGGAATAAGTTAGGCGAATATGGAATAAATCCGAAAACTGTGAAATAAATTTCATCATGAAAATTATGAACCAGGAAATAAATTTCATACTACACTGGAAATGACAGCAGGTGCAGCGGCGAAATTCCTTGAAAAATGGGGATTTTTGTTTGTGGCACAGTTCTTGCTCTTAAATATACCTGAAATATCTAATTAAAGGAGGAAATTTTATGGGTAAGAAAAGAACCCCAAGGCTTCCTAAGGTTTGGGAAGCACTCGTTCCAATCGTTTTTATGATGGTTATTATTATTTTAAGTACTGTAAAATGGGGCTTGGATCCGCATATGCCAATTATAGCATCCTGTGTTGTGGCGTCCTTGATCGCAGTAAAATGCGGTTACAGCTGGGAGGATATCGCAGCAGGCGCATATGACAGCATTCGCAGAACTGTAGAAGCATTTCTGATTATCATGTGCGTTGGTATGTTGATCGGTTCCTGGGTTTGGTCAGGCACCATGCCGGCTATGGTTTACTATGGTCTTGAAATTATTTCACCGGGCGCATTTTTAGTAGTAGGTGCGATTTTGACTGCTATTGTAGGACTCGCAACGGGGTCTTCCTGGACTGCATCCGGTACGGTAGGCGTGGCTCTGATGGGTATTGCAATGGGTCTTGGCATTAACCCTGCTCTTGCAGCAGGTATGGTAATTTCCGGCGCATACACAGGGGATAAATTATCTCCGTTGTCTGACAGTACTAACGTTGCGGCAGCAGGGGCGGAAACGCCTTTGTATGATCATGTGGCTGCCATGATGACAACAACAATTCCGTCATTTTTGATTTCTCTGGTGCTGTACGGCATCGTGGGCGCTATCGTTATCGACGAATCCGGCTATGACGCTTCTTTGGCGATGGATATTCAAAATGCTATCGCAGATAACTTCTATCTGTCTCCTTGGATTATGCTGCCAGTACTGGTGGTTATCTTCGGTGCAGTAAAGAGGATTCCGGCAATTCCGTCGCTGCTTCTTGCTGCAGTTTGCGGCGGCGCAGTAGCAATGATTGCGCAGGGCGCGACTTTCCCGGAAGTGTTTGGTGGTATGCAGACCGGTTTCAGCATTGAATCCGGCAACGAAGTGACTGACAGCCTGCTCAACAGAGGTGGTATCGACTCCATGATGTGGACGATTTCCTTGATCATGTTCGCCTTGTTCTTTGGCGGCGTACTGGAAAAATGCGGATTTATCGAAGTACTGCTGGGCGGTCTTGTAAGAAGAGTAAAGAGTGTCGGCGGTCTGGTGCTGTGCACTATCGTAACCGGTATTATCTGTGATGTTGTGTTGACTGACCAGTATCTGGCAATTCTGGTGCCTGGCAGAATGTACATGAAAGCCTTTGATGAAAGAGGACTGAGCAGAAGCTTCCTGTCAAGAACCACAGAAGATGGTGCGACTCTCTGGTCACCAATGATTCCATGGAATGGCTGCGGCGCTTATCAGTCTGCAACCTTAGGCGTGTCCAACTGGGCATTTATGCCGTACGCATTTATGAACCTGATTAATCCGGTTCTGGCAATTACAATTTCATATCTCGGCATTGGTATCAAATACAAGGAATATGATGGAAAATCCAGAGCAGAGATTAAGGAATTAAAAGCAAAGAGAAAGGCAGAAAAACGCAATGGATAAAATCAAGGCATATGATGACAGAACAATGCGGAAATCCACAAAGTTTGCAGCAGTCATATTTGGCGCAGGGCTGATTGTGTTCAGCTTCTATTCTACAGTCAAATATTCTGCAATTATCGGTGTGGTGCTGCTTCTTGCGGTGGTTTTCCAAAAGGAAACCTATGTCAGCAAGGAGGGCGTAGTTCTGGCATATGACTTTATCCTGCGCAAGCATAAAATTGTGTGGTCTTTTGAAGAGATTACAGATATTCACATCGAATATGTGGCGGATCCAAATTACGTGGTGCTTCATTTTCTTAGAGATGTCATGTCGCGGAGACTGGTGTTTCAAAAGAGGGAGCTGGAGCAGGTTTTGGAACTTGCTCGCAGTGTGAAACCGGATATTCATATTGAAAATGTGAAGTGATTTTTAAAGTATAAAATTGAAAAAACAGTGGTCGAGGAAGGCCACTGTTTTTTGTGCGTGGATTAGTGAGACGTATTGTGATAGGAAGTGGCACTGCGACGAATTTAGGTAAAAATGTGTAATAACTATTAAAGAATAGCGTAAAAATGTGAAAATATTGATTGATAGACTGCGTAAAAAGTGGCATAATATATAAAAGATAGGAGGAGAGCTTAGCATGGAACGACTTATAATGCGGAAAATGATTGAATGGAAGAATAGCAAGTCCAGAAAGCCGATGATTTTAAAAGGGGCACGGCAGGTTGGAAAGACGTGGATTATGAAAGAGTTTGCAAGGAGATATTTCGGGAATTATGTCTACTTCAATTTTGATGAAGAGGAAGAACTCTCGTCTATCTTTGAGAAGAATAAGAATCCGCAAAGAATTATTGAATTGCTATCGTTAATTTCTGGGGAAAGAGTCGTGCCGGGGGAAAGTTTAATCATACTTGATGAAATTCAGGAATGTCCACAGGCACTAAACAGTCTTAAATATTTTCGTGAAAATGCAAATGAGTACCATGTGATTGTGGCAGGAAGCCTGCTGGGAACTTTGCTTGCGCAGCCGAAATCATATCCGGTTGGGCAGGTGAATCTCTTAGAACTTGGGCCGCTGAATTTTGAGGAATTTTTATTGGCAACGGACGAGGCGCTGTATCATTATTATCAGACCATAGAAAAGGGGCAGCCCATTGAAGAGATTTTTCACCAGAGACTTCTCGACAGCTATCACTATTATTTGATTATTGGGGGAATGCCGGAATGCGTATCATCATGGATTGATAGTAAAGATCCGCAGCAGATTCAAAAAATACAGAGGGAACTACTAGCGATATATGAGAATGACTTTTCCAAACATAATGGAAAAGTAAACAGTGGTCGACTGCTGATGGTTTTTCGGAGTATTGTATCGCAGCTTGCAAAAGTAAACGAAAAATTCATATATGGCGCAGTCCGCACTGGTGGGCGTGCACGAGACTTTGAGGAGGCGATAGAATGGCTGGTATCGGCAGGGATGCTGAATCGGGTCTACAATGTTTCGAAAGCGGAACACCCTTTACCAGCTTTTGATAAGCTGGACTGTTTTAAGCTGTACCTCTTTGATACGGGATTATTAAAATGCATGGCGGGGATAGATAACAGTGCCATTTTGTTAAAGTCAGATTATCAGTTCAAGGGTGCATTGACGGAGAATTTTGTTTTACAGCAGCTGAAAGGACAGTATGAACTGGCGCCTAGGTATTATGGAACACGCTATGGAGAGATAGACTTTCTGCTGCAGGATGGTCAAAATATTATCCCTGTCGAAGTGAAAGGTGGAGCAGATAAGAGTGCACCAACCTTTAAAAAGTATATAGCAGAGGTAAAACCAGTTTCAGCGGTTCGATTTTCGGAAATGGGCTATTTAAAAAATGGAATGATTACCAATGTACCGCTGTATTTGGCAGCTGACCTGAAGAGGGTGCTGTAGAAGTCTGCCTTATTATTGAAGGAATGTTTTGAGAAAGGATACAACAAAAAGATGAATTGCAAGGAATGTGGTGCGGTATTCAGTGATGAAGCTGCTTTCTGTCCAATGTGTGGCAAGCCTGTAGGTATTGGGTAATGGAAATGCTTTGATACAAAAAGCGGAAAATTTAACCATTGAATCGAATAAAAGAGGAAAGAAAGAGTTTGGTGATTGCAGTAGTAATTATTGCAGTGATAGGATTTGCATTAAATTATAGCCGCGTATCGGCAGAATACTACTCTAATATGGTGGACGCATACAACACCATGTTGAATGAATTTGTTGAGGGCGAAGAAGCAGCGGAATTGATTCATGATGTATGGTATAATGCTATTTGGGATTGGAGCAATAAAGATACATATAAATATGTAAAGGGAACTGATGATTTTAATGAGGCTTTGGAAAATTTGTTTGCAGACAAAAATTTTGTAAAAAGAATGGAATCAATTGGAAATAATATGTCAGGAACTTTGAGCTTGATGAAAACGCTGAATCATCCACCAGAACAATACGAGGAGGCTTATCAAGACCTGAAGGCATTATATGATTTTTATTTTGATTATAGATTATTAGCAACGAATCCTAAAGGTAGAACTATTATGGAGTTTACGGAAGAATATAACGATTTGGAACAGAAAATTTTAAAGAAAATGGCAGACGTATAACTGCATTTTGATTGACAACACACACAAGGGCGCCGGTAATTCTGCCGGCACCCTTGCTGCTGGAAGGGTACTTTTCCTAAGAGGAAAAGTCTCGAAAGAAAGTATTATGTAAATGAACTTAACTGCTTTGATCACTTCTGTCGAAAATAATCTTCTATTGCATCTGCAACCTGTTTCATTTCGGGAATGCCGTATCTTTGGTCGCACTGCAGCATCAGATTGTGTGCGGATAGATACTGCGCGTCCTCGCCCGGCGTGTAATACTCCGTTGGCAGAATCCACTGAATTTCCGGGATAATATTGTGCTGAACCAGATGCTGATAAAGTCCGTTGCGGTCATCAGCTAAAATAGTCAGCCCAAAAGGAACGCAGTCACCATCTTCACCGATATCCCTGCTGAGCATGGTAAGTTCCGGAATTTGAAGAAGTCTGCTATAGAGATAGCGGAAGTTTTCGATACGCCGTCTCATGAGTGCTTGCGCGTCAGTGTCAAAGAAAATTTGTTTCGACTCCTCGGTCATTTTCCTCGGGGTCAAATTGACATAGCGGCTGGCGTTAGCTTCTTTTTCGCAAGCTAGATAAGATTCTTTTTCTAACTCCGGATTCGACGCATACAGCGGTCGCATGACTGAAATCAAAAGTTCTTTATATACGCTTTCGTCATAAGCGCTGGCAAGGGCTGGAACTGAATCACGGCTTGCATCTTCAAACACGTCATTTCTAATGGCGCAAATGCCGCCGTCGGTCATTGGAAACCATTTTCTAGTGCTGCCGACGATGTAGTCGCCAAAACCCATGCGGCGAAAAGCCGAATCCTTCGACGTCTTAGAAAAGAGAGCCTGCGTGATGTCCTCCATAATTAGCAGATTGTGCACCTTTGCAAGCTGACAGAGATATTTTACGGTATCCGAAGGCTGCGGCATGCTGAAGTAGTGAATTACATAAATCATGCCGACAGTTTCGTCCAGCTTAGACTCCAGATCTGCAAGGTCGATTTCCAGATCCTTTGTGACCCGATAGAAATCGTAAGAAAGTCCTTCCCAGCGGACGGCGCTGATGATGGAAAGGCATAGATAGTCGGGAAGAAGCACTTTTTTTCCTTTCATTTTATCTGCGCAATGCTCCATGGCATAAACCGAAGCAGTACGTCCGTTATTGGTATAAACCTTGTGCGTATATTGAGAACTTTTGCTTGCCGAACAGTCCAGCCGCAGTGCAAAATCATTGTTTTTCGGGCGCTCCATAAGCAGCGCACCGTCAACGCTGTAAAATCCTCCGATTAACATGACTTAGTCCTCACAAACGGGATAAACAGGGATATCATCGCGTTTTAAAAATGCGGTCAGGCAATGAACGGAGCCGCCGCCTTTTTTGATTTCGTCAAGGTCCAGCTCGATGACTTCGATACCTTTCTTGTTCAAAAGTTCCACAGTGCGCGGAGATCCCTTTGGCATGATAATCTTGCCCGGCTCCAGTGCGACGGAGTTTGCGGCAAAATTAATCTTTTCTTCAAAAGTCGGAATTTCTACAAATTCAAATCCCCGCTTTTCCAGCTCTTCATAGATGATATCCGGTGTGATATATGGATATGTTACGGCAACATTGGTATCTACGATGGATAGGAAGCCATCCAGGTGGTTTTGGTTTCTGGCGATGCTGAGGGTGATGACATTTTTTACGCCCATGTGATGAAAGGTGTCTGCAACCTGCGCCAGTCCTTCTTTGTTGCAGCGGCTTCCAGTTCCTACGAAGACCGTTTCTCGGTCTACCCAAGTAGCGCAGGCGCCGTCAAAGATTCCGTTTCCATGGATGGTTTTGACGATGGGAACGCCGTGCTTAGAAACTTCCTGCGCAGCATATTTTACTTCGTTGTGGCGAATTTTAATTCCGGGTCTTGTTACGATGACGCCCTCCGGTGTGCCCAGTACTAAATCGTGGCAGTACATGGCGTTAGGGCAGCCTGGATCAGTTTCGTCGATATTGTAGACTGTAATGCCGTGATCGCGATAGACCTGTACCAACTGATCGTGTTCCCAGCGGGCTTTATCCACATCGATAAAATCACGGAAATAAATCGCAGACGGATCTGTGATGTTTTCAATTTCTTTGCCCGGACGATGAACGAGTACGGTGCGCAGTTTTCCGATTTCGGAAGTGACACTGAAATTGTCGCCCCAGACAGTGGGCATATCTTCATAAAATGTATTGAACTTTTCCATAAAAGTGAGTCTCCTTTTTTCTTAACCTCTTGCCAAAGTCGCGCTACAGCAGTGAACCGATCCCCAGCCCTTCAGCACTTCGTCGAAATCCAGACTGATGACTTCTACGCCGTTTTTCTCCAGCGCATCCTTAGTTTTAGGATTTCCCTGTGCCTGGATGACGACGCCGGGACGCAGTGCAACGATGTTCAGCCCCAGGGAAAATCTGGCTTCGTCCTGATCCGGCGCGTCGATGATATGATAGCCTGCGTTCATCAGGTACTCTACCACATCGTAAGACACTTGGCGTGTGTTGATGATGACCTTGTCCACATCGACAAAATTCATGATACCGTCCAGGTGCGCATTGGTATAAGGAATTGGAACTGTCAGAATGGTTTCCACGCCTTGTTCACGGAGTACGTGAGCAACCTGATTATAGCCGGATTCGTTGGTGCGGGAGCTTCGTGCCAGAATTGCTGTCTTTCTGTCTACCCAGAGACAGTCTGCTCCTTCAAAGGTCCCCGTACCGGTAATGGTTTTCACAATTGGCACGTTAATAGCAGCAAGTGCTTTTGCCATAGCGACTTCTTCGCCGCGGCGGCAAGGTAGTGCCGGTCTGCAAATAATAGCGCCTTCCGGCGTCATAAACATCAAATCTCGGCAGTAGACTGCGTTAGGACGGTCAAGCCGCTGGTCTTCAAGAAAGTGGACTTCCACGCCCTGACTTAGGTAAAGATCCACAAGTCTTTGATGGGCCTGTCTGAATTTATCGGGATCAATGCCTTCGCGGAAACGGGCTTCCTCCCAAGAAAAGTCATCGATTTCAGCACCGGGGCGCCTGAGCATGACGCTTTTTAAAGGTGCAACCTGGGAGCAAATACCAAAGTCGCCCCAGTAAGTGGTGAGCTGATCTAAAAAAGGCGTTTCATCACGCCGCAGATTTTTATCTTTGCTGAGTTCTAAAAATGCCATACAAAACCTCCAAGATGAAAAATAGGGCGAAGCCCTCCTGTATCTTTTACATTGGGGGGAAGGCAGGAGGCTTCGCTTCATAACTGTGCAAGAATTATGCTTCAACTTTCTTTCCGTAAAGTTTGGAAAGCGTAAGTACTGTTACGATCAGCAGGGCGATACCAACTGGCAGAGCGATCACGCTGCCGGTCATGCCTGCTACTGCGTAAGTCACGATTGATACACCGCCGACCATGAGTGCGTACGGAAGTTGAGTCTTGACATGAGCCAAAAGATCACAGCGTGCGCCGTTAGCGGATAAGATCGTAGTATCAGAAATCGGTGAGCAGTGGTCGCCGAAGAGACCGCCGGATAATACGGAAGCAATCGCTACGTGCATTGGTGCGTTCAGTGCCATAGCAGCAGGCACGGCGATGGTCATCATAATGGAGAAGGTTCCCCAGGAAGAGCCGGTGGAGAAGGAAATCACAGCACTGGCTACGAAGATAATCACTGGAAGAATCCAAGCTGGTACGCTATCCTGCAGCATATTTACAACAAATTCCGGTCCGCCCATCGTTTTTGTTACGCTGCTCAGTACCCATGCCAAAAGCAAGGTGATAAATACGCTGGCAATACTTTCAAGCCCTAATACGTAATCCCGACAAATGCTTTTAAAGGATTTGATTTTCAGTGCAACGACTAAAATGATGTTTGCGATAGAGCCGAACACGAAACCTGCAATCAGTGCGCCGCGAAGTGCGTCACCGTCAACAGACTTGAACGGGAAACCCTGCGGGCAGAGCATAAAGCACAAAGTGCCGATCATAACTACAAGAGGAATGATCATGACGATTGGGCGACTGTTTTCCAGCTTTGCGTCGGTGTCGATTTTAACAGCTTCAGCAACCTGTCCGCCAGGTGAAACCTGACCGGAAAGCGCACGCATTTCAGCCCTGTGCATTGGTCCGAACTCTTTTCTGGTAAAAGCAATCAGCGGCACCATCAGCAGAGAGAGCAGTGCGTAGAACTGGAAAGGCCAGGCCTTCAGCAGCATGTCCCATTCGGTGCTGGCATAGCCTGCTGCCTGAAATTCTGTACCCATCAGTCCCATGATGTAAGCACCCCAGCCGAGGAAAGGAACCAGAATGGAAAGCGGGGAGGCAGTGGTGTCAAGAATCCACGCCAGCTTTTCTCTGGAAACCTGCATCTTATCGGTTAGAGGCTGTACGATCGGACCTGCGATAATCGGGCTTCCGATATCGGAGAAAAATACCATGATACCAGCTACCCAGCCAGCCATCTGTGCTTTTGCGCGGCTGTTTACGAACTTCGTGACGCTTGATGCAAAGGCGTGAGCGCCGCCCGATACCTCCAGCAGTTTTACAAAACCGCCGATGAAAATCAGCAGTACCAGTACTTCTGCGCAATAGGAGTCTGTCATGTTCGGAACCAGATGATCGACAACGTAAGACATCATTGCGTCAAATGGATTTCCGCTGCACACGATCAGAAGCCCTGCAAAGGCGCCGGCAAATAGTGCGATAGAAATGTTTTTGAGCCACATGGCGATGACGATGGTCAGCGCGATGGGAAATAACGATAGAATACCATAATCCATAGTTAGTCTCCTTTCTGCTATGTTAATCTACGTCACACATATAGAGCAAAAAATATGCCATGTAGTTTTTGGGCGAATTTTGCAGAAAAGACGGATGGATATGTGATAAAAATTATCATAAAGGATAATTTTTATCAGTTTTGATAATCTTTCAGAATGCGATACAAGGTAGCAATACCGATACCCAGACTTGTCGCTGCATGTTTTTTGCCTTTGGTATCCCAGCCGTATTTATCGAGGGCTTTTAAGACTTCGTCAATTTCAGTTTTTCGTCTGGTATCACGGAGTCTTGCAGCAGCAGACGGCACAGTTTGCGCAAGCACGGCAGCTTCTGCCTGAATCAGCTCAGCAGAATAGATATCAGTATTCTTTTTCGGAGATTTAATTCTCGCCGGAATGCTGAAACTGGTGAGAATTTCTTGACTTTCCACATTGAGTGCGCATTCAATGGTATTTTCCAGTTCTCTGATATTGCCCGGCCAGTGGTAATCCATCAGAATTTTCGCAGCCTGAGGGGTCATATCGCAGACATGTTTGCGAAGGTGTCTTGAATATTTCTCCATAAAATGACGGGAAATGACCAAAATATCCTCGCTGCGCTCGCGCAGAGGCGGAATGAAAATCGGAATGACGTTGAGTCTGTAATAAAGATCACTTCGAAATTCTCCATCCTCCATCATCGTTTCCAGGTTTCGGTTTGTTGCAGCGATTACCCGCACATTGATGGAAATGCTTTTGTTCCCACCGACCCGTTCAATGGTGCGTTCCTGCAGCATGCGCAGAAATTTTACCTGCAGGAAAATCGGGATATCGCCAACTTCGTCGAGAAAGAGCGTGCCGCCGTTTGCCAGCTGACATTTACCGATTTTACCGCCTTTTTTTGCACCTGTAAAAGCGCCGTCTTCGTAGCCGAACAGTTCGCTTTCCAGCAGCGTTTCCGGGATAGCGCCGCAGTTGATGGCAACAAAAGGTCCATCCTTTCTGCTGCTGTGATTGTGAATGGCTCTGGCAAAGAGTTCTTTCCCGGTGCCGCTTTCACCGCGGATTAGGACGGTAGAGTCGCTGCCGGCGATTTTATGAGAAAAATCGATGACTTCACAGATGGCTTTAGATTCACCGACAATATCGCTAAATTCCACCTTATAGTCGGATTTGTGTAGGATGTTAGAGGCGATATTGCTAGCTTCTGTAAAGCTTTTTATGTTGAGAATGGTGCCGTGCTTAGTGCCGCTTGCCTCGATTCGCTTGGCAGTGAGCAGCACATTGACTTCGCCTTGCTCGTTGCGAATGGTGACTTCATTGTCGATATAGAAAGGCGTCTTCTGAATATCGGCGATAACTTGGTCCGGCAGCACACAGCTGATATGGCTTCCGATGAGTTTTTCTGTAATGCCGAAGTTTCTGGTGGCAGACTCGTTGATTCGATAGATGATGGAGTCGTTATCTACAGCGATGACGCCATCATGAACTGAGTTCAAAATAGCAAGGGTTTCGTTGAGATTGACCATGAGCTGATCAGCATATTCGACGGTCTCAATTCTGCTGGAAATCAGTTCGGAGAGTTTTTCGGTGAAGTTGACGAAGAGATCGCGACCGAAGAGACCGTTGTTTTTCTGTTCGTCAGTAAAGGCAATAAAGCCGATTGCGCCGCGAATCTCACCGTTGACGTGAAGGGGCGCATAAACTGCTGCCTTTTCTTTACAGTTATTCTTATTCTCGCAGTCGGCGCAGGCAGGTTCTTTGCCGGGACTGCTGATTACTATTTTCTGATTTTGCTCTATTACACTCTTGAATACGTTGGAGTTTTCCACTTTACTTCCGATTTCTGCCTTGTACAGACCAGTGCCTGTAGTTCTGATAAAGTCTGTGTCGATGGTGGTAATGACCACATTGAAAAGCTCAGAAACGATTTCACAGGTTTCCTGAATAAAACTGTACTTTTTATTTATCATAGCGTATTTCCTTCCTGCTTTACGTGTACCTGGTTTAAGATGATTATATTCGTTCACAAAAATTTGTCAAATTTTTTGATTGGCACAAAACTTGCGGTTAGGGATATGGTATCACGAGAAATTTTCAGAACAAGGGAGGTCAATCATGACAAATAAAATGAAGCAGAGTGTGAAAATGGACACCATTCCGTTTTCCGGTATCAGAAAAGTATTTGAAGCAGCAGGAAAGCTGGAAAAGGAAGGAAGAGAAATTATCAATCTGGGCATCGGGCGCCCGAATTTTGATACGCCGGAATTTATCAAAGATGCAGCAAAGAAAGCGCTGGATGATGGGTATACCTACTATACATCCAATTATGGGACGGAAGGTCTGCGGCAGGCAGCAGCAGATAAATTCAAAAGAGACAACGGCCTTGATATGACGATGGACGACATCATCGTAACAGTCGGTGCAAATCAGGCAGTTTCCATTGCAATGACAGGGCTTTTGGATCCGGGCGATGAGGTGCTTGTTCCCAATCCATCCTGGCTCCACTATTTTTACTGTGCAGAACTTGCCGGCGCAAAGACAGTGTCCTATCCGCTGTTAGAAGAAAATGATTTTAACGTGCAGATTGAGGACATCGAAAAACTAGTTTCGCCAAAGACCAAGATGATTATCGTAAACACCCCGAACAATCCTACTGGCTCGGTGCTCAGCATAGAAAGCCTGGAAAAAATTGCAAAGATTGCAAAAGACAACAATTTAATCGTGCTTTCTGATGAAATTTATGAAAAATTGTTATATGATGGAAGTACGCACACCAGTATCGCATCTCTTCCTGGCATGGCGGAGAGAACCATCATCATCAACGGTGTATCCAAGGCTTACGCGATGACGGGCTGGAGAATCGGTTTTGCGGCTTCCAAGAATGCCGAATTTATCAGCGCAATGATTCGTGTACTGCAGTATACTGTAACCTGCGCTACTTCTGTATCACAGTACGCAGCTGAAGCGGCCCTGGCAGGACCGCAAGGATGTATTGAGGAAATGCGTGTGCAGTTTGATAGGAGAAGAAAACTGGTCTATGAGTCCATCAATAAAATCGAAGGTCTTAGCTGCAATTGCCCAAAGGGTGCATTCTACTGCTTTATGAATATTAAAGGTCTTGGCATTACGGACGAAGAGGCTTCAGATTATTATCTGAATGAAGCCGGCGTCGCCATGATTCCGGGCTCTGCCTTCGGCGAATATGGAACAGGCTATCTTCGTATCGCTTTTTCTAATTCTTATGAAAACATCGAGAAAGCCATGGGCAAAATCAAGGAAGCGACAGAAAAGCTGTTAAAAAAATAAACTGAGTTGGAGGATATTCCATGTTAAAGGTATTAGATTTTGAAATTGAAAAAGGCGATAAATGGATAAAAGATATACCGGTTTGCGATGAAGCTGGGACTGAAACCAGTTTTCCATTTTATGTTATCGCCGGAGAAAAAGACGGACCAGTGCTTTGCATTACCTCGGGCGTTCATGGCACAGAATATCCGGGAATTGGCGCAAACCTTGCGCTGTATCATGAAATTGAGCCCAGCCAGCTTTCCGGCACTATCATCGGCGTGCCTCAGTGCAACTTCGCATCTTTTCAGGCGAAGGTGCCTTTTGTGAATCCACTGGATGGAAAAAATCTCAACGATACGTTTCCCGGCGATGCGGCAGGTACCATTACCGAGCGTCTTTGCTATACACTGGTTCATCAGGTTGCGGCAAAGGCAGACTATCACATCGACATGCACAGCGGCGACAGTATTGAGTGGCTGTACCCTTACGCCTTTTATCACATCAATGAAAAAGACGAAAAGGTAACAGAAACAGCACGGGCGCTGGCAAAGGTATATGGGCTGGATTATGTGTCTTATACGGAAACGGATGGGGCAGGCGCAACGGACAGAGGAAATTTCTATGCCGCAGTCAGCGACCTGGGCATTCCGAGCATTCAGCCGGAGATCGGAGGAATCGGACTCATCGAAGAGGAGACGAAAATGCTCCACTATGAAGGCGCAAAGAATGTGATGAAACACCTCGGCATGCTTTGCGGCAGTGTGGCGAAAAATCCGCGCCAAAAGGAACTTTCCAGATTTTACCGTCTAAAAGCTTCGCAAAACGGTATTTATAACTGCCGCGTAACCCCGGGTGAAAAAGTGAAAAAAGGCCAGTTGCTGGCAGTTTTGACAGACTACCATGGAGATGAAGTTTACAGAGAGTTTTATGCAGAAGAAGACGCAGTGATTTTATGGGTAATGTCTACTTTTGCTGCATGTGAGGGTGACAATCTCATGGCAATCGGTGTAATTTAAAGGAGGACGTGAATTTTGAACATAGGAATCATTGGTTATGGCGGTGTGGGAAAGGCACTGGTGCGACTTTTGAATATGCAGAAAGAAATGCTGGACGCGGAAGGGCTCTCTGTTACGGTCAGCTATATCGTCGATTATTATGGCGGCATCTATGCTGCAAAGGGAATTGATTTAGCTGCCTTGGAAGTTTTTACGGAAAGAGAAAAGGATATTACCAAGTTTTCCGGCGGAAGTGCAGATATTACTGCAGCTGAGATAGCAGCGGATCCTGCGGTAGATCTGGCAGTGATTATGACGCCAACCAATAAGGAGACAGGACAGCCAGGGCTTTCTTATGCGGAAAGTCTGCTGAAAGCAGGAAAACACGTGGTGATCTCCGATAAGGGACCGATCATGCTGGCTTATCATAAGCTGGCAGCACTGGCAAAAGCCTGCGGTGTACAGCTTGGAATCGGCTGCACTACAGGAGGCGCTCTTCCATCCGTCAACGCCGGTGTCATGGACCTTGCGGGAAGCAGTATTACTTCCATTGAAGGCGTGCTGAACGGAACGACCAACTTTATTCTAAAATATATGGAAGATCATCACTGTGAATATGAGAAGGCATTAAAAATTGCTCAGGAGTACGGTATTGCCGAGACCGATCCGACTCTGGATGTGGAAGGCTGGGACACTGCCGGAAAGCTCCTGATTTTGACAAACGTGCTGATGGGCGAAGACAAAACGCTGGCTGACATCAAGGTAAGCGGAATTACTGCTCTCTCTGTAGCGGATATAGAAAGTGCAGCGGCAGCGGGGTTGAAATATAAGTTGGTCGGCAAAACCGTCAGAAAGGACGGACAGCTTCACATGTCTGTAGGCCTTGAGAGACTGCCGGCTGAACATCTGCTTTACAGTGTCGAGGGAAAGAACAAAGCAGTTCGTTATGTTTCAGACACTTTGGGGGAACTTGCGATTATCGGAGGCGCCAGCGGTGTTATTCCGGCAGCAGCATCAATTTTGCGCGATATCGTCAATATACACAGAGGATATCAGTTTATCAGATAGGAGGCAAGAAATGCGTTTAGCGACTATTCAAATAAAAGGCGGGGAATTTGCAGGAATTGTAACGGAGAAGGGCATCGTTCCCATAGAAGAAGTCAATGCTGCCTGCGGCACATCCTGGGAAACTCTGCTGTATGATTTAATCTGCACCGGACAGCTGGAAACTTTGACGGTCTGGTACAATGACGGCGGAAAAGAAAAGCTTGCAGAGATGAACTGTGTACCTTTTGCAGAAGTGAAGTACGCACCTCTTTACAGAAATCCCCAGAGAATTTTTGGAATCGGCTTAAACTATGTGGATCACGCCGGAGATTTAGGTGAAGGTGCGCCTAAGGGCTTTCCGGGGAGTTTCTACAAGCCGGCTTCTTGCATCGTAGGGCCGGGAGATGAAATCTGCATTCCTGCCATGGAAGAGGCACAGAAAACCACCGGAGAGGCGGAACTGGGCATCATTATGGGAAAGAAGTGCAAGTTTATCGGTGAAGATGAATGGCGGGACTATATTGCCGGCTATACTACAATTCTGGATATGACAGAGGAATCTATTTTGCGTCAGAATCCGAGATTTCTGACCCTTGTTAAGGGCTTTGACACCTTTTTCAGTTTTGGTCCGCATTTGATTACGCCGGACGAAGTGGAAGATGTATCTGCCCTGGAAGTGCAGACGGTGCATAACGGAGAGATTCATGCGGCAAATACAGTGGACAACATGACCCACAGTCCATCGAGACTGGTTTCGCTGATTTCTCATATGCAGGGGTGGCTGCCGGGTGATATTCTATCCACGGGAACACCGAGAGCAGTGCATATCCAGGACGGTGATAGCTTGGAGTGCCGCATTTTTGGACCGGACGGCTTTGCCATGGAACCGCTTGTGAATCCGGTCATGGATTTAAAATTGCAGAAAGAAAAATAATGAGGAGGGAATATCTATGGATTTAGGTTTAAAAGATAAATGCACTCTGGTGCTGGCATCAAGTTCAGGACTTGGAAAGGCAGTAGCAAGGGAACTTGCGGCAGAGGGAGCAAAGGTTATGTTGTTCAGCCCGTTTTTGGAGCAGCTACAGGAGGCTAAGGCGGAATTGATCAGTGAAACGGGAAATGAAAATGTGGACTTTTTCTGCGGCGATATGACTCACCTTGCGGATATCAAAGCACTGGTTGCTGCCACCTGTGAGAAATTCGGACCGATCTATGCGCTGTTCAACAATGCAGGCGGACCGCCGGCAGGACCACTTAATTCCTTTGACGATGAAGCGTGGTACAAAGCTTTTGACTTGACGCTGCTTTCTTATCAGAGAGTAGTGCGGGAGGTTGCACCGATTATGATGGAAAACGGTGGCGGAAGAATTGTCAACTCCACATCTTCTTCTGTGAAGGCAGTTCTCGACAATCTGGGGCTATCAAACACCATGCGTGCCGGTGTAGTAGGCTGGTCCAAGACTGTTTCTCAGGAGCTTGGAAAATATAACATTCTGGTCAATGTCATCGGACCGGGACGCATCGGCACTGCAAGAATCGATCAGCTGGACAAAATGCGTGCAGAAAAACAGGGTATTTCCGTAGAACAGCTGCAGGAAAACACTTGGAAGACCATTCCGCTGGGAAGGTACGGAAGACCGGAAGAATACGGCAAACTGGCAGCATTCTTGCTGTCATCTACTGCAAACACCTATATCACAGGGCAGACTATCTTAGTTGATGGCGGACTGGTAAAGGCGCTGTAACGAGTGGAAGGCTGCCTGAGCTAGTGTGCATAAATTTTAAAATAACTCTCAAAATATGCACACGGGCGTGCATAAATTTAAGAAAAACGACTGAAATATGCAGAAACGGCGAGGTTTATTCGGGATTATCCTATAAACCTCGCCTGTTTTTGGCAAAAATCTGCATATATAGCGAATTATTATGGAAAATATGCACGGATTTCTGAAGAGATGTGCATATTTTAGAGAAAATTTTCGATTATATGCACAACGGGAAAAAGGCGATGCAAGTGACTGTAAACCACTGCTACTCCATAAATGTTATCTTTCCCTGATATAAATCGGCAATGTTGATTTTTACTACCTTATCTTTCAGACTCAGCGTAAAATAGCTTTGGTCTGTGATATGGGTTTTGTTGCCGAAGGAATCATAAATGGTATCTTTGTTGATGAAGGTGTAGCCAAAGTAAGCCTTATTGCGGAGGACTTTTTTAAATGGATTTTTGTGGAAAGCTTCCAGCTCTACATAATCGACCTCTGCCTCACCGGCATTCTGGTGATAGCCGCCGACATAGCTGTTTAATATCACATTCTGCGATTTTGATGTAAAGGTAATATCTACCATACCATCGAATTTTTCACAAGTAATGGTGATATCATTGATGTCAGGGCTAAAGCCGTGGGCAAAATAGTAAGTGCCGCCGCCGAAAATCAGCAGCAGGGTAAGGATTGTAATTCCCACCGCTCTGCGGGTACGCTTTCTCAGTTTGAGAAAGGGCTTAATATCGTGGTCGGCATCTGCTGCGGCGTTTTCTTTTTCCGAAGGCAGCTGGGGCATTTCAACAGCAGCTTTCATATCTTCTGCAATTTGCGCGCAGGCAGGGCATGTCTTTAGATGGTTTTCGATGGCTTCGCTGCTGGCAGGACTTGTTAGTCCCTCTAAATAGCTGGGAAGCAAATCTCTGGTTAATTCGCAAATAATTTCGTTTCTCATTCCTGTTACCTCTTATTCTTTCGATATTTTCTGCTTAGCGCGATAGAAGGTGACACGTGCCCAATTTTCTGTTTTTTCGACGATATCGCCGATTTCCTTAAAAGAAAAGGCGCCGGTCAGTCTGAGCAGAACGACTTCTTTTTCGATGTCAGAAAGCAGATGCACTTTGCGAAACAGCGCCATTTTTTCGTCTTTAACAGAAAATGCCTGTTCCAGCGTAAGTGCATCTGACACAAGGGCTTCACCGCTTAAATCTGCCAGCGGCACTGCTGATTTTCTCTGCCGCCGTGCAAGCTCCTGATACCAAAGGTGCTTGGCGATTTGACAAAGCCAGGTGGAAATTTTGCAGGAACCGTCGTATTTGTTTGCTGCGCGCACAGCCTGATAGAAGGTTTCCTGTGTCAGCTCCTCCGCCGTATTTTCTTCCATGCAAAGTGTCATCAAAAATTTGAACACGTAGTTGGCGTAGTCCTTGTATGCGGCGTCCATATCCAACATTTTATCACCTCTCTTTGTCCATATATCGGAAAAGATCGAATTTCGTTACAGGAATTTTAAAATTTATTATCGCAGGCTTTCCTCAGCCTCATCAATTGTCGCGTAGCCGTAGAGGTGCACCATGGAGTTTTGAATCATGATAGCAAGAGATTTGCCTTGGGATTTCAATTCTTTCAGATAGGCGGCGTAAAGTTCCAAAAGATCGGTCGGGTAGGTTGCAAGTTCGCCTCTCGCATAGGTTTCCTGAGAGGTAAAGCCAGTGCTGTCGCCGTCTGCGGTAATAGGTCTTCCTGCGCCGGAAAGTTTCGGATACTGCTTTGCAAAATCCTTTTCCCATTGGATCATGGTTTCCACGATTTCGTTGATTAGACGGTAATTTTTTACTGGCACGAAAGGCATATGGGATGCAACGTACTTGTTGTAGTAGTGTAGATCGGTGTATTCCATCATACGACCGTACTTCTCGGTCACCAGATTTCTGCCGTCAGCTTCGCAGGAACAGGCATACGCATAGTAGCGGGTGAGCATTTCGTCTGACCAGTTTTCGTACTGACTGCGACGCATGATATAAAAGGTTTCAAAATCATCCTGACAGCTTGCTCTGCCGCCGATGTTTTCGACCTTTTGAAACATATTCCATTCTAAATCGATAATGTCTTCGATGAGCTTGATATCTTTTTCCATGTGAGATTTCCTTCCTTATATAATTAGTTAGGGCAGTCCGCCATGGGGTGCATGGCGGCAAGCTGCGGGTCCTTAATTCCTGCCATAAGACTTGCAAGGTGGCTCTGCAGGAAGTTATCTTCTTCCTGTGAAAGTCCCTGTGCGCGAAGCTCTGCTGCGACTGCAGCGCAAATTTCTTCCGTCAGCTTAAAGGCTGTGTCGTGGAGTTTTGCTGTAGGCTCTTTTTTCAGCAGAGCAGGAATGTCTGCAAGAGCTGTAAGCAGCGGTGCGACAGTGTCTGCCAGCCTCGGCAAAGTCTTCATGCTGAAAAATGCCCATTTATAAAATGGTGTATACCGCTTGTTCAAAAGATGCACCATAGAGATAGTCGCTTCTGTAAAGCGGGCAAGGGCAAGGGTTACCGCCACTTTATCCTGACGCTTAATTAGGCGGAGAAGATTGTATTGACCTGCCTGCGACATGATGGCGGCGCGAGCAGCAATTTTCTTGCGGCGAACATCTTCTGGATAAAAAGCGAGAAGGCTCTCCCTCACCATAGAAAAGTCTCTGTTCTTATTGTGAAAAAGCTGACCGTTTGTGGCGACAGCAAGCTGTGCTTCCGGGGTCATGAGCCAATCTAGATTGTTCTCGGGACCAGTAGGACTTCCAGTAAAACGCTGATAAAAGCTGCTGCTTGTCATCACACCCAGTCTGTCATCTGCGATGATATTTTCTCTTGAAAAGCCGCAGAAACTGTGGGGAAGCTTTTCATAAGCCTCCCGCAGTGCTTGTCCATAGCGGGCAAAGTCTTCTTCTGTGAGCCAGATGCAAAATCCCGGCGCAAAGTCGTGATCCTGAGAAATCGTATCGTCGAAACCCATGCACTGGGAGCCTTCGCCGCAAAGTCCTGCGGAAATCCGCTCAAAGAGGGGCGGCTCTACACTTTCAATCATTTCTTTTCCATAGGTTTCGTAATACTTTCTTGATAGCTCTAGTCCGTTCATTTTCCAATCCTTTCGTAAATGGCGGCGGCTTTGTCTGCGAAGGATTTTGCAAGGTCTGTATCGCCTAGCTGCGTGTAACAGCGGGCAGTATTGTCTGCGAGGACGGCATAGCTTGCGTTATCATCGCCGAAATCTCTTGCCATAAGCTCCATCGCTTTTTTGAACTGATCGATTGCTGCTGCAAATTCGCCCTTTGCATAGCAGATTTCGCCAAGAACATTGACCGCTGCGGCATAGTGGACATCGCTGTCACCGCCGGCTTTTTCAAAGGACGCAAGTGCCAGCTGTACTTTTTCTTCGGCATCTTTTAGACGCTTTGTGGCGAGACAGAGCTGCGCCAAGTTGGTGTAGGTGATAGCAACTTCAGCTTCGGTTTCTGTCATATTTTCTAAAACGGAAAGTGCAAGACGCAGATATTTTTCCGCATTTTCAAAGTCTTCAATATCCTGATACACAGAGCTGATGTTGTTGTATAAAGTCGCCATGCGGTAGTCTGCAGTCAGACCCTTTGCGGTAAAAATTTCGGCGGCTTCCTGGTAAAAGGAAAGTGCTTTTTCCTTTTCGCCGGTCAGCGTGCAGGTGGTGGCATAATTCATCAGGGTGGTGGCGTGGTGTTCACTACCGGAAAGTCCCAGCTGTTTCAAATAGCCGAGGGCCTTTTCGTAAAGAAGGATTCCCTCATTGTAGCGGGATAGCATGCGATAGTAGCCGCCAAGCTCACTGCAGATTGCGATGGCGGAGCCGAAATCGCCAGTGCTTTCTGCACTCTGCAAACTCTCTTTCATATATATTTCTGCCTGCTGCATTTCCTTGTTTGCAAAGAGTGCATCAAGCTTTGTAAAAAACTGATTTATATCCATAAGAAACTCCTTTCCATTGTACCTAATAGTATACCACAAAATTCCATAGGTGAAACCGGAAGATTTGGATAGGCGGGGTGGAGGGTTTTGCAAGTATATAATGATGTTTTAACTTATATTAATTTTTTTAGGGAAAAATGTATAAGTGAAAGTGTAAATCTTAACCGAGAATTGGAAAACGTGAAAAAAATGTATAAAAACACTTAGGAAAGACGATTCAATTTGAATCCAGGCAGGGCTTTATAGCCGATTTTGCAATGAAAGCTTGCATATTATGCAATATTTTGTGATTATGTTTAATATCTTGCAAGAACGTTTATACACTTTTTTCGAAATTACGCAATTTAGGTTAAATCACTTTTTTCATTTTTGTATGTTTATTGTAGAATAGGAATTGATAAAAATAAGGAAACATTGCGGACAAAGGGGAAGAAGTCTTATATTGACGAAAGAACGCACGTTTGTTATAATGAAATGACAGATGAGAAACAGGTAGTAAGCTGGAGACAGCTTCACATACCAGGGATAGAAATGCCGTTGGGCGGTTTGGTCACTCTCCAAAAGAGGGGGTGATGCGATGAACTACATAACAATATCTGATTTGCTTCAGTATACGTTAGTACTCATTGCCCTTGCGACCTTGTATAAAGGCCGCAAGTAGAGAAAACCGCCAAACGTGATTGTTTGACGGTTTAAGACAATGCTTTTGGACTAAGCCGCTCTACCACAAACGGCATATCCTTGTTAATAACAATATACCATACCACAGTCAGATATGTCAAGGGAATGGAATTGATAAAATATAACAGAATAACACATAGTAAGGAGAACTGATGATAAAAGGTTTTGTCTTTGATATGGACGGGCTTCTCTTTGACTCAGAGCGGATTGTGCAGCGCAGCTGGAATGCGGCAGGCAGTGAACTGGGCTATGAAGGCATCGGGGAGCAGATTTACAACACGCTGGGTTTTAACAGAGCGCGGCGGGCGGTATATTTTAAAGAAATTTACGGAGATGACTTTCCTGCTGAAGCGTTTCAGGAAAGGGCGGCGCGGCACTTTGTACAGATTGTAGACCTCGAAGGCATGTCCATGAAAGAGGGCGCTCGGGAGGTTCTAAAGTTTGCAAAGGAAAAAGGAATAGCTGTGGGGCTTGCTACTTCTTCATCGGAGGGCTATGCACGCGGCAATTTGCAGAGAGCTGGGATTGAATCGTATTTTGATGGACTGATTTCGGGTAATATGGTGGGACGCAGCAAGCCGGATCCGGAAATTTATCTCAAAGCCTGTGCAACTATAGGGGTAGCGCCGGCAGAGGCGATAGCCTTTGAGGATGCAGCTGCAGGCATTTTATCTGCAAGCAAGGCGGGGCTTAGGACGGTTATGGTTCCAGATTTGGTGCAGCCTGCAGAAGAAATTTTAGAAAAAGTATGGATGCTGAAGCCCTCTTTGACGGAGGCGCTGGAAGAATTAAAGAAAATTTTGTGAGGAAATGAAATGAAGAAGAGCAAGTATATTGTCATAAGTTTATGTTTGGCGCTGGTGCTGGCATTGACCGCATGCGGCGGAGAAGAAAAAAACTACGGACCGCTTTTGGAGCAGGCAAAAGAGGCAGAACTTTATGTTGGGAGTCTGACGACAGGGCTGATAGGGGACACTTTGTCCAACAGTTTCTTTGAATGGACTGTGAAAGATGTTCGAACCGAAAAGGAAATCTATGGAAAGACAGCAAAAGATGGCAAGAAATTTGTTATCGTAGATATTTCTGTGACCAATACAACTGATGAGGAATATGAAATCGGCAATTATGATTTTGTCGCCTATGTAGCGCCGGATATGGACAGCGGTTTGACAGATACTATGGACAGCTTTGATGACAGCATGTACCCGGATCAGGAAATGCTGGCTGCCGGGGAAAACAGAACCGGAGAACTGATCTTTGAGGTGGACGAGTCAGTAGAGGAACTGATTGTCGATTACATCGAATTTTTCGGGGATGAGGAGATGGGAAATACTAACTGGTTTGATTTGTTTGTGTAGAAATTACAAGAGGGAAGTGTAAATGCTAAGACGCAGTGATATTAAAGGTATGGCGGGGAATTCAACCTACGGGAGGGGCATAGAGCTGTACCAGAAGAGCAAGGTTTTGCAATACCATGTTGAGACAGATATGATAGATTCGGATTTTGAAAATGTCATTGCAAAGGTTAAGGGAAGCGGACGCAACACCTATACCGTTGAGATTACTTATGATACTGCAGGGGATGAAGTTGAGTCGACTTATTGTGACTGTCCGGCCTTTCAAAGCTATCGTGGGATTTGCAAGCACTGTGTGGCGGCGCTTCTTGAATATATGGAATATCAGCAGGAACAGGAGGGAAGATATAAGGCAGCTGCTGTGAAGCCGCAATATCCCGGAATGGTATCTAAAAACAGGCTGGATGCTGCCTGTCGGCAAGCGAAGGAAAGAGATACGACGGCAACATTCAAAGCTTTAATAGAAAAAGAGATTGCAAGAAGGACGGCACCTGCGCTGCAGCCGCAGCTACAGGGGCAGATTCGGCTGCAGCCCTACCTTGAAATGTCTGAGAATGCAGATATGCAGGTTTCATTTAAAGTGGGAAGTGAACATCTATATGTTTTAAGAGATATCTTTCAGTTTGTGGAGCGTATGCACAGGCAGGAAGAGTATGCTTACGGAAAAAAGCTCTCGTTTATTCATACACTGGAGGCTTTTGAAGAGGAGTCACGGGCTTATGTTGTGTTTCTAATGGACTGGGTGCGGGAAAATAAGAAAAGCTATCTGAAATCAAAGGGCTATTATAGTTTCTATTATGATACAGCACCGGCAATGCGATACATGGCACTTACAAGCAGTTCTTTGGAGAAACTTCTGGAAGCGACGCTGGGGCGGAGCATTGAAGCTTTTATCCCTGCTGCCAGTGCAAGAAACTGGGAAGTTTGTCAGGGAAAACCTGACCTGTCTTTAACCATTGAGGGACAGGAAAACGGCGTTGAAATGCACTTAAATTGCCCAACTGTTTACGAAAGCAGTCAATATCTGATCTTCTTTAAGAAGGGTGTAATTTATTTGCACAGGGACAGGGAAAATGCAGAACTGATGGAACTGATTCGCAGTTTTGCAGCGTCGGGAAAGACTGTTTATGTAAAGAAGGAGGATTTACCTGCGTTTTGCAGCCAGCTTCTGCCGAAGATAAAAGATTGGATGGAAGTGCAGTACGAGAACTTTGAGCCAAACGATTATGCTGCCGAGGAGGCAGCCTTTGAATTTTATTTAGATGCACCAATAAAAGATGTGATTACCTGTCAGGCAAAAGGTGTTTATGGAATGGAAAAATATAACCTTTTGGATCCATCTGTAGATTTAACCCGAAGAGATTTAGCAAAAGAGGCAGAGGTGCTCAGGCTGATTCGTCCATATTTTGAATCTGCAGCAGAAAAAAAGGATTGCCTTGCGGTGGAGAGAGACGAGGAACTGATTTTTGCGCTTCTTACAGAAGGTCTTGATAAGCTGCGGGAGATGGGCGATGTTTATATATCTGATGCTTTGAAAAAAATCAATGTGCATCCGACGCCAAAGGTATCTGTACAAGTGTCTGTATCTGGAAGTCTGCTGGATTTATCGCTGCTTTGCGGGGATATGTCAAGGGAAGACCTTGTGGACATTTTGAGTCGCTACGATAAAAAGAAAAAATATCATCGCCTGAAAAATGGAGATTTTATCAATATCGATGACGAGGGCATTGATATGCTGGCGGAATTGAAAGAAAGTTTGCATTTGTCGGCAAGGGAACTTTTGGGAGACAAAGTTTTGCTCCCTAAATACAGGGCGATGTACCTCGATCAGGCATTAAAAGAAAAATCTTCACTTCCCGCTGAGAGAGACAGGGAATTTCGTGCGTTGATTCGTAATATGCGTACGACAGAGGATAATGATTATGAACTGCCTTCCGGAATTTGTGCGGTTCTGCGCGAATACCAGAAAAGAGGTTTTTTATGGATGAAAACTTTGTCCAGTTATGGATTTGGCGGCATTCTAGCAGATGATATGGGTCTTGGAAAAACACTGCAGGTGATAACCTATCTCCAGTCTGAATGGGAGGATAAAGGTCGGGGGCAAAGACCTCACCTGATTATTTGCCCTGCATCTCTTGTTTACAACTGGGAAAGTGAACTGCAGCGATTTGCGCCGGCGCTTCCTGTTCGAGTCATCGCAGGAAATGCGGCCGAGAGAAAGAGGGAAATTGCTGCTATTGAAAATGGAGATGTTTGTATCACTTCCTATGAACTTTTGCGAAGGGATATCACAGCGTATGAACAGAAGATCTTTGGCTGTCAGGTGATTGATGAGGCACAGTACATAAAAAATCACGGGACGCAGAGCGCAAAGGCAGTGAAATTGATTCGAGCGTCTTTTCGTCTGGCGCTGACGGGCACTCCAATCGAAAATCGCCTCAGCGAGCTATGGAGCATCTTTGACTATCTGATGCCGGGATTTTTGTTTGGATATGAGAGATTCCGCAAGGAATTGGAAATTCCAATTGTGCAGAGCAGTGATGAGGCTGTGATGCAGCGGCTTAGGAAAATGGTTCAACCATTTGTTCTTCGCAGGCTCAAGGCGGATGTGCTTCGGGATTTGCCGGATAAAATTGAAAAGAATACGTTTACCAGATTGACAGGTGAGCAGCAGGAACTCTATGATGCGGAAGTAAAGAAACTGCAGCTTATGCTGACGCAGCAAAGCGACGAAGACTTTAACACATCAAAGATAAAGGTGTTGGCAGAGCTGACGAGACTGCGCCAAATTTGCTGTGATCCGGGACTTTTTCTGGAAGGATATAAAGGCGGTGCATCTAAGATGGAACTTGCTATGGAACTGATTGAAAATGCTGTATCCGGTGGACATAAAGTTTTATTGTTTTCTCAATTTACGTCGCTGTTCCCGCAGCTTATGCAAAAACTGACCGCGTCGGGGCATTCCTATTATATGCTGACTGGAGCAACGAAAAAAGAGGAAAGAACCCGGATGGTAAATGCTTTTAATCAGGATTATACCCAGGTGTTTCTAATTTCGCTGAAAGCAGGAGGAACGGGGTTAAACCTGACCGGCGCAGATGTAGTCATTCATTTTGACCCGTGGTGGAATCTGGCGGTGCAGGATCAGGCAACCGACCGGGCACACAGAATTGGTCAGAAGCGTGTTGTGAATGTGTATAAGCTCATTGCAAAGGACACCATAGAGGAAAAAATTTTGGAGATGCAGGAGAAAAAGAGACAGCTTTCGGAACAGCTTCTTTCAGGCGGCGATATGAGTGGGACGATGCTCACCAGAGAAGAATTGCTGGATCTCCTCAACTAAGAAAACCTTGTGAAAAAAATATTTATCAAAAAAGGCTGAAAAGGTTCAAATTTGCCCTTGAAAAAGGTCGCCAAATAGTATAAAATTATTGGCAACACTTTACGGCAGGAGACCTTTTCCGCCGTTTAATTTATAAGTAATTTGTTTAACATATTTTATTATTTTAGGAGAGGAGTAACATACATGGCACACTATTTCAATGAACCTTCAAGAACTTTCAACGAGTACCTTTTGGTACCTGGCTATTCTTCCAAGGAATGCAGAGTAGAAAATGTTAGCTTGAAGACCCCGATTGTTAAATTTAAGAAAGGTGAAGAACCTTCAATTACCGCAAATATTCCACTGGTTTCCGCAGTCATGCAGGCCGTTTCCGATGATAAGATGGCAGTTGCACTTGCTAAGGAAGGTGGAATTTCTTTTATATTTGGTTCTCAGTCTATTGCTAGCCAGGCGGAGATGGTTCGCAAAGTAAAATCCTATAAGGCGGGTTTTGTAAAGAGCGATACCAACCTGAGACCGGATCAGACTTTGGAGGATGTACTGGAACTGAAAGCAAGAACTGGTCATTCCACCATTGCGATTACCGAGGACGGTACAGCAGAGGGAAAAATTGTCGGTCTGGTAACCAGCAGAGACTACCGTGTCAGCAGAATGTCCACCGACACCAAGATCAGCGAATTTATGACACCGTTTGAGAAGCTGATTTACGCCAAGGACGGATGCACTTTAAGCGAAGCTAACGATATTCTTTGGGATAACAAGCTGAACGCAGTGCCGGTCATCGACGATAAGCAGAGACTGACTCATTTCGTATTCAGAAAGGATTACGACAACCACAAATCCAATCCGAATGAGCTTTTGGATGCTCACAAAAGATATGTAGTGGGCGCCGGCGTAAATACCCGTGACTACGAGGAAAGGATTCCGGCTCTGGTCGATGCAGGAGTGGACGTGCTTTGTATCGACTCTTCTGAAGGCTACTCCGAGTGGCAGCTCGACACCATCAAATGGGTCAGAGAAAAATACGGCGACACTGTGAAAATCGGCGCTGGCAACGTTGTTGACCGCGATGGTTTTAATTTCCTGGCAGACGCTGGTGCAGACTTTGTAAAAATCGGTATTGGCGGCGGCTCCATTTGTATCACAAGAGAACAGAAAGGTATCGGCCGCGGACAGGCTTCTGCAGTAATCGAAGTTGCTGCTGCAAGAGATGAATACTTTGAGAAAACCGGTGTATACGTGCCGATTTGCTCCGACGGCGGTATCGTGTATGATTACCATATGACTTTAGCGCTGGCTATGGGTTCTGACTTTATCATGCTGGGCAGATACTTTGCCAGATTTGACGAATCACCGACCAACAAGCTGAATATCAACGGCAACTATGTAAAGGAGTACTGGGGCGAAGGCTCCAACCGTGCCCGCAATTGGCAGAGATACGACCTGGGCGGCGATCCTAGAATGAAGTTTGAAGAGGGTGTAGACTCTTACGTGCCTTATGCAGGACCGCTTCATGATAACGTGACGCTGTCTCTGAATAAAGTAAAATCCACCATGTGCAACTGTGGTGTTCTGACCATTCCAGATCTGCAGAAAAATGCGAAGCTGACGCTGGTATCTGCGACTTCTATCGTAGAGGGCGGCGCACATGATGTGATTCTGCGTGACAGTTCTCAGAATGCGATTAGATAGAGGCTGTCAAAATGAATAAAGAACTGATTATTGTTTTGGACTTTGGCGGGCAGTACAATCAGCTGATTGCCCGTAGGGTCCGTGAAGCAGGGGTTTACTGCGAAGTGCACCCTTATACAATGCCTTTGGACGAGCTAAAGGCGAAAAATCCCAAAGGGATTATTTTGACAGGAGGTCCTAACAGTGTATACGACATGGAGTCTCCTCATTATGACAAAGCGCTTTTCAGCGCAGGTATTCCGATTTTGGGCATTTGCTATGGCGCACAGCTGGTTGCCTGGGCTCTCGACGGCAAGGTGGAAACTGCGCCGGTCAGCGAGTATGGGAAGACAGAAATTACGATTGAAAATAAGGACGGGATTCTCCGTGATGTAGACGACTCTACTATCATGTGGATGAGTCATACCGATTATATTGCTAAAGCGCCGGCAGGTTTTGCGGTGACTGCAAGCACGCCGGTGTGCCCGGTGGCTGCGATGGAAAACGCAGAGGCGAAAATCTATGCGGTACAGTTCCACCCGGAAGTAACCCACTCGGTACAGGGAACTGAGGTGTTGTCTGCTTTCGTTTACGGTCCGTGTGGCTGCAAAGGGGACTGGAAGATGGACGCTTTCGTCGAAAACACTATCGCAGAAATCCGTGCCAAAGTGGGAAATGGAAAAGCGCTGTGCGCTCTGTCCGGTGGTGTGGATTCTTCCGTTGCGGCGGTTATGATGTCCAAGGCCATCGGAAAGCAACTGACCTGCGTCTTTGTGGATCACGGTCTTCTGCGTAAAAACGAAGGGGATGAAGTAGAAGCTGTATTTGGTCCTGAAGGTCCGTATGACCTGAATTTTATCAGAGTCAATGCGCAGCAGCGTTTTTACGATAAGCTGGCAGGAGTGACCGAGCCGGAGGAAAAGAGAAAAATCATCGGTGAAGAATTTATCCGTGTCTTTGAAGAAGAGGCGCAGAAAATCGGTGCTGTGGATTTCCTGGTGCAGGGCACCATTTATCCGGATATCATTGAATCGGGATTAGGCGATTCTGCGGTAATCAAGAGCCATCATAACGTGGGAGGGCTGCCTGATTATGTGGATTTCAAGGAAATCATCGAGCCTCTTCGTATGCTGTTTAAGGATGAAGTTCGCCGTGCAGGTCTGGAATTAGGCATTCCGGAGTATCTGGTCTTCCGTCAGCCGTTTCCGGGACCGGGACTTGGTATTCGTATTGTCGGTGATGTAACTGCCGAAAAGGTAAAGTTGGTGCAGGACGCTGATGCGATTTACAGAGAAGAGATTGCTGCTGCTGGTCTTGATAAGGAAATCAACCAGTATTTTGCGGCCCTGACCAATATGCGTTCCGTCGGTGTCATGGGCGACTTCCGTACATATGATTATGCGGTGGCGCTTCGCGCTGTTACCACCAGCGACTTCATGACCGCTGAGGCAGCAAAACTGCCTTGGGAAGTCATCGAAAAAGTGACTACGAGGATTATCAACGAAGTGGATCACGTGAACAGAGTGTTCTATGACTGTACGGGAAAACCGCCAGGGACGATAGAGTTCGAATAGTACGAGGGTGCATTATTTACATTATATGGCAGGTAGTCTATAGGAGTACTTGTTGTGTATTGAGTGTGTTATTGTGTTTATAAAAATGTTGCCATTAGTAACTGACTTATACAAAAATGATGAAGAGGATATTGTAATGAGTGAAGATAAAGTATCTATTTTTCCTGATGTTGTTACCTCTGTATCTGAGGCGGCACAGAAAAATATTCCAGAAACTGTAAGGCAAACAGATGGAACACTATCAACAGTTGTGGGCTTTTTTAATAATGTTGTTTTATATCCTGTAAAAAAAGCTAATATAACATTTCGATATAAATTAGAAGCATTTGAAGATGACTTGAAAGAAAAAATAAAGGATATTCCAGAGGAAAATTTACAAGTTCCTCCTACGAGGGTGGCAGGACCAACCCTTGAAGCATTAAGATATGCGTATGATGAGGAAGAACTTCGAGAAATGTTCGAGAATTTATTGGCATCTTCAATGGATAATAGAACGGATATAGAGGTGCATCCAGCATTTGTAGAAGCAATTAAACAAATGAGTACTTTAGATGCAAAAGTATTAAGTAAAATTTTAGATTTAAGACAGATGAAATGTGTTGACATAAAATTTGCCATAACGAATTCTACAAAGGTTTATAGCAAAGGAATGCCCAATTACTTTGTTGCTGAATTATGCGATTTATCAGATCCTTTTTTGATTTCATCGTCATTAGATAATTTGGATCGACTTGCATTAATTAAGATAACAGAGGGCGGTATTCAAGGAGCAGATTATGAAAGCATAAAGGAGCATCCTTATGTCAAATCGCGAGAAACACTATTTAAATCATTTGGAGAAAAGTTTGATATTAAAGTAGGACGACATGCAGTTATTATTACAAATCATGGAGAGCAATTCGCCAGAACATGTCTAAATAAAAATATCTAGGTAAAAAATTACGCGGCAACATTTTGGCAACAGAAAATCAGCAAGCCAGAATAATTGATGTAATTGAAGTAAAAATAGGTGTGTATTTGTGTGAAAATTAAGCAAAAATAGTTAGGAACAACAAAGAACACGCCGAGTTCGAATAACGGATAAAATCCCGGAAATGCTGATAAAATGGGCGTTTCCGGGATTGCTTTATGCCTGTTGGCTCTAAAATGGCTCTAATTATTCATGACAATAGAAAGTTTGCGAAGCGGACTTTCTATTGTATGATGAATACTGGATTTCGGGCGGGTATCATGATACCTGATTTTTAATACAGAGGAATTTCGCCCTCATAGTTGTCGGCTCTTTCCAACAGAGGACCGGTTGCACCCATTGTAAAAGCTATATCACTGCTTCGGATAGACAATAGCTCCATTCCAATCTTCAGATTAAGAAAGTCTAATATCTGCTGATTAAGCTGAATTACACCATTCTCTGAAATATTTACCCAACAGTATGACCGCCCTTTGTATTTGACAAATTCGCCCTCTGCGGTCTGATAATTCAGTAAAGCCGGATTATCAGTAAGAATGTGTCCTAACTTTGATGGTTCTAACAATCCTTTTCTTGTCACACAAAAGCCGCCAGTGACCTTGCTTCCAGTAAAAAGATAGACTTTTCTCTCTGCTGTGGCGTTGTACTCTGTAAGAGCCTGTGTTGGGAGATGGATTGTCAAGTCATCTCGTATCAGCGATTTTCCGAAAATAAATTTACCGCCTTTATTCATCTGTGGCATATATCATCAACTCCTTTTCTTAAAAGTGGAAATCTACTATACCACAAGAAAGTTCAAATGTCACTAAGGCTCTCTAAAGTGTGGCAAATATTTTTCGGTATAGTGAGAATGGCTAATTTTCGGGATAAATTTTTACAGATATACCTCTAACACCTTTTTTAACAATCTTACTGTCATCAAGAATACTCTGCTTAACAGCGTCCAAATCCTTTGAGAGTGCTTCAATCGCCCGTTGGTGTTCTTCTTCTGACGAGAAGCGTTCCGTATCATTCAAAAGGTTCTCCTGCAATTCTCTTGCTTTCATGTATACGCCCAACTTATGATTGAGCAGGGAGTTCTTGAAAGATATTTTGATTGTAGCGGGATTAAAACTTCCGTCCTCGTACCTCTCAGCTTCAAAGTTCATATCTAATTGTTCGTCCATTTTCAAAATCAAAGACAATACATCTGACACTGTTTCTATATCAAAATCCATGAAAACATTGATACTGATACCCAAAGCATTTGCAATTTTCAGCAGTTGGTCGGGCTTGGGATTGCGGATGCCATACTCATACTTTTTAATTGTGGCGGAATTAATGCCGGAAAGCTGTCCAAGCGTTTCCTGTGATATGCCGCGCAAATTCCGAAAGTGTTTAATCTTTTCCCCGGTAGTCATGACAATACCTCCAATTTATGTGATTTTCGTTAGTGCTTAGTCTAATTCTATCATACTAGGACACATTTGTGTATAAAAATTTAAAATAAATACTTGACGTTCACAAAAGTGTACCGTATAATAAAAACATAAAGGTCACATATGTGTACCTAAAATAAAAAAGGAAAGGACAGGACTATATGGAGAATGGAAAGAAAATGTATGTAACGGTAGAGGAAGCGGCTGAAATGCTTGGTGTATCAACGGGTTATGCCTATAAGATTATCCGGGGGCTGAATGAGGAACTGAAAGCAAAGGGCTATCGGACAATCTGCGGCAAAGTCCCGACAAAATACTTTGAAGAAAAATTCTACGGTCTGACCGTAGCCATGTAGGAAAGGAGAGATTTTATGTCAGCGACAAGGGACGGAAAGATGTGGCGTTGCCAGTTCTATTATAAGGACTGGCAGGGCGTAAGCCACAAGAAGAACAAGAGGGGATTTAAGACAAAAGCGGAAGCGGAATAGTGGGAGCGTGACTTCCTGCAACAGCAGCAGAGGAATTTAGACATCAATTTTGAAAACTTCGTACAAATCTATTATGAGGATATGGAACACCGTCTGCGTGAAAACACCATGCGTACAAAGAAATTCATTATTGACTTGAAAATTATTCCGTATTTCAAGAAAAAGAACATGAATGAGATTAAGGCTTCCGATATTCGGGCGTGGCAAAATGCACTGATGAAAAAAGGATATTCGGAAACGTATCTGAAAACGGTCAATAATCAGTTGTCGGCAATCTTCAATTATGCGGTTCGGTACTATGACTTGAAAGACAACCCTTGCAGGAAAGCCGGGAGTATCGGAAAGAGCCACGCCGGGGAAAAGGAGTTTTGGACGAAGCAGGAGTTTAAGCAGTTTCTTGTGACTGTGGAGAACAAGCCGGAAACAAAAATGGCATTTTTGCTCCTTTACTGGACAGGCATGAGGATTGGAGAATTACTTGCCCTTACCTACAATGATATTGACTTAGAGAAGCGTACTATTTCCGTAAACAAGTCCTATCAGCGGATAGAGGGCAGGGATATTATCACACCGCCCAAAACGCCAAAGAGCAAGCGTGTCATAACGATACCGCCGTTTCTGACAGAGGAATTAAAAGAGTATACTTCGCACTTATACGGAATTATGGCAGACGAAAGTATGTTCCGTTTTACAAAATCCTATATGGAGCATGAGATTATCAGAGGTATCAAGGCTTCGGGAGTGAAAAGAATACGCTTGCACGATATTCGTCATTCCCACGCTTCGTTACTCGTGGAAATGGGTTTTACACCATTAGCGATTGCGGAACGGTTGGGGCATGAGAAAATCGAAACAACATTAAATACTTATTCACATTTATATCCCAACAAGCAGGGGGAACTTGCGGATAAATTGGAGATTGAGAACAGCAGGGAGGAAGAAGAATGAGTGGAGTGCATAAATACCCAACAATCAGCTTTCGCATTTCCCCCAGAGAGAGGGAAGAAATCGAAGCGAAGATTTTAGCAAGCGGACTTTCTAAGAAAGATTATTTTGTCCGTTCCTGCATTTATAACCGGGTGTGCGTGGTTGGTAAAAAAGAATTGGTTTATCAGTTGGTAGAGGAACTAAAGATAATGCAGACAAATATCCGGGAAGTGACGGAAGCGTTTGAAAAGACAGAGATTGATTTAACGCCGGAGGAATTGGAAGATATGCGGAATGACTGTCTTGATATGCTGAAAGCTATCCTGTGGGTGTTGGACGGAGCAAAATATCTGTGGCAGGGAAACGCCAACGGAGAAGAAAAAAGCCCCGACAGCGGCAACTCAATGGCATTAAGTTAAGGGATTTAAAGAGAAGTTAGTATTGTTCGCGATATTAACTTCTCTTTTTTTCCTTTGAT
>NZ_CALPCF010000019.1:0-48870 GCF_943192965.1 Senimuribacter intestinalis
TATGTCAATACTTATTCTCAAAAAAATCCCACACCACATTTTCTGTGATGTGAGATTTTCTTAACTTAATGCCATTGCATAGGAAATGCCGGGGCTTTTTTATAAGAAAAGTTCCACCAGATACACTGCTGCACAGGATGCCAGAGCAACCGTGAAGAGATTGCCGGAAAACCACGCTACGATAACGGCAACGGCAAAGGCGACCATCCCTGAAATTAAGCTGCTGGTTGCCGTGATGATAGCTGGAAACGCCATGACAGCCAGTGTCACATACGGCACATAGTATAAGAAAGATCTGATAAAGGTGTTGGTAATCTCTTTTTGGATCAGCGTGAGCGGCAGGGCGCGGATTGCATAAATGGTAGCAGCCGCAACCAAAAGATAGATATATGTATTCTGTTCGAAGTTCATGACTGCACCTCCTCAGTAGTGTTGACCGGCTTGATGATTGCCGCGGCTGCTGCAATCACCAGGGTGAGAATGATAATTCTGGTGCCGGAAGAAATCTCTGATAGAACCGGCAGAAAGGTAAAAGCACAGCTTCCTGCCATGGAAGCCAAAACTACCAATGCGATGGCTTTGTCGTTTTTTGAGGCTGGAATCACCACTGCCAGGAACATACCATAAAGCGCTACGCTGAGTGCGCTTGCAAGACTGACAGGCAGGATATTGCCGACCAGAGCGCCGAGAATAGTTCCAAGTACCCAGCCTGGAGAAGCAACTGTGGCAGCACCTAGAGGATAATATGGATTCAGTTCTCCCTTGATTGATGCAGAAATACCGAAAATTTCGTCTGTTACAAAATAGGACAGCAGCAGCCTTTTGGGCAGGGAAGTGTTCGGATTAATCTTCTGTGACATGCTGCAGGACATGAGAAAATATCGGATATTAATAACCAGCTGCGTGATAATCATGGCAATATAGCCTGACTGACCTGCAATGACTGTTAATACTGCAAATTCACCTGCAGAAGCGTGCATCAGAAAAGACATCAGACCAGCCTGAAAAGCATTGATGCCCATTGATTTTGCTGCAATTCCCAGTGTAAAACCTACCGCAAAGTAACCAAGTGCGATAGGGGTACCATCTTTTAAACCTTTTAAATATTGTTTTTTATTGTTCATACGTTTTTTATCGCCTCATTGTAAAAATTCGTCTTGTTCTATTGTAATCTATCTGATTTACTTAGTAAACCCAATTTTTTTCCAATGTAAGAATTTCGTAATAAAAACATTAATGAATCTTAATTTCCTATTCATTGGCAGTTAAGATTTATGTTGTACTATGGTAGTATCATAAATCAAAAGAGGTAGAAGATATGAACATTCTAATTTTGACAGGACGATTCGGCATGGGGCATGTTAAAGCTGCCGAAGCAATCAAAGAACAGATTTTACAAGAAAACAGAGATGCAAAGGTAACGACGATTGATTTTATCGACTATATGTTTCCTGTACTCAGTAAAACGATTTATCAGGGGTTTAATTTTATGGTAAGCCGTTGCTCGGGACTTTATAATGCGATGAATAAGGCAGCAGGAAAGAATAGTGGGGTGCCGCTGAAGCTGACTTTTACCAGAAAAATTGACAGACTCATAGAGGAACATAATGCGGATGCTATCGTGGTAGCATTTCCTGTATGTTCCCAGTATATTTCCTCTTACAAGAAAATGAGACAGTGCAGTATACCGCTTTATACCTATATTACAGACATTACTGCGCATGAGGAGTGGATTGCACCGAAAACAGACAAGTACTTTGTTGGGGATATATCGACGAAAAATGCGTTGCTTTCTAAAGGGGTCAGCGAAGAGAAGATTGAAATTACTGGAATACCGGTAAGACAATGTTTTTATCAAGAGTACGAAAAACAGGATACCGGCAAGAAAGAGGTGCTCATTATGGGCGGAGGTCTGGGGCTTATACCGTCTTCTGAAGATTTCCTGGAAAAGCTGTCAAAGTGCCGTGATGTAAAAGTGACCGTAATCACAGGAAAAAACGAGAAACTGAAGCGGGAACTTGAGAAAAAATTCCCAGCAATTGAAGTCATTGGGTATACACAAGAAGTTAACCGTTATATGCAGCAGGCAGATTTGATTATTACGAAGGCAGGCGGTATTACGACCTTTGAAGCAATTGCGACAAAGACACCTCTTTATATTATAAAACCATTTCTTGAACAGGAGTTTGGCAATGCTAAGTATATTGAAGATCATAACATTGGCAGGGTTTTATGGGACACCTATGCCGATGAAGCAGAAGATATTTTACAGCTGCTCAGACATGACAGACTGCTGGAGACAATGAAGAAAAATATGCAGGAAATAGGAAAAGGATTTAGTAAAGGGTTGATTGCATGAAAAAGAAATTATTAATAACGACATTGCTAGGAATGGGAATTGCGGCGGGCTACAGTTATATACCGTCGCAGCTTGGAAAAGTGCAACAGAGGCTTAAGCAGAATGCAGAAGATGCAATTCAGTCCCTGGCAATACCAGAAAAGGTGCTTTATTTGACTTTCGATGATGGTCCGCATTCTGTGTATACAGAAGAGCTGCTGGAGTTGCTAGCAGGGTATGAAATAAAAGCGACTTTCTTTGTAGTAGGAAAATTTGCGGAGGATAATTCTGATCTCGTCTTGCGAATGGCACAGGAAGGGCACACTGTGGGAATCCATTCTCTGGAGCATAAAAGTGCAATGATACAGACACCATCTTATACCCGCTGGGATTTTAAGAAGAGCCTGGAAATCATGGAGGATTTGGGCATTGACGTAAAATACTACAGACCGCCTTGGGGACACGTCAACTGGTCTACCTTGCAGCAGATAAAAAATCACGGTCTGCAAAAGGTTCTTTGGGACGTGATGGTCGGTGACTGGGAGGAAGACTCTGATGAAGAACAAATGCAGTACCGGCTGCTAAAGCACGCATCGCCGGGGAGTACTATCTGTCTCCATGACGGCAGAGGCGATGGAGCAGTACAAAACGATGCACCTCTTCGCATGATTGAGACGTTAAAGAAAACCATTCCCCTTTGGCTGGAAGAAGGGTACAGATTTGAAACCATAGATGAGAAGTATAGACATGAACATTAGCTTTATAAAATTATGCAAAAACGGCGGCTTATTTCTGATACTATTATTGCTGACTTTTTACAGTATCTTTCGGGAAACACAGCCGTCACAGATTTTGTCAGCTGTATCAGGGGCAGATATAAAGTATCTATTGCTGGCGATCTGTGCTATGGGGATTTTTCTTCTCGGAGAGGGACTGAACATTGGACGTTGTCTGCAGCTTTTTGAAAAGAACAGGTCTGTGCTTTGCGGCATCAAATATGCTGTTTGCGGATTCTTTGGAAGTTCTGTGACGCCGTCTGCTTCCGGTGGACAGCCGCTGCAGCTTTATTTTATGCACAGGGACGGCGTAAATCTGTCCCATGGAACGCTGGCGCTGCTCTTTGAACTGCTCAGCTATCAGATTGTAACCATTGCGTTAGCTGTATTTGGTTTTTTTGCTGTGCAGGATACAATTTCGGCGTCCATGGGGGATATGAAGGTATTGCTGTTTTTTGGAGTTGGCCTCAATGCGGTTGCGATGATAGTACTGATCTGTGCAATTTTTTGTGGACAGGTGGATGAAAAGATAGTTAGTTTATTTGTAAAGTTTGCAAAGAAATGCAGTGAGGAAAGGGGAGCACGTCTGGAAGAAACCCTGACCAGCGCGCTGCAGGAATATCAAAGGAGTGCGGTTTTCTTAAAGCAGAATAAAAACATTTTTGTTAAGACCCTGGTAACGACAGTTGTACAGATGATAGCCATGTACAGCATTCCTTACTGGATTTATTTAAGCTTAGGCTTGTCAGGATATTCGGCTGTAACTGTGATTTTCTTGCAGGCGGTGCTTTTTGCTTCTGTATCTGCACTGCCGCTGCCGGGCGCTATGGGAGTCAGCGAAGGGGCATTTTCTATCCTGTTTCAAACTCTATTTACAGGAGGGCTGCTGCCGGGTGCTATGTTGCTCTCAAGAAGCATGAGTTTTTATCTGCCACTTGCGGTCAGCGGAATTTGCACGATGATTTTGCTGGTAGGTGTTAAAAAGTGCACCATTAGACCTGAAATTTAGGCTATTGGTGCACTTTTTATCTTCTTGCGAAATTTATTTATTCTTAAATTCCGGTGCTCTCTTTTCCAGGAAAGCAGCCATGCCTTCTGTCTTGTCTTCGGAGCCAAAGGCAGCGGTGAAGGTTTCGATTTCAAATTTGCTTGCGGATTTCATATCCATATCGTAACCGTTGTTGATAGCGGTTTTAGCAGTTGCGATAGCGATAGGAGCCTTAGAAGCGATGGTTTTAGCAACTTTTTCGGCTTCTGCAATTAATTCCTCAGGTGCGGAGATTTTCTCAACCAAACCGATTCTATACGCTTCAGAAGCAGGAATCATTTCAGCGGTCATAATCAGGTATTTTGCCATGCCTTTGCCGACCAGTCTAGCAAGTCTTTGGGTGCCACCAAATCCCGGAATAATGCCAAGACCAACTTCCGGCTGACCGAATTTGGCTTTTTCTGAGGCGATTCTGATGTCACATGCCATGGCGAGTTCGCAGCCACCGCCGAGAGCAAATCCGTTGACTGCAGCGATTACAGGCTTTTCGATGTTTTCAATCAGGTTCATTACTTTGTGACCCATAATCATCATCTGGCGACCTTCCAAGGCAGTGAGCTGGTGCATCTGCGCAATATCAGCGCCTGCAACAAAGGCTTTGCCTTCGCCAGTTAAAATAACTGCCAGAACGTCTTTATCTGTTTCAATTTTGGTGAAAGCGTCATAAAGCTCAGTAAGTACATCCATGTTCAGCGCGTTCATTGCTTTCGGTCTGTTAATGGTAACGTAAGCAATATTTTCTTTTATTTCGTATTTGATGTTCTCGTACATGTTTTTTCTCCTTCTTACATATATAGAAAAATAGTCCTTGTTAATAATATAACACTTTATAAGCTCTTTTTCAACCCTTCAAAAGCGTTCTTCACAGGAGAAAGTGAAATAATTATCAATGTCAGGATTCCTTCAGCGGCAAGATAGGTGAAATTATACCATAAAGACCAAGTAACCGCGTTAAATCCTTCAGGTGCATAGCTGCCGAAGAAGACAATGCCGGAGAGGGCTGCACAGATATAACGCACGAAGAGTCCCAGCACGTAGCCTTTTGCAAGACCGTTTTTCTTATCCTTAAATACGCCGGCAAGTCCCAGAGCGCCAAAAGCGAAGGGATAATCCACAAGAAGCTGCACGGGGTGAATGACGTAAGGGCTGAACAGCAGATTCAAAAGTCCCACGACAAAGCCACAGATGACGCCTCGGCGGGTCCCCAGAAAATAGCCGCAGAGGGCGAGGGGAAGCATGGAAAATACCGTAACCGTTCCGCCAAATGGCATTTCAAAGAGTTTCAGCTGTCCAAGCCCCAGTGCCAGCGCAGCGAGCAGGGCGGAAATCGTCAGTGCCTTTGCATCAGGCTTTTGTGATTTGTTTTCCCGTTCTTCCTTGGACGGAATTAGAATTAAAGCAAAAAATACGACAATCACGGCGATGATGACGACGTGACCAATGGTGGATTCAAAGAATCCCTGCATGTTTTTGAACATAAAAATACCTCCATCTTGTAAATGATTGGAGGGGAACTGAACCTGGCATATGTGATATAATCAATGCTTCCCTACGGCAGTACTAACTGCATCAGGTGTTGAGGGTCTGGCTGCGCCCGCAGGCTGACAGTCATTCTCAGCAAAAGCTCCCCTAGCGAATACAATAATAAGGATAGTGCGATTTTTCCATTTTGTCAATGGTTAATTTTACAGGTCTTTGGACAGAATAATGAGAAGCATGCCGTCCGTAAAAGAAACTGTAGCAGAATCACAGATAATTTCATTGCTAACACCTAAAGTGGTTTTATTCGTCAGGTGGTGATTCGTTAGTGGATATTTGACACCGCGGAGGGTGACATTTTTTGCATCGTCTCCGTAGCTGATAATACCCAGATAGGTATAGGCGTTTTTTGGAACCGTGTAAGTGCCGGGCGCAACCATAAAGAGGTAATTTTGTCCATCAATAAGGCTAAGACGAATGGTTGTGCCGCAAAATTTTGCAAGCATGCCGATATTGCCCATGGTATGGTCAAAGCGGCCTCCAAGCCCGCCGAGGAGGGTAATATCTTTATAACCTTTGGAAACTGCCAGATCAATGGCAGCTTCGCTATCGGTCATATCCTTTTCCATGGGAAGCTTGATGACATCGCCGGAAGGTACGTTCATGGAATCGTAGTCGCCGATGAGAAAGTCAGGAGAAAGCCCCAGTTTTTGGGCAATAAGCAGGCCGCCGTCGGCACAGATAATCTTATTAAACTCAGAAAAATCAAGGGTCAGACTATCTGTGTGTTCAAGGTGTGAAGTAATAATTAAGGTTTTTTCCATAGGAATTCTCCGATTTCAATTGTATTTATTCTACAGATATTATATAATATTTTTATCGAGTTTAAAATAAGGAGTTTTTATATGTACAATATTATTGTAAGAGAAACCAGTTCTGAAATTCGTGCTATTGCGCGCAGCTCTCTGAAAGGCTGCTGGCCTCAGGTGGCAATCGGTGTGTTTTTGTACTATGTAATGACAATGACAATTCCGGTTATTTTAGGCTATCTAATGCCTTTTGCATCCTACAATTACTATAATACGTTTTTTGAACAATCCATTAGTCTTTCTTATGTAGCCAGACTGTATAATCTAGTGCTGACCGGCGCCTTTGAGCTGGGACTTTGCAGTTTTATGATTGGATTTTTCCGCAGAAAGGAAAGCAATCCAGCAGGCATTTTCAATGGATTTGAGAACTTTCCAAAGGCTTTTTGCCTGTTTGTCGTACAGAATATCTTCATTGCCCTGTGGGCGTTGCTTTTGGTAGTTCCAGGAATTATTGCGGCAATTCGTTACAGTCAGGCATTCTATGTTCTTGCTGATCATCCAGACAAGGGCGTTATGGAATGTATCGAGGAGAGCAAACGTATGATGAATGGCAACAAGGGCAAGTTTTTCTGCCTGATGCTGTCCTTTATCGGCTGGGCAATTCTGGCCGCAATTCCGAGCGCATTTATGCCAATAATTCCTGGCATAGTTGGCGAAATTATTGATTTGGTATATTCTATTCCAGTTTTCTTTATGCTGACATATCTTTACGTCACACGAGTGGTATTTTACGATTTAGCCAGTGGTCATCTGGTTGCAAAGTCAGAGCCTTCGCCGGAAGATAGCTATTACTTCTAATAATGATTATAAAGAGCGCTTTCTTAGGAAGGCGCTTTTTCAGTTGGAACAAGTGACAAGGGTTCCTTCATATGATAGAGAATCAGAAATAGATTGGAGGAATTACATTGTCTATCATACGTCACTATTTCCCTGGCAATAATACGCCAGAGGGATTTTTCTCTTACTACGGATACATTCTTGGACAGCGTGAGGCAAGCCGTATCGTTTGCATTAAAGGCGGTCCCGGCACAGGAAAATCTACTTTTTTAAAGAAGGTGGGCAAAAGACTTTCGGAAGCGGGGGAAAGTGTAGATTTTCTGCATTGCTCTGCAGACGATAATTCCCTGGACGGAATCATTCTGCCAGATAGAAAAATCGCTTTTGTGGACGGTACCAGCCCTCATGTTATAGATCCCATTACGCCGGGAGCTGTTGATTACATCATTAACTTCGGAGAATTCTGGAACGACAAGAAAATCGCAGACTGCAAGGAGGACATCATCCGCTATAACGAAGAATGCTCCGGATGGTACAAAATCGCTTATAATTATCTGGCGGCAGCAAAGAAAATTTACGATAGCATGGCAACCATCTACGATGACGGAATTGAGGTTTCTGAGATTTACAAGTTGGCTGCAGATATCATCGGTCAGGAATATCAGAAATATGATATTTCTTTTAAGTCTGGTGCAGTAAAAAAATTCTTTGCAACGGGTCTCACATGGGAGGGCAGTATTTCCTATCTGAAAACCCTGCTGCAGCAGTCCAAGAAAATCTACCTGATTAACGTACCGGAGGGCTACAGCAATACAAGCTTTATGAACGTGTTGCAGGATGGTGCTGTGTACCGCGGCTTCGACGTGGAAAGCTTCTACTGTCCGATGGATCCTGCCTATAAACTGGAACATCTGCTGGTGCCTGAGCTGGGTCTTGCATTCATCACCACAAACAAGTGGCACGATCTGGAGCCTTGGGAAATCACCGGGGAAGAAGGCACATTGAAAGAAATCACTATGGTGGATATCAGCGATTATCAGAGCACTTACTTCGCTGAAAAGAACGCAGGTATCATCGGGAAACTCTCAAAACTGTACGCTTCTTTGATTCAGGAGGCCATGGATGCGCTGGCAAGAGCCAAGGAGACCCACGATCTTGTAGAGAAGATGTATATTAGAAATATGGATTTTGAGAAAATCGATCAGCTGGTGGAAGACACTGTAGCAGAGATTTTGAAGTAGATGAAAAGGCACTTGCCAGGGTCAGAGGGACCAAAGGCAAGTGCCTTCTTGCTATTCTTTTTCCAAGCGGTTATAATAAGAGCATTCAATAGAGAAAAAGGTGGTAGGACATGCATTACAATTGCTTAATCGTAGACGATGAAAAAATGTTGGCGGACAGCACGGCGGAGTACTTCAATCTCTTCGATGTGAAAACAGAAGCGGTGTACAGCGGCGCTGAATGTTTGGCATTTTTAAGTGAACATACAATTGATTTGCTTCTTTTAGATATCAATCTTGGTGAGTGCAGCGGTTTTTCTTTGTGTAAAGAGCTGCGGGAGACGACGGATATTCCGATCCTGTTTATTTCTGCAAGAAGCAGCGACGATGATAAAATTGCGGCACTTTCCATCGGCGGTGATGACTATATACAGAAACCTTATTCTCTTGGCGTACTTCTGGCGAAGGTGAAGGTGGTGCTGAAGCGTTACGGCAGAGCGCAAAATACTTGCTACGACGATGGTTATCTTCGTGTTGATTTTACTGCCCGTGAGGTTTTTGCAGGCGGCGAGCCTGTAAAGCTTACTGCTATGGAATTTAAGCTTTTAACCTATTTGATGGAGAGCAGCGGCACAGTGTCTAAACAAGAGATTTTTGAAAATGTTTGGGAAGACAAATTCACAGGAGACGGTACCCTCAATGTGCATATCAGAAAGATTAGAGCTGCAATTGAAAGAGATTCTGCAAATCCTAAATATATTTTGACGGTCTGGGGCGAAGGTTACAAATTTGTGGGGGAAATCAATGAAAAATAGAGCATTTGTTATTTCTCTCATTATCTGTTTTGTAGTGGAGTTGGGCATTCTTTTCTTTGCGGCAGGCTCCAGCAAAGATTTTTCTAAGGATAGCGTGGCAGTCAATCGTGTACTGCAGTCTGTGGAGGAGGACTGGACGGATTTGTCTCATCATCAGCAGGCTGAAGGGATGGACTATACAGTCATTGATACAGAAGGTAACGTGCTGTTTCGGACAGAACATGGAGAAAGCGATACAATACATAAAGCTATCGTTCACGGCGATACCATACTTGATGTGGAAATAGACGGGGTCTCTCTGGGAAAGGTGATTATCAAAAATACATCTGAAGAAGTTTTTCAAAGCTATCAGCAGCGTTTAATCTGGGCTCTTTCTGCAGTGATTTTCCTACAGCTTCTAATTTGTCTTGTGTATTTTGCTTATCTTACAAAAGTGGTGATAAAACCTTTTGCGAAACTGAGTGACTTTGCAAAGCAAGTGGCGAAGGGTAACCTGGATATACCGCTGGAAATGGACAGAAGAAATATCTTTGGTGCTTTTACAGAAGCCTTTGATATGATGAGAGCGGAGCTGAAAAAGGCAAGGGAAGCGGAGGCTCTGGCAAACCGCAGCAAAAAGGAGTTGGTCGCTGAGCTTTCCCATGATATCAAGACCCCAGTAGCCAGTATCAAAGCAGCAGGGGAGGTCGGCGCCGCCCTTGCCGCTGATGAAAAAACGAGAGAGAATTATCTAAGAATTGTTGAAAAAGCTGACCAGATTACGGCTTTGACAAATAATCTCTTGACGGCTACGTTAGAAGAACTTGTGCAGCTTTCTGTTACGCCGGCAGATGTAGAAAGCGGAGCGGTTTTTGGTCTTTTGACTAGCGCTGATTATCTGCACCGCACCGAAGTTCCAAAGATTCCAGAATGCTTGATTTACGCGGATTTACTGCGGCTGCAGCAGGTTTTTGATAATATCTTTGTCAACGCATATAAATACGCAGATACGCAAATAAAAACCTCCGCAGAGATTGTTCATAAGCATTTACATATAGTCATAGAAGACTGTGGCGGCGGGGTTGCGGAAGAGGAACTGCAGACGCTAAAGCAGAAGTTTAAGCGGGGCAGTAATGCGGGCGAGCATTCCGGCGCAGGACTGGGCCTTTATATTGCGGATTATATTATGCAGGAAATGGGCGGAAGTCTGAAGTTAGCAAACGGCGCACAAGGCCTTAAGGTCATCGTGGAGATTGCGCTAAGTGCAAGCGAAGATTTAAGGATTATTTAAGGATTTGCTAAAGACTGTTAAGCAGCTGCAGCGGTAGAATAGAAGCTGAAATGGAGGTTTTATGATGAAAAATATACTGCTGGAGACAGAGAATTTGAGCAAGTCCTTTTCTAATGGAGGAACTTTGCAGCACGTTCTTAAAAATATCGACCTGAACCTTTACGAAGGAGATTTTACTGTAATTATGGGTGCCAGCGGCGCAGGTAAATCGACGCTTCTGTATGCACTGTCGGGCATGGACACGCCGACCCTTGGAAAAATCACCTTTGGCGATGAGGATATCTCTCATTTGAATCAGGATCAGCTTGCTGTGTTCAGACGAAAACACTGCGGCTTTGTGTTTCAACAGATCCACCTCATTGAAGGCATGACAGTGATGGATAATATTCTTTCTGCAGGTCTTCTTGTGAACCAGAAGAAACGGGAGCTGGTTGAAAGAGCAAAAGCTTTATGCGAGCTTGTTGAAATTTCTGAGGAAATGCTGCATAAATTTCCTTCCCAGCTTTCAGGCGGTGAGGCTCAGCGGGTTGGCATTGTCAGGGCGCTGATTAATACGCCGGAGATCCTTTTTGCAGACGAGCCTACAGGGGCGCTAAATTCAAAGACCGGTCTTGCGGTGCTAGATCTGTTGACATCCTTTCATGAAAAGGGACAGAGCATTGTGATGGTGACTCACGATATGCGTTCAGCCAGAAGAGGAAATCGAATCCTCTATTTAAAGGATGGTATGATTTTGGGCGAGTGCAATCTTGGTCATTATGTCCATGACGATAAGTCTCGTCATGAAAAACTTGCAGCATTTCTGGAAGAGATGGGGTGGTAGCCGTGAAGAGACTTTTTCTGATTGCAGCTGCCAATCTGCGCAGAGCAAAGGGGCAAACTGCTGCTATCGTTGCGCTTGTGCTTCTTGCTTCTGTTATGCTGAATCTGGGACTCATGCTTTCTATGGATTATAAGGAAAACTTTAACAGATATCATGAAGAACTTAATGCCGAGCATGTCATCTTAGCAGTTGGCAGCTGCAGCCCAGAGGTTCGCAAGACGATAGAAGAAGAACTGACTGCAAATGTGCTGACAGAAGATTACAGCTTTAGTGATGCCTATATGATGATAGGCTCTTTTCCCTATGGAGATGGTGAGATTAATTCTAATCTGCTAATCTTAGAGAAGGAAACCGCGCTGTCCCGTTCTATCGGAAAGGTGGAAATTGTGGAAGAAGATTGTAGCAGTGGGATCTATCTACCCATGCTTTATGGTACGGACGGCAGAATTACAGCAGGCGGCACCGTAGACTTCACCATCGGAAATACGGTAGAAAACTATCCTGTCTGCGGATTTATCAACAGTGTTATGGCAGGCTCTCACAATTGTGTGATTACGGCAGTTCTCTTCACCAAAGACCGGTATGACGCTTTGAAGGATAAAGGAATCGCTGCAGAAACTATGATGGTGTCTGTTCGGATTAAGGATAAAGAGCAGAGTCAGGAATTTGAGGCAGTTTTGAAAAATGCAGTATCTTCTGCATACCCGGACCTTTATATTGTGAGCAATTCCTATGAGCTTGTTACATCTTCGCGCTATATTTCCCAGATGATTTGTACCAGTATTGTCAGTGCTATGGCTTGTTTTATTGCACTGATTGCGCTGGTAGTGATCTCCTCTAATGTAATCAATTATATACAGGAAAACATGCATAATCTGGGTGCACTGAAAGCCATGGGATATACCAGCAGACAGCTTGTTGAATCGCTCCTCCTGCAGTTTTCTGGTGTAGCGCTGCCTGTATCTTGTCTTGGTGCAGCTGCTGCCTACGGGATTTTTCCGATGATAAACAACATGATGATATCGCAGACTGGCATACCGTATAAAATGCATTTTCTGTCTATGCCATATGTAATTACGATTTGCCTGCTAACTCTGATCGTATCGCTGGTTGTGTGGCTTTCTGCACGGAGAATTGAGAATTTGGAGCCGATTACAGCGCTGCGTCAGGGGATACGGACTCACAGTTTTGCAAAGAGCTACATTCCTCTGGAAAGGACTCGTTTTTCACTAACAGCTGCTCTCGGACTGAAGGCAGGGCTGTCACAGCGAAAGCAAAATATTGTGACTGCAATTACGGTGTTAGTATTGTCTTTGTTTATCGTATTCTCAGGACTCATGCGAGAAAATATGATTGTCAATATGGAGCCATTTATTAATCTAATCGTAGGAGAAACAGCGGATTCCTGTATCAGCATCGACCATAGCGCAGAAGATGCTTTTTTACAGCGTCTTGCAGAAGATGAGAAGGTGGAGAAGGTGTATCTTTATCACAGCGAGGAGGTTCGCCATAAAGACGGGGTCGCTCTTATGATGACCTGCTGTGACGATTTTAACGATGTAAATAATCAGAATGTGGTGTTTGACGGAAGATTTCCAAAGTATGATAATGAGGTGGCGCTTGCTGGCAAGTATGCTGGGGAAAAAGATTTGGAAATAGGTGATGAGATTACGCTGAGTGCCGGTGGTAAAGAGGCGGTATATCTCATCTGCGGGCTGACGCAGATTTCCAATAATTTGGGCAAGGACTGTCTTTTGACGAGATCTGGCTATGAAAGAATGGCTGATTTACAGAATCTTAGCTTTTATATTGATGTGGCAGAAGGCGTGGATATCGATGAGTTTCACGAAGAAATCAGTGAAGCCTTCGGCACGCAGGTTAATACCACCATTAATGTGGCTTCAGCTGTTATAGGCGGTTCGAAGGTCTATGTTTCGTTGATGAAGATAATTGTCATTGCAATTCTAGCATTGAGCTTTCTGATTACGGTATTCGTATTGTACCTGCTAGTTCGGATTATGCTCAATAGAAAAAAGAAAGATTATGGTATTATGAAAGCCTTAGGATTTACAACATGGCAACTGATCTTGCAGACGGCGCTCAGCTTTATGCCTGTTGTGATTTTATCTGCAGCAGTAGGGCTTATCATCAGTGCTTTAATTATCAATCCGCTGACAGCTTTGTTCTTACAGGGAATTGGGATAGTAAAATGCACCTTTACAGTGCCAATAGGATTTATTACAGTCTGCGGCGCACTTCTGGTTCTGTTTGTTTTCGCAGTAACCTGTATTCTGTCCCTAAGAATTAGACGGATATCGCCAAAAGACCTTTTATCCGGTGAATAAAAGGTCTCAGGCTTCTTTGATTTTTTCGATGAGTTTTTCCATGTCCGCAGGGAGCGGCGCTTTGATTTCAAGGGGCTCTCCTGTCACTGGGTGAGAAAATCTCAGCATATAGGCGTGCAGTGCCTGTCTATCTAAAAGGGAAGGGTTGTAGCCGCCGTAGAGATGGTCGCCGATGAGAGGGTGACCCAGATGGGACATATGTACGCGAATCTGATGGGTTCTGCCGGTTTGAAGGAGCAGCTCTACCAGCGTAAATCCGGCAGGAAGCTCGGTTACTGTAATTAAATCGCCATTTACGGTAATCAGATCACCCGGTTTAAATGCTGGTTCTGTGACTTTTTCATCTTCCATAATGCTGTCTTTATAGCCCTGGTAGGCGGCAAGTCCGCTGCCCAGGGTTTTTCCTTCGTAGCGGGCTAGGACTTTTACGTGGGTCACGGAAGGGTATCCGCCTTCCTCCATGACTTTTCGCCTTACATCCTCAGGGTCTGGTCTGCCGATAGGAAGGTCGATGGTAAAGCTATCTTCGGCAATAATACCTGCGACCAGTGCGATGTAGCGTTTTTCAGTAGTATTAGCTTTCATCTGCTTTACCACATCGTCCTGGGCATGGGAGTTTTTTGCCACGATTAAAAGACCGGTGGTGTCCATGTCGAGCCGGTTTACGAAGCGGATTTTAAAGGACTGATTGGTATCCTCCATGTATTTCATCAGACCGTTGGCGATGGTGTGATAAGGATGTCCCTTGGTGGGGTGGACGATAATGCCCGGCTGCTTGTTGATGACGAGCAGGTCATCGTCTTCATAGACAGGATAAATGGGAATATCTTCAGCAGGAAAGTCGCTTTTTTCCTCCGGCAGTTTAATAGATAGTACATCGCCCTCTTTAGGAGAAATCCAGCCTGCCACTTCTTTTCCGTTGAGAAAGACAAGATGCTGGAATTTTAGCTTGCTCAAAAGGCGGGAGGAGAAGCTGAATTTGCTTCTGAGAAGGGCTTTGATGGTCATGCCTTCGTCTTCTTTTGTGATGGTATATTGAAACTTGCTCATAGGAATTTACTCTTTACTTTCGTCCAGAAATCGTAGTTTTCAAAGCGCATCAGGTTGACGTGAATGTCAGAGAAGCTGACTTCGATTTCTTTGATATTTTCGTATTCGGCAGTGGTGCCGTCATAAACTACGCACAGCTTATTCTTTTCCTCATTCATGTCCGGTACAACGCCAAGGGATAAATCCGAAGGCAGCAGAATGCTTGAAGTAAAAGAACGATAGGCGGTGGTATTCATCGGCGCAATTGGTGTAACTTGAAGCAGTTTCAGCCTCGGATCTACAATGCTGCCGCCCAGAGAATAGTTATAGGCGGTGCTTCCGGCAGGTGTAGCAATCAGCAGTCCGTCTCCCGAAAAACGCTCAATAAAGCTGCCGCCGATGGAAATATTTAAGTGAATGGAGTAGGTGGAATTGCCCTTTAGGAGCACCTCGTTGAGTCCCACATGCTCAGCAGTTCCGATATCTGTAGTGATGCGCACTTTAACAGTAGAAAGCTGCTGAATGGAATAGCGTCCTTGTGTATAGTAGAAGATAAAATCATCCAGCATAGAGGGCATGATTTCCTGGAAAAAACCTAGATGACCGGTATTGATGCCGATGATCGGCATAGTAGGGAAGTCAAACTTATGTATGGCTTCTAGGAAGGTGCCGTCTCCGCCGATGCAGACCAGAAGGTCCGCTTTTTCGGTGTATTTTGGCAGTAAAACAAAGCCGGAATTATCCAGCTTTTGTTTTAACTGCTTTTTCGTTCTCTTTGATGTTTCGCTGTCGTTGGCGTAAATATAAATTTTTTTATTCATATCAAGTATTCTATAACATCTGAAATGGCTTTTCAAGAGGTTTTACAGGAGAGCTGCAAGTTCTTCTACCAGCTGTTTAAAGGTTTCCATGGCGAGAATTACAGGCTCCTTACTGCTCATATCAACACCAGCAATTTTGAGAAGTTCTACGGGATAATTGCTGTCGCCGGTCTTTAAGAACTCAATGTAGGCGTCTCTTGCAGTTTCGCCTTCCTTTAGGATTTTGCCTGCAATGGCGGTCGCTGCGGAATATCCGGTTGCATACTGATATACGTAAAAACTTCTATAAAAATGCGGGATTCTTGCCCATTCATATTTGATATATTCGTCTTCTGAAAGGCTGGCACCAAAGTAATCCTTGTTCAGCTTTTCGTAGTTTTCGCATAACCAGTCAGCAGTTAGAGAGCCGCCTTCTTCTACATATTTGTGTGTCATATGTTCAAATTCTGCAAACATAGTCTGACGGAACAGGGTAGTTCTAAATTCTTCGATATACAGATTCAGAAGATATTTGCGCATGGTCGGATCTGTTTCTTTATTTAAAAGATGCTGCATCAGCAGGGATTCATTGACTGTGGAGGCAACTTCTGCCGTAAAGATAGAGTGACTGCCATAGGTAAAAGGCTGAGTTTCTCTTGTGTAGCTTGCGTGCATGGAGTGACCCATTTCGTGCACCAGCGTAAATACATCTTTTAAGGTATCTGAATAGTTCAAAAGGATATAAGGAAAACTGTCATAAGATCCGAAACTGTAAGCGCCGCTGGTTTTTCCTTCATTTTCGTAAACATCAATCCAGCCGGCATCAATACCTGAAAGAACGCGATTCATATAAGCATTTCCCAGAGGTGCCAATCCTTCCTCCATGATTTTTACGGCCTCTTCGAAAGAAACTTTCCGCTTTGGAATTTCAACGAGAGGCACATAAATATCGTACATTTTCAGTTCATCAACTGCGAGTACCTTTTTTCTTAGGTCGATATAGCGATGCAGTACGGGTAAATACTCATGTACGACAGTAATAAGATTATCGTAAACTGATTCCGGGATATTGCCGCCGGAAAGAGCAGCGGCTCTGGCAGAGTCATAATGTCGAATGTTTGCACCGATGACATCGGTTTTTACATTGTAGTTGTAAGCGGAAGCAATGGTATTTACAAGACCTTTATAAGCTTCATAAACGTGGGTAAACGCAGATTTTCTCACATTTCTATCGTGACTTTCCATAAAGCTGATAAAGTTGCCGTGGGTGAGGGAAACTTCCTCTCCGTCCTCATCTTTGATAGTACCAAAACTGATATCTGCATTGTTCAGCATGGTGAAGATTGTATCCGGCGCATCAGTCACTTCAGAAAGTTGTGCTAAGATATTCTCTTCTTCTTTAGAAAGTACATGCTTCTTTTCACGGATCAGATCTTCAATAACAAAGGTGTACTGTGAAAGAGCGGGCAGCTCTTTGATAAAACTGCGCAAGGTTTCTTCAGAAGCGGATAAAAGCTCCGGTGTCATAAAACTCATGGCAGCGGAAACCTTTGCGATAACACCGCTGACTTTGTCGTACATGGCCTGCTGAGCGGACACACGGTTATCTTCATCCAATTTCATTCTGGCATAGACATAAGCGCGCTCCAGTTTCTGCCAGATAGCGTCTTTTGTTGTAAACGCATCAAGGAGCATGTCGGGACTTTCGGTTAAATGTCCCTGAAACTTTGAAAAATCAGCTGTTTGCTGTAATACTTCTTCGATATCCTTTTCCCATGCGGCAGCATTTGCGTACATCGCCTGTATGTTCCATTGATACTTTGGATCAATTTCATTTCTGTTTTTTAATTTTTTGTTTCCCATTTCTACCTCCAGTGTAGTATAATAAAAGACTGATAGGAGTAGTATAACACAAAACTGAAAGGAATAGTATAGATGGATAACAGACCAATCGGTTTTTTTGATTCGGGACTGGGTGGACTTACCAGTATTCCCCATATAATGCGCGAGCTGCCGAAAGAGAGGATTATCTTCTTTGGTGATACGGCAAGAACGCCTTATGGCTCCAAGTCGCCGGACACCATCAGGCAGTTTACTATGCAAATCGGAGATTTTTTGATTAAGCAGGGCGTCAAGATGATTGTGATTGCTTGTAATACGGTGAGTGCGACCTGTGTTGAGGATTTGCGAAAGGCTTATCCTGATATTCCGGTCATCGGCGTCATTTCACCGACAGCAAAGGTAATTGCAAACAAGTGCAATATGAACGATCACATTGGAATCATCGCAACAAAAGTGACGGTTAAGTCCAATGCCTATGAGCAGAAGATCAATGAGAAGCACCCGGGACTTAAGCTTTATTCCAAGGCTTGTCCTGCCTTTGTGCCGCTAATTGAGGAGGGAATTATCGACAATGAGATTATGGACCTTACCGTCAAGTATTATTTAGATGATTTTATCAGGGAGAATCAGATTAACCGTCTGGTTCTGGGGTGTACACACTATCCGCTGATTAGTGACAATCTGAAGCGGATTTATCCGGAACTTCGCATAATCAGTTCTTCCAAAGAAGTGGCAACAGCTGTGCATATTGAGCTGGAAAAAAGAGAAATGTTTGCTGCAGAAAGGGAAGGCGAGAATGTATTTTATGCCAGCGACCTTTCGGAAAACTTTGTCAACATGATCCAGAACATTCTGGGCAGGCAAAAAGAAGAACTGAACATTCGATTTAAGAATTTGGATATTTAAAGAAAAGTAGGTAGGATACGATGGATAAAGAGGAATTATTTGCACTTTTAGATATTGAGGCTGGCGCAGAATTTGAATACTTTGAGAATTTTGCTGATTTTGTAGAACACGAGGGTCTCATCGATAGCGACGCAGTCTATGAACTGATCACTGATGTGGATATGAAGACCTTTGCGGAACTCTGTGAAAGCTATTTTTACGAAACTTTGGAGAATGTGCCGGGAGATCAGATTGACCTGTATAACTTGCTTGAAAATATTAAGCGTGTGTTGGTAGGACTTTCTGAAGCTGTTCGCAAGGGTGAGGACAATGCAGAGCTGAACCTGGCGGACGAGTTTAATCGGTTCAGACTTTGGTATTCCTCCGAAAGTGAAGTGGAGGTAAGGAAAGTGCCGTCGGGTGAAACATCCTTTGTTCCGGTCCGGGATGCTCTAGCCGACGCCAGACTGGAAAAACTCAACGGAGAAGAGTATCTCTATGATTTTTCAAACGCGTTCAGCTATGAAGTAGAGGAATTTATGATGACTTACGCTGATCTTGCTGAGGAGAATTAGTACCTATCGCAGATTTTTACCGAAAAGGTACGAAAGTACTGCATTTGTTTCATTCAAAATATAGAAATTGAGGAAATAATTTCTATATTTTGGATGTTTATATGTAAATGAAAGCGTAAAAGTCTAAAAAACATGACTGAATTTCACTTTTATCGCCAGAAATCTTTTCGTTAGTAAAAAATAACCCCGAATTTTTAGTACCTTTTCTGGAAAAATCGGTGAAAAGTACTAATGCTGAGGGTTAGTATCTTTCAGTAACCAATAGAAAGCTTCCCGCATATGATGAAATAAAACATAAGGGAGGTTTTTTATGGGAGACTTCAGAAATGACTGCTGCGAACCGTGTGAACCGTGCTGTGAGCCGGCGCCGGAATGCTGCTGCGTGAGACCGCAGAACAATTGCTGCTGCAATAACGACAGCGGAAGTGGTCTGGGTATACTTATTTTACTGGTTGTGTTGTATTTTCTGTTTTGTGGAAATGACAACAACCGAGGCGGAGGCCTCTTTGGAGGACTGTTCTAAACAAAATCAAAATCCCCCATACTTTGGTAGATGGGGGATTTTTTGTGTGGCTATAAGGAAGCGAATCTGTTCAAGCATGCGAAATCCTAAGAATTCTCTTAGAAACGACAAATTTGACCGCACAGCAGCCAAAAACAGCCTTTGCGGTCATTTGTAAAAAATGTGTGAAGCCTAAAATGACCGCAAACCCGTCATTTAGACTAATTACGGTCATAAAAGGATGATAAACAGATTTGCACAAAGAAAATTCATCTGGTTGAGAGAAATTCAGGGTAGTCTTATCTGCAGATTTGGAAAATATTGTAATATTTTTGAATAATAAACATGTCGTTGCGTCATATAGAGCCGACAAATGATAAGTTTTGACCGTATTGATTCAAAACTAACCGGTTACGGCCAGAAATGCTGTAACCGGATTCTCTAATCTGACCGCATGATACCAATTTACGGTCTGTGCGGTCAAATAACCAGTTTCCGAAATAGAAGTCTCTTTCCATGCGCCACCATATGTAGCATTTGAACAAACTCTTGAAAATTCAACGATTCGATGATAAAATATTATGTTAGATTATAGAAAGAATGCAAGGAGAATTTATGGACAAGAGGAACTATAGAATCGGCTTAACCAGCGCTATCGGCTGCGCCATTGTTTGGGGACTTCTTCCCATTTACTGGAACAGTCTGAAACCTATTCCATCAGGGGTGATTATTTTTTACAGAATTGTACTGATGGCGGTGGTATGCTTTATTGCATGTGCATTTCAGTATGGGCCAAAGAATGTGTTTAAACCCATGTTTGAGAGTAAAAAAAGTCTGCTGACTTATATTATAGCGGGCATTATTATCACGATTAACTGGAGCATCTATATCTGGGCAGTTAATGCAGGGCAGGTCATTCAGACCAGCATGGGATATTTTTTGGAACCGCTGGTGGTTTGCCTTTTTGGTGTGGTGATTTATAAAGAGAAGATTAACAATTGGAAGAAAATATCGGTATGTTTTGCTGTCTGCGGGCTTTTGGTCATGATTATTGGATATAAGCAGGTGCCTCTGATTGCAGTAGGTCTGGGCCTTTCCTTTGCGATTTATGCAGCAATTAAAAAGAGCGTCAGCGCTGCTCCGCTGCAGTCGCTCCTTTATGAGACGATTTTTCTGGCACCGGTTGCGCTGGGCTTTGTCTGCTACTATGAGAATGCAGGAGTCGGCGCGCTGACAGCAGGAAGCGGCAAGTTTATCCTGCTAATGTTTGCAGGAATTGCAACGGCAGTTCCTCTGGCACTGTTTTCCTTTGCGGCAAGTAAGCTGCCGCTGATTACAGTGGGGCTGACCGAGTACATATCTCCATCCATTTCATTGATTTTAGGAATTTTCCTCTTCAAAGAGGCATTTGATACAATTCAGTTTAGTGCGTTTGCTATCATCTGGATTGGACTGATTTTCTTTACCTATGGTGAAATCAGCGATAACAAAAATAAAGCGGAGGAATAGATTATGGAAGATAAAAAGCTAAATCTTTTTAATGTGGCTGCTCTTTATGTAGGAACCATCATGGGCGCAGGCTTTGCGTCAGGGCGAGAAGGCTGGCAGTTTTTCGGTGTGTTTGGTGCAAAGGGATACATCGGAATAACCATTGCAGGAATTCTGTTTATGGGGATTGGTATGATGGTGGCATACATCGCTCGTTCGCTGGATACTGCGGATATGGGGCGTATTATCGTGTTTTCAGATAATCCGAAGCTGACAGGTGCTGTAGGTTATTTCATGGCGGCGATTTTATATACTATTATCGTGTCCATGTCGGCAGCCGGCGGTTCTTTCCTCGCACAGCAGTTTGGCATTCATCAGGCAGTGGGTGGTATCATTATCGTCATCATGGTAATATTCACCGTACTGGGCAGTTTTGAAAGAGTATCTAAAATCTTCAAATACACTGCGCCGGTGCTCTTTGCCATTGATATCGTGCTGTGCATTACAGTGATTTTATCAGATATAGAGCAGAGCGGCGCGACGGGTGGATTTCCGGTCAGTGCTATGGCGCCTAACTGGTTTTTGGCGGCATTTCTGTTTATTTCATATAATATGCTAGGCATGATTCCAATTGTGGCGTCTTCTTCTGTTAACGCCAAAGATAAGAAGAGCGGCGTTCTTGGAGCTGGTGCTGGCGGTTTCATGCTGGCGCTTTTGACTGTGCTTCTGATTACGGCACTTCGCAAGGATATGGCGTTCACGCAGAATATGGATTTGCCAATGCTGGCATACTCTGCCAGACTGCATCCGGCAGCTAACATTGCATTCGGTGCAGTGTTGTTTCTTGCAATTTATTCTGCAGCAACCAGCACATATTATGGCTTTTCAACTAAGATTAAGGAGACGCCTATAAAAAAATATATTCTCATTGGCGGTGCGTTTATTGGCTTTGGCTGCGGTCTCAGCGGATTTAAAACCATCGTTGCGTACCTTTATCCAATAGAAGGCTATATTGGATTTTTAATTATCCTGATGATCTGCATAAATTTCATCAAGGTTTACATAGAAAATCACAGAAAGAAGGGAATTTCAAGTGATGGAGATACTGAAAAAGAAGAGTGACCAGATTGTGGAATTTCCCGGTCATGACAGATTTAATTATCCGGAAAATATTGTACGTGTGACATCCGGTCATGGCGGTGAAAGCCTTCTGATTTTTGGGCCTCAAAAAACAGTTCTATATGACTGTGGTATGGCATACTGCCACGAGGGGCTTATCACGAATATTGAGGAGGCGCTTTTAGCACGAGGCAGAGAAACTGTGGATTATGTACTGGTGTCTCATTCTCATTATGACCATATCGGTGCGCTCCCTTATATTATAAAAAGGTGGATGGAGGTAACGGTTTGCGGCGCAGCAAAGGCAAAGTCGGTCTTTGAAAGCGATGGTGCAAAAAAGACGATGCTTCGCCTTGGAAATGCTGCCAGAGATGTCTTTGCGCCGGGTACAGAATCGGTGCTGGTTGAGCCTTTGCGCATTGATAGGATTCTTTGCGAAGGAGATAAAATCGACCTCGGAGATGACGAATATTTCTACGTACTGGAAACAAAGGGACATACAGACTGTTCCTTGACCTATGTGCTGGAACCCCAAGGCTTGATGTTCGCTTCTGAAAGCACAGGCGTTTTCATCAATCCGGACAACATGCATACGGCTATTTTAAAAAGCTATGAGGATACCATAGAAGCAGCGAAAAAGTGTGAAAAATACGAACCGAAACAAGTGATTTCACCTCACTATGGTATCACGCCGGACTTCTTTGCAAAGGATTATTTTTCCATGTATATTGCTTCTGCAGAGAGCGAGAGAGATTTTATCCTTTATTGGGCAGATCAGGGTTTTTCAAAAGAACAGATTATGGATAAATTTGAAGCACAATTTTGGAGTGAAGATAGAGGAAAAGAACAGCCGAAGTCGGCATTTTTTGAAAACGCCAAATATACAATCAAACATATATTGACAGTGTTCAGAGGAATCTGAAAGGAAGGAGAGCGAGATGAATTACATCGAACTAAAAGAAAGAATCTTCAAGGCAATAGAAGCGTATTATGCAGAACTTGTACATTTAAACGATGATATTGCTGATCATCCAGAGGTTTCCGGAGAGGAATATGAGACTTCCTGCAAAATTGTAGAACTTTTGCGGTCTCATGGCTATGAAACGGAGTATCCATTTTCTGGGCTGCCTACAGCGTTTAAGGGGATTTACGGTGCCAACAATCATAAGTATAAGATTGCTATTTTGACAGAATATGACGCACTGCCAGAAATTGGTCATGCATGCGGGCACTGTTTAAGTGGCTCAATCAGCGTTTTAGCTGCACTTGCAGCTAAAGATTTACAGGATGAGCTGAATGCAGATATTCATGTGATTGGAACACCAATTGAAGAGACTGACGGTGCGAAATGCGCCATGGCAGAGCGAGGTGCTTTTAACGGTTATGATATGGCAATCATGGTACATCTATATAATGGGAATCTGCTGGCTCCGAAACTGCAGTGTCTTGCCTCTTATCTGTATGAATTCCACGGCACAGCGGCACATGCTTCGGCGGCTCCCTGGGAGGGCAGAAATGCGTTCAATGCGGCACAGCTGATGTTTCATGCTGTAGATATGTTGAGACAGCATGTAAAGCCGGATGCACAGTTTCATGGAATCATTAGAAATGGAGGAGAAGCCCCGAATATTGTACCGGAAAAGGTATCTGCTGAGTTTTATATTCGGGCGCTGGATAAAAAGTATCTTCAGAAATTAATTGACCAGGTGGATTTATGTGCGGAAGGTGCAGCAATAGCCACACAGACAGCTTGGTGCAAAACTCCAACGGCTGCTACTTATGACAATATGAAAGCAAATTCAACAGGTATCGCAGCATTGGCAGAAATCTATCAGGAGCTTGGACTTGAACTGAATGGAGACAGTGAAAAAATATTTGGTTCTTCTGATGCAGGTAATGTCAGCTATGTTTGTCCGGGATTCCATCCTTGTCTGCAGGTAACTGAACCTAATGTGCCAATTCACACAAGAGGGTTTGCTGAAGCTATGAAGACAGACAGGGCTCATCAGGCACTCCGTGATGGAGCAAAAATTATTGCACTGCAGATTGCAAAGATATTCAGTGATGAAGAAAAAATAAAGGCTATGAAGGAAGATTTCGATAGAAACTAAGATGATGAAACAGAAAGTAACAATCCTGCTTCTAATGCTTTTTTTAACAGGCTCTCTATGGGCTTTGACAGGCTGTGAGTCTAAGAATCAGGGCATTTGTACTCTTGACGTGATGATTAAAAATGAGGAAGAAACTTACACTAAGGCGCAGATTGTCATACCGGAAAACTGGGAGGAGGAGAAACTGCCGCTGGTATTTTTGAGCCACGGTTTTCATGGCAATATGAACAGCGCCGGTGGAAAGTATCTAGCGCAGCACCTTGCTGAAAATGGTATTGCGACGATTCGTATGGACTTTGGTCACTATGAAAAAGCGGATACTGAGACAGAGCAGACGAATCAGTATACGGTGGACACTATGGTCGCAGATCAGGTGCTCTGCACCGATTATATGGTAGCGCATTATAACGTCGACCCGGACAGAATTGGTATCTTTGGAAGAAGTCTGGGTGGCAGAGCAGCGATGTACTGTGGAAATGAACATGCAGGCGGATATGCTTACAAGGCAATGGTGCTGGTTGCGCCGGCAGGAAACGGAGACTCCTTTCAGCGTTATATGGGCGGCGCAAAGAACTGGGAGAAGTTCAAAAGAGAAGCGAGGGAGAAAGGCAGCGTGACTCATCAGAAAGTGATACTGACACCGGAGTTTTTTCGCTCTATTGAAGATTACGTGCCGTCGGAAACCGGATATAAATTTCAAGCGCCGGTTTTAGTTATCTATAATACAGAGGATTATGTGGTGCTGCCAGAGGTATCGTTGGAATGTGCCAGGTCATATGAAGATGTGAAAACCATTGAAATCACATCGGTAAAAAGTCCTCATGGTTATGAAATGGGCTTTGAGAAATCAGAAATTAAGGATATGATCTTTGATGAGATTACGAAGTTTTATCTGGAAAATCTGTGATTTTAGAAAAAGAAAAAACCCAGAAAGCTCCGTCAGGATATAATTGACGCCCTATCTATTGATAGGTGGGTATCCTGCCGGGGCTTTTGTCTTCCACTCTATGGAGGCTTGACATTGGCTCCCTGGACCCGGATTCCCGTTGCGAAAGTGTAGGTTCAATTATGAATCCTTAACGCGAGTTCTAGGCTACTATTATTATACCGCATTTTCCTTTCGATAGCACTATAAAATTTTGCCAGTCGGTGTTCTTTTTTTTGAACTTATCATTGTGAAGTTATTATAAATATATTGACATTCAGAATTAAATGCGATATGATTAAAATAATTAAATAATTTGCAAATTTTATGAATATAAAGAAAGGAGAGAAAAATGAAAAAACAATTAAGAGAGTAATGCCATTATTATTAATTTTGTTACTTGGCACAAGTAACAGTATTTATGCAGAAACCAAAGAAGTTACTTCGGATGGTATCACTTCGGAAACAATTGTTGAAGGACTTAGTGTATTTAGTGGGGAAGCCGATGATATAATGGTGGGAAGGCATTATACCGAAAAAGTAGAGATAGAGAAAGACAGACGGTCAAATGAGTATGTTTACCCCGCAGGTCAAAATAGTACGAATGCTACAAAGCGAGCTTTTTGCTATTCGGAGAAACATTATATTGTTTATCAAAGAAGAGTTGGTAATTCAACATATAAACGCAAATTGTATGATGAATATCATACTACTTGGAAGGGACAATGGAGAAAAAAGATTGACAATAGTTATTCAGAATGGTTTGATCATCCTGATTATCCTAAACAAAGTGAAGTTTCACGGGAGAGATCACCACTTTTGACTATTCTAAGTATAATGGGCGCCTAATAACATTTAAAACTTTCCTGTGCATGACAAGTAGATAATATAGGAAAAAAGGGGGATTATGATGAGTATTTTTATATTCTTAGTGATGATAATTGTAATTTCTTTAACAGTACTTCGTTACTATTTAACAAAAAATAGCGAAGAACAAAGGGGAGAAGAGGAGCCATCTCTTAAAGAACTGATGCTAATGGGCGTTTCTGCACCATCTGAACAGAAAGTGGTAGCAACAACCAAGAACTCTAAAAAGTCATTTTGGGAAAAGGTTTACTCAGGAGAAGGTCCTCAGCCTAAATATATGCGTCATATAGCCAAGCAGGAAAGACTTAGATGTATAGAGGCAGCAAAATTAGCAGAAAGTAAGGAAAAGAAAGAAAAAAATATATAGGTATTCATCTGCAGTGGATTAAAAGGGAATATTAGTTTTTAAACTCATAGAAATATTTTCTTATACTATGGAAAAGTAGAGAGGAAACTCGCTACTTTTCTTTTTTGTTTCTTTTTTTGAACCTGTAAAGTTATTGACTATTGAGTAAAAGTTGCTATAATTATAAAGTCTATAGATAATGAAAGAAGGAAGTTTTATGTCACAGAAAAATCCACAGCAAATTTTAGAAGCGACGATTGATTCTGCCGTAAAGAAGACGGGCTATTCAGTGAAACAGCTGATACTTTTAGGTCTTATGGCAGGTTTTTTTATTGCAATCGCAGGAGCTGGCGCTAATATGGGTGCATACCGGTTTTTGTCAGAACCTCTGACAAACGGAATCGGAAAAATGGTCTCTGGTGTAATTTTCCCGGCGGGACTGATGATGGTAGTCTTTGCAGGGGCGGAGCTTTTTACTGGTAATAACCTTATGCTGGCAGCTGTTTTGGACAGAAAGATTTCTGCAGGCGCCATGTTGAAAAACTGGGTGATTGTTTACCTTGCTAATCTGATTGGCTCTATGGTGGTGGCATGGATGGTTGCTTATTCAGGACTTCTCGGAACAGGTGACGGCATGCTTACAGATGTGACCATTTCTATCGCATCTTCAAAAATGGCACTGCCTTTTGGACAGGCCTTTGTGAGAGGAATTTTATGTAATTTTCTGGTATGTATTGCGGTCTGGATGGGAAACGGCGCTGATTCCACTGTAGGTAAAATCTTTTCACTGTTCTTTCCAATCTGGCTTTTCGTTACAGCAGGGTTTGAACACAGCGTCGCCAATATGTTCTTCATCCCGGCAGGGATTTTTGCAGGAGGCGCACAGGTAGGTATTACGTGGAGCGGGTTCTTTGTAAATAACCTGATTCCAGTGACACTTGGAAATATTTTAGGGGGCAGCGTCTTTGTCTCAGGTATTTATTATCTAGCGCTGAAGAAAAAATAGACTATTACATAATTTGGAAACTCCGTTAGAATTTGCGGAGTTTTTTCTTTCACAAAACCCTTGCTTGTAAAAAAGCACATTCTGCATTATACTAAAAAGGAATACAGAAACGAAAAGGAAAGACATATGGGAAACAGAATTGTCATTATTGACGGAAACAGTTTAATAAACAGGGCGTATTATGCGATGCAGCGCCCGATGATTACAAAAGAAGGAATTTATACCCAAGGAATTTATGGGTTTATCAATATGCTGACGAAAATCCAGGGTGACTATGCTCCGGATTATATGGCCGTGGCATGGGATATGAAAGCGCCGACCTTCAGACATCAGGAGTATAGTGAGTATAAGGCAGGACGAAAGAAAATGCCGCCAGAGCTTGCAATGGAACTTCCTCTGATGAAAGATATTTTGACCGCAATGGGTATTACCAATCTGGAAACTCCCGGCTTTGAAGCGGATGATATTATTGGAACTATTGCTAGAATCGGGGAAGAGGAAGGTTTGGCTCCGCTGATTATCACAGGCGATAAGGATGCGCTGCAGCTTGCAACTGATGTAACGCAGGTTTTAATTACCAAAAAAGGGATTTCCGAATTTGAACTTTATGACAGAGAGAAGATGATCGAACGTTATCAGCTGACACCAGAGCAGTTTATCGACCTGAAAGGTCTGATGGGTGATCAGTCTGACAATATACCGGGCATTCCGGGTGTTGGAGAGAAGACCGGCATTAAGCTTCTGACACAGTTTGGCAGTATAGCAAACTTACTTGCAAATACGGAGGAAATTGCAAATGTAAAGCTTAGGGCAAAAGTGGAAGAGCATGCACAGCTTGCCGCTATGAGCAGAAGACTTGCGACTATTAACAAATACGTGCCAATTGAGATTGATTTGGAATCCATGAAAACAAAAGAGCCGGATTATACTGCCCTGATTAACCTCTATGTAAAACTGGAATTCAATAGTTTTTTGAAAAAACTGCATATCAAGGAGACTGCTGATATCACCTCCGATTTTACCGAAGATGAGGCAGATTATACTAGAATTACCGTACAGTCGCTAGCGGATATGCAGCTGCTTGATGAAGTGACAGCTGGAAGCGAAGCAATTCTAAAAATCTTTAGCGACAACAATCACGTGGAAAAACCAATCATTTATGGCGCAGGGTTTATATGCGACAAGAAATATTATTACGTAAACTTATCGGATGACCGATTCCTGACAGCCTTCTTACAGTTTCTGCAGAAAAAAAAGCTGCGTTTTGTAGGACATGATTTAATCCGGGATTATTATGTTTTGATGTGGAATGGTTTTTACGATGTAGTGACCGCTTTCGACACAGCTGTTGCCCAATATGTCATCGATCCGACTAAGTCCAACTATGATTTAAAAACTTTAGTCTTTGAGATTCTTCATTATGAAATGGAAGACGAGAAGTCCTTTATGGAGCAGGGCGGACAGATTGATCTTCTTGGAAACAGCGACGAAAGCTATGCAGATTATGGCTTTAAGTGGTGTCTTTCTGTTAAACAACTGAGAAAGAGTCAGCAAAGTCAGCTTGAAAAGGAAAGTCTGATACAGGTTTATGAAAAAGTAGAACTGCCGCTTGTGGAAGTTCTTGCCGCTATGGAAGCGGAGGGTTTTACTGTAAGTAAAGAAACTTTGGAAACCTTTGGAAAGCAGTTGACCTGTGAGATTGAAAAAATTGAAAATCAGATTTATGCCTTAGCAGGTACCAAATTTAACATTAAATCGCCGGTGCAGCTTGGGGAAATTCTGTTTGAAAAGCTTGAATTGCCAGCAGGAAAAAAGAGCAAACGAGGCTACAGCACCAGCGCTGATGTGCTTGAAAAAATTAGAGATTTACATCCCATTGTGGATATGGTGCTGGAATATCGGACTCTTACCAAGCTGAACAGCACCTATGTAGAAGGACTGAAACCATTGATTGGCACAGATGGCAAGATTCGGGCTCATTTTCAGCAGACAGTGACGGCGACAGGGCGTATCAGCTGCACAGAACCAAACCTGCAGAATATTCCAATTAGACAGGAACTGGGCAGAAAGCTTCGCAAGGCTTTTGTGCCTGAAAGTGAGAACTATACTCTAGTCGGTGCAGATTATTCTCAGATTGAACTTCGAATTTTGGCGCATCTTTCGGGTGATGAAAACCTGATTGCTGCATTTAACAACGGAGATGATATTCATCGGAATACAGCCGCCAGAGTATTTGGCTTGACCTACGATGAAGTAACGCCTCTTGACAGAAGCCGTGCCAAGGCAGTAAATTTTGGCGTAATCTACGGTATGAGTGGGTTCGGTCTTTCTGAGGAACTGCGGATTTCCAGAAAAGAGGCAGAAAACTATATCAGGGATTACTTTGATAAGCATCTTGCTGTAAAAGCTTATATGGACGGTCAGATTGAAAGCTGCAAAGAAAAAGGTTATACTGAGACCCTGATGGGGCGCAAGCGTTATATTCATGAGATTAATTCTTCGACTTTTATGGCTCGTCAGCTGGGAGAACGTCTTGCCATGAACAGTCCGATTCAGGGAAGTGCAGCAGATATCATTAAGCTGGCTATGATTAAGGTCTACGGCGAACTAAAGGAACGCAATATGGCTTCCAAACTGATTTTGCAGGTTCATGACGAATTGATTATCAAAACTGCAAAGGACGAGATGGAGCAGGTGAAAGAACTCCTGGTTCGCAACATGGAACATGCTATGGATTTGAAGGTAAAGCTGGAAAGTGATTTGAATCAGGGCGATACCTGGTACGATTTAAAGTAGGGGAACGCAATGAAAGTAATAGGTCTTACAGGTGGAATCGGTGCGGGGAAATCCACAGTGTCTGATTATTTGCTGGACAAGGGATTTACCGTCATTGACGCAGATAAAATTGCTCGCTCTATGACAGAGAAAGGCAGCGAAACTTTGCAGGCGCTTACTGAAGCATTTGGAGAAGATATTCTTTTTACAGACGGTTGCCTTGACCGAAAAAAGCTTGCTGCTATAGTGTTTTCCGACGAGAAAAAAAGGCTTGTTTTGGAAGAATTGACTACTAAAAAGGTGGTACAGATTATAGAGGAGAAGATTACTGGACTGCAGGAAGAAGGCTATGAAGCGCCTGTTTTTATAGATGCACCTCTGCTCTTTGAGTCCGGTGCGGACAAACTGTGTGATGCGGTCTGGCTGGTGGATGCAAGCATAGATATTAGGATACGCAGAGTGATGGCTCGTGATGACGTTACTTCTGAAGAAGTGAAGCGACGCATTCTAAATCAGATGAGCAGCAGCGAAAAAATTGCTCGTTCTACAGATATTATAGATAATTCAAAGGGAAAGGAAGCGCTCTATGAGCAGGTAGAGCGATTGTTAGAGAGATATGCTGAAACAAAATAAAGGGAATAGGAATTACAGAGTATTTGATTTTCTTCACAGACACATTATTATTATCATAATAGCTGTGGTAGTTCTCGCAGGAGGATTGTCCACCATCGCCATCGTGCGCGGCGATGTCAGTCCCTCGGAGGAAGAGCAGGAAACGGTCACTTATGAAACGATGGACAAAATTTATCTTGCTATGGACAGGGTAGAAACTTTAAATCCGCTGGTATCTGGCGACAGTGATGTGTATTATATCAGCCAGCTGTTATTCAGCAGTCTGTTTTATTTAGATGACAAACTGGGTGTAAAGTCTCAGGTGGTGGAAAGCTATAATACCAATGCGCAGGCTGGCAGCGTGTCACTGGAGCTTAGAAAAGACGTAAAATTCAGTGACGGTTCTTCGTTGACTGCCAATGACGTACGAGCAACTATAAACACAATTTTGCGTATTGGTTCTGACGGACCTTATTATGAGTACGTTTCTAAAATTGATTCGGTACAGATTTCTGATACATATGCGATGACTGTCCACTTTGAGGACCCAGCCGATGCAGCGCTGGATAATTTGGTATTTCCAATTATTTCCGCTACGAATTACGATGCAGACAGCGATAGAGTTGTGGGAAGCGGTCCCTATGCGATTAGCAGCTATGACAACACGAAGTGTTTGAATTTAAATCCTAACAAGTACTATTTTGGTGAGAAGCCGGAAAACAAACTGCGTTTTAAAGTGCTGCCGGACAAGTCCAAAACCTCGGGTCTTATGACGATGGAAGCGGTAACTGCCTATGTGAGCAGAGACCAGGACGCTGACGCTGATGCTGAAGATAAGGATTTGAATACGGAGAAGATTAGTTCAAGTGAACTTGAGTATTTGGGTTTCAATTTTAAGAATAAAGTGCTGGCAAAGAAAGAAGTCAGACAGGCTATCGCAAAAGCAATCGATGTGGAAAGTTTGATTCATGACAACTACGGAGGCTGTGGCATTTCTTCGGATTCAATCTATTTTCCGGGCTTTTTAGGTACTGAGAATAAGGGAGATACCTATGCCCAGGATTTAAAGGGCGCTTCGGATTTACTTGCTGCGGCAGGCTACCGTGATGTCAACGAAGATGGGCTTTTGGAAGATGGAGAAGGAAAAAAGGTTTCCATGACCATTTTAGTCAATGCGAATGATGGAAATCGTGAAGATACCGCAGAAAGCATTGCCGTCTCACTAAGGGAAATCGGCATTGATGTAAAGATAAAAAGTCTCGGCTGGCAGAGTTATAAAACAGCAGTCAAAGAAGGAGCGTTTGACCTGTATCTGGGCGGCTATAAATTCGATAAGAAGTTTGATTTGAGGCAACTGTTTAGCAGCGGGAATGCAATCGGCTACAAAAACACCACAGTACAGTCCTATGTCAACCAGATGGAAACCTGCCTAAGCAGAAAGAAGCAGAAAGGGATTTATGAGAAACTGAAACCAGTTCTTGCTGATGAGCTGCCGTACTACTGCCTGTGCTACAAGACTTATGCGTTTATTACAGTACCTAGATTCACCGGAGAGGAACTGCCGACTTTCTTTGACATTTACAGAGGCTGTGAAAGCTGGAGCTGGGAACGAACCATGGTGACTGAGAACGAGGAGAAATAAAAAGATAAAATAAATGCTTTACTTTTTGTGCTGTATGGTATATAATCTTTTTTGCGGTTGTGATTTAACCGCATCCTGCGGCAGTGGCGGAATGGCAGACGCGCACGGTTGAGGGCCGTGTGGGAAACCGTGCTGGTTCGAGTCCAGTTTGCCGCACCATATGAGAACTGCTGATTGTCAGCGATGATAGTCAGCAGTTCTTCTTTCAAGGAAGTATTGACGATGAACAGTCGTTATGCTAAAATATAACCAATGTGCCGGCGTGATGGAATTGGCAGACGTGCGGGATTCAAAATCCCGTGGTGGCAACACCGTATGGGTTCGACCCCCATCGCCGGCACCAATAGAAAATCCGAATTGGAGATATGTAGGAGGAACATATGAGTAACGGTGGTGGCAACGCATTTGCAATGCAGTTAATAATCCTGGTAGTTTTTATCGGTGCGATGTATTTCTTACTGATTAGACCGCAGAAGAAGAAAGAGAAAACCATACAGCAGATGAGAAACACGCTGCAGGTTGGAGATGAAATTATCACAATTGGTGGTATCTGCGGCAAGATTGTAAAGACCAAAGAAGATTCCATCGTAATTCAGGTTGGTGCTGATAAGGTTAAGTTTGAGATGATGAGATGGTCTGTTTCATCAGTTGTAAGCTCCAGTAAGAGTGCAGGTAAGTCTGCAGTTGCAGAAGATGAAGAAGAAAAGAAGGTTAAGCCTAAACGTCTGAGAAAAGCTGCTGATGTAGAAGAGCAAATTCCTGAAGATGAGAAATAAGATGGCTCTATAAGTTCATATGTATGATTAGATTAAGACTCCCTACAGTTAGGGAGTCTTTTAGCATATGTGGGGCAGGACAACTTCGTCAACTCGTTTTTCTAAACTGTAAAAAGTTTTGTCTTTAGAAAACGAATACAGAATTTTGGAAAACAGCTATCCTTTGAAGATTTGATGTTTGCCTCATAAATTAAGAATTACCCCTTGCCCAAGTTCTGAAAACGTAGTACAATAAAGAGTAAAATAAAATGCCGGTATTATGGGCAAATTTTGACTATATAGAAGGTGAGAAGAAGAAAATGAATTCAAAACTAAGAAAAATTTTAGCTAGTTTAATCATCATTGCGCTTCTTATTGGATGGTATATTTCCATCTTTGGGATTGGTTCGATAAATTCCATTAAGGACGCAATGAAGTTTGGGCTGGATATCAACGGCGGCGTCTATGTTGTTCTTGAAGCCGATGCAGAAGATATACAGGGACTTTCAGACAGTGATTTATCGCAGGTGATGGAGCAGACCAGAGCTGTTCTGAATAATCGAGTCAACGCAATGGGTATTTCCGAAGCGACTGTATCCATTGAAGGAAACGACAGACTTAGAGTAGAGATGCCTGGAGTGGAAGACGCACAGCAGGCAATCGATCAGATTGGTAAGACTGCGCAGCTTCGTTTCCTGCTTGCAGACGGCACGGAGGTACTCAGCGGCGATGAGGTAAAGAATGCTAACATCGACACTGATACAGAGAACGGCGGATATAAAATCGTTTTGGAGTTTACAAACGAAGGCTCTAAGAAGTTTGAGGAAGCGACCAGAAAAACTTCCGCAAACGAAATAACACCAAATCAGGAATTTTCTGATTTAGGAATCCGCGGACAGGCTATTATCATCATGCTGGATGATGAGATTGTAACTTCTCCAAATGCACAGACGGTTATCACCAGTACAACTTGCGAAATTACAAGTAACGGTGGTTATACGCAGGAGGATGCATCCAATACGGCAGCACTGATTCGAGGCGGTGCACTGCCTATTTCCTTAAACGAAGTAACATCTTCTGTACAGACTGCAACTATCGGTGTTAATGCACTGAACAAGAGTATTGTGGCAGGTGCTGTAGGGCTTGGACTGGTATTCCTGTTAATGCTGATCATGTACAATATCTTAGGTCTGGTTGCAGACATCGCGTTGCTGCTTTATGTACTGATTGTACTTTGGATTATGGCTGGTCTTGGAAGCGTGCTGACTCTGCCTGGCATTGCAGGTATTATTCTGTCCATCGGTATGGCAGTTGACGCAAATGTCATCATCTTTGCCAGAATTAAAGAAGAGATTGCAGCAGGAAAGACTATTAGAGTAGCCGTTTCTCAGGGCTTTAAGAATGCGCTTACTACAGTCCTTGACGCACAGATTACAACTCTGATTGCTTCTGTGGTGCTTTATGAAATTGGTTCTACAGCAGTAAAAGGCTTCGCACTGACTCTGATGATTGGTATCATCGTAAGTATCTTTACAGCCGTTGTAGTAACCCAGCTTCTCATCGGTCTGGTTGCTGACAGCAAAGCCTTTGCAAAGAACAAGTTCTTTGGCGTAAACGAAGACGGCACAGAGAAGAAACTCTTAAAGAAAGAATTCAACTTTATTAAAAATAGAAAGATTTTCTATGGAATCAGCGCAGTGATTATTATTGCAGGTCTGATATTCTCTGTAGCAAGAGGATTCAACTATGGTATTGACTTCACAGGCGGTACTATGATTCAGCTTGATATGGGCAAAAAAGTTGCAACTGAAGAAGTACAGGACGCACTTGCTGAATATAATCTGGAAGACGTATCCATTGTGCTTAGCGGAGACAATCAGGAGCAGATTATCATTAAGACAACCAATGCTCTTGACAACGACGCAAGAGGCGAGGTAATTAAGACTTTAGAAAGCAAATTTGGTGTAACCGATAAAGATGTGCTGGCTTCTGAAGAGTTTGGCCCAACAGTCGGAAAAGAACTGAAGACCAATGCAGTGAAGTCCGTGCTGATTGCAGCAATCGGCATGCTGATTTATATTATTTTCCGATTCAGATCCTGGAAATATGGTGTTGCTTCTATCGCGGGCATTGCTCACGATGTTCTGATGGTGCTTGCATTCTATGCAATCTTCAATGTAACTATTAACAATCCGTTTATCGCAGGTATTCTGACTGTAGTAGGTTACTCCATCAACGATACCATCGTTGTGTTTGACAGAATCAGAGAGAATAAGAAACTTTACAAGAAGGACAACAATCAGGTGGTAATTGACCGCAGCATCAATCAGACTTTGAACAGATCAGTCATGACATCACTGACTACTCTGATTTGCATGGTACCGCTGTTTTTGATGGTATCGACGTCTATCAGAGAATTTGTAATTCCGCTTATGGTCGGCGTTTTGGTAGGTACTTATTCCTCCATCTTCCTGTGCAGCCCGCTGTTCTATGAATTCAGCAAGAATGAAGAAAAATCCAAGTATATGATTGCAGCACAGGCAAGCGAAAAGAAGAAAAATAAGAAATAAATTAACCAAAATTAGATTAAACTGATTGCAGGAGCAGAATAGACATTAATGGAAACAAAAGCAAAATTTTTAGAAGAAATTACCAGTATCAATAAAAATTATGACACCGATTTAATAGGGCGAGCCTTTGATACGGCTCGCACCTTGCACGATGGTCAGCTTCGTAAGAGCGGAGAGCCGTATCTGATTCATCCTATTGCTGTCGCCAAGTTATTGGCGCAGCTTGGTATGGACGAGGAAACCATCGTCGGTGGGCTTTTGCATGATGTCGTTGAAGACACAGAATATACCAGAGAGCAGCTCGTATGTGACTACAGTGAAGAGATTGCTCTCTTGGTAGATGGTGTCACTAAACTGGGAAGCATAAAATTTGACAGTAAAGAAGAGGCGCAGGCGGAAAATCTCAGAAAGATGTTTCTCGCCATGTCCAAGGATATTCGCGTACTGATTATCAAGCTTGCAGACCGTTTGCACAATATGCGGACACTGCAGTTTATGCGTCCTGAGAAAAAAATTGAAAAATCCAGAGAGACTCTTGATATTTATGCGCCTCTAGCAAGTCGTCTCGGTATTTATACTGTGAAATTTGAGCTGGAAGATTTGGCGCTTTCCTATCTTCACCCGGAAGAAGTAGGAAAGCTGGAGTCTGAAGTTACTGAGAAAAAAGAGCAGAGAGAACAATTTATCAATACAGTAATAGAGGAAATTAAAGAAGCACTGGACCAGATGAACATGCACTATGATATTTCTGGACGTTCCAAACATCTTTACAGCGTATATAAAAAAATGGTACTGCAGCACAAGCAGCTGGATGAAATCTTTGACCTGACTGCAGTTCGCGTTATTGTAGAAAATGTCAGGGATTGCTACGCTGTTTTAGGTCAGGTGCACACCATGTGGAAACCTATTCCGGGTAGATTCAAAGATTATATTGCCATGCCGAAACCGAACATGTATCAGTCGCTTCATACAACGGTACTGGGCGATAACGGTGAACCGTTTGAAATTCAAATCAGAACTTACGAAATGCACAGAGTTGCGGAATATGGTATTGCTGCTCATTGGAAGTACAAAGAGGGAAATACGAAAGGCGACCAAAATCATGAGGAAATGAAGCTGGCATGGGTGAGACAGACGCTGGAATGGCAAAGTGAACTGAACGATCCAAAGGAGTTTATGGAAACTCTTAAAATGGATCTTTTTTCCAGTCAGGTTTTTGTATTTACGCCAAAGGGAGAGGTCATCGACCTGCCGGCAGGTTCTACGCCGCTGGACTTTGCCTTTAAAATTCATACAGCAGTTGGCTGTAAATGTGTTGGCGCAAAAGTAAACGGAAAAATGGTCACCATCGACCATACCTTGAATAACGGAGATATCGTTGAAATTGTCACTTCTTCGAATTCAAGCGGTCCAAGTATAGATTGGTTAAAAATTGCCAAGAGTTCTACTGCCAGAACAAAAATCAGGCAGTGGCTTAAGAAAGAAAGTAAACCGGATGACGTCTCAAGAGGAAAAGACGCACTGGATAAATATATTAGAAAGAAGGGCTTTGATCCACAGCTTGTGGGTAAATCAAGCTATCTGACAAAAGCGACCAAAGAGATGAATATCGCAACCCAAGATGAAGCTTATATGCAAATCAGTAAAGGCGCTACCATCTTAAGTAAATACGCAAATCTTCTGTTCAGCTATTTTAATGAAGATAAGAAGCTTGAGCAGAAGAGAGAAGAAAAGCAGAAAAAAATGCTGGAAAATGACGCTAAGAAGGAAAAAATGCAGCGTCACCAGCGAGAAAATCCCGGCATTATTGTCAAGGGAGCTGATAATTTGATGATTCGAGTTTCCCGGTGTTGTAATCCTGTTCCGGGGGATGATATTGTCGGATTCATCACAAAAGGCAGAGGCATTTCTGTTCACCGCAAGGACTGCTCCAATATCACTTCGCTTCCAGAAGGAGAGAAAGCAAGATTTATTGAAGTAGAATGGGAAGACCTGAAGGTCGGAAAATCCTATAATGCGGACATTTGTATTGCGGCAGGCGAGAGAAAGGGAATTTTTTCGGATATTTCCAGAGCCTGTGAAGATATGGACGTGAACATTTCCGGAGTCAATGCAAAGAGCGGAAAGGACGGCGTAGTCAATATCACTCTGACCCTGTCCATTGCCAGTACGCAGCAAATGCAGAGAGTATTGCGGACTCTGAGAAATGTCCAGAGTGTCACTAACGTTTATAGAGCAAGGAGCTAATGGACTTGCTCCAATTTACAAAGTAAATTGATGAGAAGTCCTTATGCTGTTGCACCCCAAGAGCGCAGCGATTGGCTAGGTGCAAGTCGTATAAGAAAGAGGAAAGAATATATGAACATTCTTAAATTTATTACCTGTCCGATTCAGGTAAACACCTATTTGGCTTATGATGAAACAAAGGAAGGTTTTATTGTGGATCCAGGCGGCTACAGCCCGCTGCTGACCCAAAAAGCAAAGGAAGAGAATATTGAAGTAGCATACATCATTTTGACCCATGGTCACGCTGACCACATTGGTGGTGTCGATGACTTTTTAAAGGATTTTCCGAGTGCAAAAGTGGTCGCATATGAAGCAGAGAGAGAAATGCTGATGGATTCTAACTTGAACGTTTCTCTGGAAATCTGTGGAAAACCGGTCATCGTTGATGCGGATATCTATGTGAAAGACCGAGAAAATCTAACGGTGGGAAACACTGCTCTTACCTTTATCCATACGCCGGGACACACCAAAGGCGGTATGTCCATCATTACAGATGGGGCAGTATTCAGCGGTGATACGCTGTTTCGCCAGTCCATAGGCAGAACTGATTTTTATGGTGGAGATTTTGGAGAAATCATCAATTCTATCAAGGAAAGACTTTTCGTGCTGCCGGACAACACCATGGTATATCCGGGTCATATGAGCGAAACTACGATTGGTTACGAAAAGGAGCACAATCCTTTTGTTAGATAAGATAAAGATTCAGATTTTTCATTTTGAAAAAAAATATTTATTAGAAGAAATGATCAAGATATTTCTTCGTCCTGACCAGTATGTTCTGGTTTCAGAGGATTATGTACAGCAAGATGGAGAAACGTTTCTTGTCTTTAATAAAGAAAATTTTTCTGATAAGAATCAGATTAAAAGACAGATTTACGATCAGCTATCTGCGCTGACCGGAGTATATCCCCAATGGGGGATTTTGACTGGAATCAGACCGGTAAAGCTTACTGGGGAAATCTACGAAAAAGTCGGCAGTGAAAATGCTGTGCTTCAAATCCTTATGAGCGAGTATTATTTAACAGAAGAAAAGGCGAAACTGCTGATTGAGATGTATTTCCATCAGCAGAGGACATGCGGTAAAGCTGTACCGAAGTCTGCAGGCGTTTATATCGGCATTCCATTCTGTCCGACCAGATGTGTCTATTGTTCCTTTGCATCCAATCAGGTAGCAGAGAGTGAAATCGCCAGATATTTTGAGGCGCTTTTAAAGGAAATTACCTATGTAGGAAGGCGTATGCAGGAATGCGGCATTACAGCAGAAACCATTTATATTGGCGGCGGCACGCCGACTACGCTGAGTGCAGAACAGCTTAGGATTTTGCTGCAGACGATAAAACAAAATTTCGATTTGACGGCGCTTAGGGAATTGACTGTAGAAGCAGGACGGCCAGACACTATTACATCGGAGAAGCTGATGGTGCTGAAAGAGGCAGGGGTAGATCGAATTAGCATCAACCCGCAGTCTATGCATGAAAAGACGCTGGAACGCATTGGAAGGAATCATAAGCCGGAGGATATCATCAGAGCCTTTGAAATGGCGAAGAAACACGGATTTAACAGTATTAATGCAGACCTGATTGCAGGACTTCCAGATGAATCTGCGGAAGATTTTGCTAGATCTCTGAAAGAAATTATCGCGCTTGGGCCTGACAATATTACGGTGCATTGTCTTGCGGTAAAGCGGGCGTCCCGCCTTGTGGACATTGACAAGGATTTCCACTATAAACAAGCTGATCTTGTTTCTGAGCAGCTTTCTGAAAGCAGACAAATCCTCAAGGACGCTGGCTATATACCGTATTACCTGTACAGGCAGAAGCATATGGCTGGCGCTTTTGAAAATACCGGATACTGCAAAAAAGATAAAGATTGCATTTATAATGTGCGTATTATGGACGAACATCAGACGATTATTGCCCTTGGAGCGGGAGGAATCACCAAGGTTTACTACCCGGAGGAAAACCGTCTGGAACGTGTGCCCAATGTAACCAACTATCAGGAATACATAGCGCGTATTGAAGAAATGCTGGATAGAAAAGAGAAAAATTTATTTATGGAGGTAGAAAAATGGCAATCATAGCACCAAAAGGAACGAAGGATACGTTGCCTGCACAGGTGTACAAGTGGCAGTACGTTGAGAAAAAATTCTCCGAATTCTGCGATAAATACGGCTTCAGGGAAATCAGAACGCCGGCATTTGAACACACCGAGCTGTTTAAAAGAGGTGTTGGAGACACAACCGATATCGTACAGAAAGAAATGTACACCTTCGATGACTATGCAAAGAGAAGCATTACTTTAAAACCGGAAGGAACTTCACCGGTGGCGAGAGCTTTTATTGAACACAAACACTATGCAGAAGTGCAGCCGACCAAATACTATTATATTACACCGTGTTTCCGCTATGAAAAACCGCAGTCTGGAAGACTCAGAGCCTTTCACCAATTCGGGATTGAAACCTTTGGAACTACCAATATGCTGGCTGATGCCGAGGTTATCAGCCTTGGCTATGATTTTTTACACGATATGGGAATTAAGGACGTCAAGCTAAAAATCAACAGTGTAGGCTGTCCTTCCTGCAGACAGAAACATAGGGAATCTCTGAAAAAATTCTTGGAGCCGGTTTATGACCAGCTTTGCAATACCTGCAAAGACAGATATGAGAGAAATCCGATGAGAATTTTGGATTGTAAATCGGAAATCTGTCAAGAATTAGTAAAAGATGCACCGGATATGATCGATTACCTGTGCGATGACTGCAAGACGGCGTTTACAGATGTACAGAAGAATCTGGACGCTATGGGTATCGAATATATTGTAGATCCGAGAATCGTAAGAGGGCTGGATTACTATACCAAGACAGCTTTTGAGTTTGTAACAGATAGTAACGGAACACAAGGAACCGTATGCGGAGGGGGCAGGTACGACCACCTCATCGAAGAAATTGGCGGACCTCCGATTCCTGGCGTTGGTTTTGGACTGGGTATTGAGCGTCTTTTGATGCTGATGGAGGAAAATGGCGTTGAAATTCCACAGCCGGAGCCGCTAAAAGCCTTTATCGCTGTCATGGGCGAGGATGCAAAAGCATTCGGTCTCAAACTTCTTCGCCAGCTTAGAAACAAAGGTGTGAAAGCTGAGATGGATACTCTTGCAAGAAACATCAAGGGGCAGTTTAAATATGCCGATAGACTGGGCGCACAGTACACCGTAGTCATCGGCGATAACGAACTTGCTGAAGGCGTTGTTTCTGTAAAGGAAATGGCAACATCCCAGCAGAGAGAAGTAAAATTAGAAGATCTGACAGAAGAATTAGCAAAATAGGAGAGATAAGAAATACATGGCAGAATTATTAAAGAGAACCCATTATTGCGGCGATTTACGCATTGCAAATGTAGATGAAGAAGTCGTGCTCAACGGTTGGGTTGCGAAACAGAGAAGTCTGGGCGGATTAATCTTTGCTGACCTTAGAGATAAGACCGGCATTGTGCAGATTACTTTCGACGATACGATTTCCGAGGATGTTTTTAAAAGAGCGGAATCATTGCGCAGTGAGTATGTCATCGGTGTGAGAGGCATTGTAAAGGAGCGAAGCTCGAAAAACCCTAATATTCCGACTGGTGAAATCGAAGTATTTGCAAAGGAACTTCTGGTTTATAATGAATCAGAAACACCGCCAATTTACATCAAAGACGATGACAATGTAGACGATAACCTTCGTTTAAAATACAGATATTTGGATTTGCGCAAGCTGAAAATGCAAGAGAACATCAGATTCAGACATAAACTTGCCAAGCTGACCCGGGATTATTTTGACGAAAACGGATTTACCGAAATCGAAACACCGATTTTAATCAAATCCACACCGGAAGGTGCCAGAGACTATCTGGTTCCGAGCCGCGTTAACGAAGGCAGATTCTATGCGCTGCCCCAGTCGCCGCAGCTTTTCAAGCAGCTTCTCATGGTCAGCGGCTGTGACCGCTATATTCAGATTGCAAAGTGCTTCAGAGATGAGGACCTGCGTGCAGACAGACAGCCTGAATTTACGCAGATTGACATGGAAATGTCCTTTGTAGATCAAGATGATGTGATTGCTATGCAGGAAGGCTTCTTAAAGAGAGTGTTTAAGGAGCTGCTCGATGTAGAAATCGCTGTGCCGTTTCCTAGAATCCCTTTCGATGAAGCTATGGAGCGTTACGGCAGCGACAAACCTGACACCAGATTTGGATTTGAACTAAAGTCTTTAAATGATGTGGTTGCCGGTACAGAGTTTAAAGTCTTTGCTGATGCGCTTGCCGCAGGCGGCGATGTCAGAGGTATCTGCATCGATAACGCTTCCGACAAGTTCAGCAGAAAGGATATCGACAAGCTTACAGAGCAGGCTAAACATTACGGTGCAAAGGGTCTGGTATGGCTGAGAGTAGAAGAAAACGAATATAAATCTTCCGTAAATAAATTCTTTACGCAGGAACAGCTTGCTGAGATTGCAAAGGTCTTTGACGCAAAGGTGAATGATCTGATTCTCATCGCCGCTGACAGAGCAAAAGTCGTATTTGACACTTTGGGATTCCTGAGAAGACATATTGCAGGCATTCTGGGACTCTTAGACGACAAGCAGTTCAATTTGCTGTGGGTAACGGATTTTCCGATGTTTGAAAAGGATGACGAAACAGGTGAACTGAAAGCAATGCACCATCCGTTTACACATCCGAGAACAGAAGACATTCCGCTTCTCGATACAGCGCCGGAAAAGGTTAAAGCGATCGCTTATGACATCGTAATGAACGGTGTAGAAGTAGGCGGCGGCAGCATCAGAATCCATGAAAAGGATTTACAGGCGAAGATGTTTAAGGCATTGAGACTGACAGAGGAGGAATGCCAGGAAAAATTTGGTTTCCTTCTGGAAGCTTTCAAATATGGCGCACCGCCGCACGGAGGTCTTGCTTACGGTCTTGATAGACTGGTTATGCTTCTTCTTGGCGAGCACAGCATCAGAGAAGTCATTGCATTTCCGAAGAACCAGAATGCACAGTGCATGGTCTGCGAAGCGCCGGGCGTTGTAGAAGAAGAACAGCTGACTGAACTAGGAATCAACTTGAGGTAATCATGAGTGATATCGGAATATTAGGCGGATCCTTTGATCCATTCCATAACGGGCATTTATCCATCGCAAAGGCTGCAATGCGCGAATGTGGCCTTTCGCAGATTATTCTTCTGCCTGCAAAGGTGCAGCCCTTTAAATTGGGACGTCACATGGCTGCAGAGGAGGACAGGGTCAATATGGTCAGTCTAATTGCCCATCAGAATCAAAATTTTGTTGTATCCACTGTGGAGGCATTCAGCGAAGAGATTTCTTATACTTATAAGACGCTGCAGACATTGAAATGTCAGTACCCCAAAGACCGCCTTCACTTTATTCTTGGTACAGACTCGTTTCTCAGTTTGGAAACGTGGTATAAGGGGGCTGATCTTTTGCGGGAGTTTCCTTTCGTTGTCGGTGTAAGACCAGGTTATAAGGAAAGTGAGACTATTGAGATGGTTGAGAAAGTACGCCGATGCTATGACGCAAAGATTAAAATTTTGCACAACAAAATTTTGGAAGTATCTTCCACGGATATTAAAGAAAATATAAAAGAGGGAAAATCTATCAGATCGTTGGTACCTTTTCCGATAGAAAGGTATATTCATGAACACAGACTCTATCAAGACGTATATTGAGAAGAATTTTTCAGAGAAGAGAAAACTTCACACAGAAGGCGTCAGAGTTACTGCAATGAATCTTGCAAAAAAATATGGTGCAGATCCCGAAAAAGCAGAGGTTGCGGCATTGTTTCACGATATGTATCGGGGCGTTAGCGTCGATGTACTGAATTACTATGTAAAGCATCTGGGACTTTCTGAAATCTATCTGAACAACGGCAATCTGGCCCACGGAAAAATTGCCGCTATCGTGATGGAACGGGATTTTGGGATAACAGATCCGGATATTATTAATGCGGTCAGCTATCATACGACAGGACGACCTGCCATGAGCGCGCTGGAAAAAGTAATCTATATTGCAGATGCCATTGAGCCAAATCGAAATTATCCGGGTGTAGAGGAGATCCGACAGGCGGCAGAAGAAGATTTAGATAAGGCGTGTTTACTTTCTCTGAGCAGAACCATAGAATATGTTCGGCAGCAGGGAAATTTCCTTGATACAGACACGATTGCTGCCAGAGATTATTTACAGAAACAATATGCCATAAAGGAGAACGAAAATGGATAATAAAAGTTTTGCGCTGCTTGCGGCGAAAACCTTAGATGACAAAAAAGCGCTTGATATTGCTGTCATCGATATCATGGAAAAAGCAACATTTGCAGACTATCTGGTGATTGCAACCGGTAATTCAGAAAGACAGGTAAATAGCCTGGTTGATGAAGTAGAAGATCAGTTTGCAAAAGAAGGACTTCTTGTAAAGAACATTGAAGGAAAGCAGAACTCCGGCTGGGTTTTGATGGACTTTGGCGATATCATCGTCAATATCTTTACGAAAGAAATGCGAGAAAAATATAATATCGAAAAGGTGTGGGGCGACTGCAGCTTTTTAGATTTGGAGGATTAATAAAAGCAATGAACGAAAAATACAACTTTAAAGAAATTGAAAGTAAATGGCAAAAGCACTGGAAAGAGAATGATTCTTTCAAAACTGACATTGATGAGAGCAAGGAAAAGTACTATGTGCTGGAAATGTTCCCTTATCCTTCGGGAAAACTGCACATGGGACATGTGAGAAACTATTCTATCGGTGATGTCATTGCAAGATGCAAGGCAATGCAGGGATTCAACGTGCTGCACCCGATGGGCTTTGACTCCTTTGGACTTCCTGCTGAAAATGCAGCGATTAAACACGGCGTGGAACCGAGCAAATGGACCTGGGACAATATCCACGAAATGGAAGCGCAGCTTGACCAGCTGGGGCTTGCTTATGACTGGGACAGAGAGGTGCAGACCTGCAATCCGGATTATTACAAGTGGATGCAGTGGATCTTTATTCAGTTCTACAACAAGGGCCTTGCCTATAAGAAGGAAAATCCTGTAAACTGGTGCCCGAGCTGCCAGACTGTACTTGCCAATGAGCAGGTTGTGGATGGCTGCTGCGAAAGATGTAAATCACCGGTTGGAAAGAAGAATCTTTCCCAGTGGTACTTCAAAATTACAGACTATGCTGACAGACTTTTGAACAACCTTGACAAGCTGGAAGGCTGGCCTAACAAGGTTAAGGTCATGCAGAAAAACTGGATCGGAAAGTCCATCGGTGCGGAAATCGATTTTACAATTGATGAAACTGATAAGTTGTTAAAAGTATTTACCACTCGCGCTGATACGCTCTTTGGTGTTACTTACATGGTTATGGCGCCAGAACACCCATATGTAATGGACCTTGTAAAGGGTACAGAATACGAAGCGCCAGTTCTTGCATATCTGGACAAAGTACAGCATATGAACGACATCGAAAGAACTTCCACCACCAACGAGAAGACTGGTGTATTCATCGGAAAATACGCAGTCAATCCGGTCAACGGAAAGAAAGTTCCGATTTTTATTTCTGACTATGTGCTGATGGGTTATGGAACAGGTGCCATCATGGCGGTACCTGCTCACGACCAGAGAGATTTCGACTTTGCAAAGAAGTTTGATTTAGAAATTATTCCGGTTGTAGATTCTAACAATCCAGAAATTGATGTTCATGACTTGAAAGAAGCCTTTGCCGCAGAAGGTACTATGATTAACTCTGGCAAGTTTGATGGTATGAACAATCAAGAAGCTATCGGTGCAGTTATCGAATGGCTTAGCGAAGAAGGCATCGGTAAGAAAACTGTCAACTACAGACTCCGTGACTGGCTGATTTCAAGACAGAGATACTGGGGTACCCCGATTCCGATGATTTACTGCGAAGAGTGCGGCTGGGTGCCTGAAAAAGAAGAAAACCTGCCGGTGCTGCTTCCGACTGACGTAGAATTTACCGGAAAAGGCGAGTCTCCACTGACCACTTCCAAAACCTTTGGCAAGTGCACTTGTCCGAAGTGCGGAAAAGAAGCCAAAAGAGAGATGGATACCATGGATACTTTCCTGGATTCTTCCTGGTACTTCTTAAGATACTGCGATCCGAAGAATCAGGAAACAGCCTTTGCCAAAGACAAAGTCGACTACTGGATGGATGTTGACCAGTACATCGGCGGTGTAGAACATGCGATTTTACATCTGATGTACGCAAGATTCTTCCAGATGGCACTTTACGACCTGGGACTGACCAAACACGAAGAACCGTTCAAGAACCTGCTGACACAGGGTATGGTAAACAAGGACGGCAAGAAGATGAGCAAGTCACTGGGCAACGTTGTCAGTCCTGAAGAAATTATCAACAAATACGGCGCTGATACTGCAAGATTATTTATTCTCTTTGCAGCACCGCCGGAAAGAGAGTTGGATTGGTCCGATGCAGGGGTAGAAGGAAGCTACCGTTTCCTAAACCGTGTATATCGTCTGGTTTATGATTTCACCCAGAATTATCAGGGCACAGGTGGTGCATACGAAATCAAAACAGACGCAGATAAGGAATTGAATTATGTCCTCAATACTACTATCAAGAAAGTAACCGACGATGTAGGAGGAAGATTCAGCTTCAATACAGCCATCAGTTCTATTATGGAACTTGTTAATGCGCTGTACAGATATAAAGAATTGGAAGACGCAAACCAGGACTTCATGAAGAAGGCAATCGATACACTGGTTATTATCCTTTCACCGTTTACACCGCACATTTGCGAAGAAATGTGGCAGACTCTGGACGGCACTAAGACCTTGACCGAGGTTAGCTGGCCTGCATATGATGAAGCTGCACTGGTGAAAGATATGGTTGAAATTGTAGTTCAGGTGAACGGAAAATTAAAAGAGAAATTAAATGTAGCAAATAATTTAACAAGAGAAGAACTGGAAAAAACTGCGCTTTCTGATGACAAAGTAAAAGCTTTGACAGAGGGCAAGAATGTGGTAAAAGTCATTGCAGTCCCTAATAAGCTTGTAAATATTGTTATAAAGTAGAGGGGAGTATATGAGAGATTACAACAGTAAGAAGCCGCAAGCTAAAAAAGCGGCTGTCCGGAGACCGCAGAATAAAGAGGTTTTGCCGCTAAAGAAGTCTACGAAAAAATCCTCACCAAGAAAAAATGTAATGAGGACAGTGAAGCCTGCGCAGCAGACGAAAAAGGCAGAAAACCTGAAAGTTATTCCAATCGGAGGTCTCAATGAAATAGGTAAAAACCTGACGGTTTTAGAATATAAAGACCAGATATTACTCATTGACTGCGGCATGTCTTTTCCAGAAGATGAAATGTACGGCATTGATGTCGTCATTCCAGATTTCAGCTATCTGGTAAAGAATGCGAAAAAAATTGTAGGTATGGTAATTACCCACGGTCACGAAGACCATATCGGTGCAATCCCATATCTTTTAAAACAGATTCAGGTACCGATCTATGGAACCAGGTTAACCCTTGGACTTATAGAAAATAAACTGAAGGAACACGGACTGAAAGCAAAATTTCATATTGTAAAAGCTGGAGAAAAATTTAAAGTAGGAGAATTTAAGGTAGAGGCAATTAGAACTACCCATTCCATTGCTGATGCCATCTGTCTGTACATTCAGACACCAGCGGCAAGCCTGTTTCATACAGGCGACTTTAAGATTGATTATACACCAATTGATGGAGAACCTATTGATCTGGCAAAGTTTGCTGAAATCGGAAGAAAAGGTGTAGATTTAATGCTTGCTGACAGTACCAATGTGCTCAGGAAAGGCTATACCGCCTCTGAACGAGTGGTAGGTCAGACGCTGGATGGTATTTTCAGAGAGGCAAAGAATCGAATTATTATTGCCACTTTCTCTTCTAACGTCCACAGAGTACAGAAAATTGTAGAGCTTGCTGCAAAATACGGCAGAAAAGTAGCCGTTTCCGGCAGAAGTATGGACAATGTAGTAAATCTGGCAAAGGAGCTTGGGTATCTGCACTTTCCGGCAGGCACCTATGTAGACCTGAATAAGACAAAAAATATTCCTGACAATCAGCTGGTGATTATCACAACAGGAAGCCAGGGTGAGCCGATGTCAGCGCTGTCAAGAATGGCAAATGATGAACATCGCAGTGTAAAACTGAAAAAGGGCGATATGGTTATCCTATCCTCAACGCCGGTTCCAGGAAACGAAAAAACAGTATCCAGCGTTGTAAACAGACTTTACGAGAAAGAAGTGGAAGTTATTTATAACGATATAGCGGATATTCACGTTTCAGGTCACGCCTGCCAGGAAGAACTGAAGCTGATTCATACGCTAATCAAACCAAAGTTTTTCATGCCGGTACACGGTGAACACAGACATTTAGTGCAGCATGCGGCCCTGTCTGAATCCATAGGTATGAAAAAGAAGAACATTTTCATTTTGTCTAATGGAGATCAGCTTACTGTGGATAAGCGCAATGCAACGAAGTTCCAGAATGTTGTCAGCGCAGAAGATGTACTGGTTGACGGTCTGGGTGTGGGCGATATTGGAAATATCGTTCTTCGGGACAGAAAACTGCTGTCCGAATCCGGTTTGATTATTGTGGTTGCAGCTATCGACAGAGCTAGCGGAGAGGTGATTTCAGGACCAGATATTGTTTCTCGTGGATTTGTCTATGTCAGAGAGAACGAGGATCTGATCAACGATGCCAGAGCTGTGGCAAGACAATCTCTGGAAGATACCTTATCGGGAAATGGCAGCAAAGACTGGAGCGCCATTAAGAACAACGTAAGAGAAGATCTTCGGAAATTCATCTTCCGAAAAACCAAGAGAAGTCCAATCATCCTTCCGATTTTCCTGGATGTATAATGGTCCTGCCCCAAGAAAACGAGCGAAGCGAAGTTTGCTTGGCAAAGGCAGACCTTATGCTTTAGTGACCC